>NC_008570.1:352500-652500 GCF_000014805.1 Aeromonas hydrophila subsp. hydrophila ATCC 7966 | reverse complement strand
TGGCACCGCGGTACTGGATGCCGAGCCGGCGAAAGCTCTCGACCCAGTCCTGCAGCGCCCGCGAGAAGGGCACGTAAGGGTCGAGCTGGCGGGTCACGTCGCCACTCACGCTGTAGCGCAGGTTGTGGGGCAGCAGGGCCGCCTCCCCCTTGGCCGCTTTCAGCTCGGCCAGGCTCTGGTGCAGCCGCTGCTCGGTGCCGGCGATGAAGTCGTCGAGAATGGCGAACAGCTGCGCCGGGCTCATCTGCTCGTTCTTGTGCACCTTGTAGTCGAAGTAGTCGCGATAACCCATGGCGCGGGCGAAGCGGTTGCGCAGCGCGACGATGGCCAGATAGCCGTTGTCCACCACCCACTGCTCCAGGGTGTGGAACATGGCGAGCGCGCTTTGGCGCACCGCCTCGTCGCTGCTGGCGGCCAGCGCCGTGCTGGCGGCGGGCAGGCTGCCGGCCACCTGCCGGCCCTGCTCGTCCAGCAAGGTCAGCTTCAGCTCCCGGCGACGGGCAAACAGCGCCGCCTCGGCGGCCACCAGTTCGTCCATCAGGGCGGCGGCCTGAGGATCCTCGATGACGTTGCACTCGAAGAAGGCGATCCAGCCCCCCAGACCGCGCTTGAGCTCGGTCTCCTCGGCCTGGGCCTGCATCTGCCGCAGCACCGGCAGGCGCGCCGGATCGGCGCAGAACGCCTTGTAAGCCTGCTCGGCGGCGGTGAAGCCGGCCTGATCGTCGCTGGTGCCCATGTAGGTGGACCAGAACAGATCCTCCTTGCGCCTGTGTACCTGCAGGTAGTCGGCGTTGAGCTGGTTGAGATAATTCCTGGCAATGGAACTCATAACTTCCCTCTTGTTATGGGGCGGCCACGAGGGCGCCCACTCCTTTTTGGTGAAATGCCAACTCATTCACATTTTCTGCAAATTGAGCAGACAAATAGTGCGCCGGGATGCGCGCCATCACGCTATCAAAAGCGAGGGTTTCTGTCTGCTGGCTATACTGATTGTCAAATTGCTCAATTGGCCTTTTATGGCCCCAAGCCATTGAAAGTTAATTAAATGTTAATAACAAAATAATCAGGGCCAGCCAACGGACTGGCCACCACCAGACCCGCACGGGAAAGTTAAGGAAGAGACTATGTTCAAGCTCGGTGATATTGCCGTGAGCCGCAAACTGATGCTGTTGCTCTCACTGGCGCTGATCGGTTTCATCGCACTACTGCTCATCTCGGCCAGTGCCCTGCATCGCAACCTGATGAGTGAACGGGAAGCCAGGCTGCAGGCCGTACTGGATCTGGCCATGAGCCGGATCCAGACGCTGGCGGCCACCCTGCCTGCCCCCCAGGCCCAGGCCGAAGCCAAGGCCATGCTCAACAGCATGCGCTTTGACGGCGACAACTACCTGTTCGTGCTGGATGAGAACCGCCGGATGGTGGTGCACCCCGTCAGACCCGAGCTGGTCGGCCAGCAGATGGGCGAGAGCGGCACCGCTACCGCCGGCGTCCACTGGCAGCAGATGGTGGATCTCGGCAAGGGGGGCCACAGCGGCCGGCTGGAATACAAGTGGATCTCCCCCTCCGGCGAGGCGGCCCAGAAGATGTCGCTGGTGGCCGGTTATCAGCCCTGGGGCTGGATCCTCGGATCCGGCGTGCTGCTGCAGGACATCCAGGCCACCATCTGGTCCCAGTATCAGCTGATGGGGGGCGCCACCTTGCTGGTGACCCTGCTGATGGGACTGCTGGGCTTTGCCATCAGCCGCTCCATCGTCAATCCGCTGGCCGAGATCAACCGGGCCATGCAGCAGGTGGCCGCCGGCGATCTGGTGGTGAGCATCCCGGTGCACGGCCAGGATGAGCTGGGCGCCGTCGCCAGCTGCACCAACCAGGGACTCAACGCCATTCGCCGCGCCCTGCTGGAGGCGAGCCAGGGGGCCCGCAACGTGGCGGATGCCGCCCTGCGCATCGCCGCCTCCGCCGAGCAGACCAACCAGGCGGTCAACAGCCAGCGGGATCAGCTGGCCCAGCTCGCCACCGCCATGAACGAGATGAGCGCCACCATCTCCGACGTGGCGGGTCACGCCGAGAACACCGCCCGCGACACCCAGGACGCCACCAGCGAGGCCGGCCTCGGCAACCGTGACGTGCACGCCAGCGTGCACGGCATCCAGGCGCTGGCCACCGAGGTGGAGCAGGCCACCCTGCAGGTCAACCAGCTTAAAGAGGGGGTGATGCAGATAAGCGAGGTGACGGCGGTCATCAGCGCCATCTCGGAGCAGACCAACCTGCTGGCCCTCAACGCCGCCATCGAGGCGGCCCGCGCCGGCGAACAGGGCCGTGGGTTTGCCGTGGTGGCCGACGAAGTGCGCCAGCTGGCCAGTCGCACCCGCCAGTCCACCGAGGAGATCCAGAGCACCATAGCCCAGCTGCAACAGCGGGCGGTGACCGCCGCCAGCGCCATGGACGCCAGCCGCAAGCTGGCGGAGAGCAGCGTCAGCCAGTCGGAGAAGGCGGGCCAGGATCTCTCCCTCATCGTCAACCATATCCAGCACGTCAGCGACATGGCGACCCAGATAGCGACCGCGGCGGAGCAGCAGAGCATGGTGGCGGAGGACATGAACCGCAACGTCAGCGGCATCAACGACTCGGCGCTGGAGATGTCCCAGTCCGCCTCCCAGCTGGCCCGGGAGAGCGAACTGCTGGCCGGACTTTCGCGCAGCCTGGACGAGCGGCTGGCGGTATTCAAACTCGGCAGCGCCATCGACCAGCAGCTGGAGCAGCGGCTCGCCCCTCTGCACCGGCAGGTGAGCCCGGCTGAACGCCCCCGCGTTCGCCACTGATCCGTCCTACCCTGTCGCAGCGCACGCCCCCGTCAGCCCGGCTGACGGGGGCGTGCTTCATTGATGAAAAATGTGGATTTTTTGCATCTTGTCGACCTGTTCGACGACATTGATGCGGCGACGTTCAGTTAACCACCATTTAAAAACAAACAGTTAAGTGTTTGCTCTACTCCGATGAGGTCAAGCTGTAAAGATTTACACTTAATTATTTAATCAAAAATAGCCATGATGGGTTGTCGCCAAACGCGACACCATGACCCTTTATGTAGTCATTTGGCAAACTGGTTGAAAGGCCAGGACGCAAAGCCTCCGGTCTAAAGACATGTCGTCCAGGATAGCGGGGTTGCCACATCGTGCTTCGGGGAACTCCCCCTGCCAACTTGACTGCCCACATCTGTCGAACAGAGGAATGTATGGCAGCAAAAATCCAACTCAATCACGTCGCTGCGACGCTGGCCCTGCTGGTCAGTGGCAGCGTGCTCGCCCACGGCTACATCAGCCAGCCGGAATCGCGCAACTACCTGTGCAAGACCGGCGGCAACAGCCAGTGCGGCGCGGTGCAATGGGAGCCCCAGAGCGTGGAAGGCCCCTCCGGCTTCCCGCAGGCCGGCCCGCCCGATGGTCAGATCGCCTCGGCTGGCAGTGCCAGCTGGCGCGAGCTGAACGCCCAGACCAGCGACCGCTGGACCCGCCGCGAGGTACAGGCCGGCCCCTTCGCCATCAGCTGGACCTTCACCGCCAACCACGTCACCCGCAACTGGCGCTACTACCTCACCAAGCAGGACTGGAACCCGAATCAGCCGCTGACCCGCGCCGCCTTCGAGCTCACCCCCTTCTGCGTGGTGGACGGCAACATGACCCAGCCGCCCAAGCAGGTCACCCACCAGTGCAACCTACCCCAGCGCACCGGCTATCAGGTGATCCTGGGGGTGTGGGAAGTGGGGGACACCAGCAACAGCTTCTATAACGTGATCGACGCCAACTTCAAGGGCGGCACCCAGCCGCCGCTGGCCTGGAGCCAGGGCGGCACCATCTATCCTTCCACCGAGCTGGCGGTCGGCGACAAGGCCAGAACCCTGGTGTTCGACGCCAACGGCGTGCGCCCCGATCTGCAGACCGAGCTGACCATCGCCAGCCCGGAGCAGGGCCAGAAGAACAACTGGGCCCACGCCCTGGCGACCAAGATCAATGCAGAGCAGAGCCAGATCCGCGCCGGCCAGCAGAGCGGCGAAGGCCAGTTCAACCCTATCTACGGCCAGAACCCGGTCTACTTCAAGGCGGGCAGCGCCCTGGAGCGAGTCGAGATCCAGCTCGAACAACAGCAGCCGCCGGTGAGCAACGGTGTCAGCGTGAGCGGCCTGGAGAGCGACTACCTGCTCGACGAGGGCAAGCTTACCCTCAACTTTACCGTGGCCGCCGAGGGCGATCTGACCGTCACCAACACCCTGTATGATCACGGTGGGGCCGCCAAGGGGCAGACCAGCGCCGACATCAAGGACAGCACCCACAGCTTCACCATGCCGCTGACCGGGCTCAGCGCCGGTCACCACCAGCTGGTGATCGAGGGCAAACCCAAGGCCGGTGGCGATGCGGTGCAGCAGACCCTGGATCTGATGCTCAAGGATCCGGCCGCCGGCGGTGACTACCAGTTCACCTTCCCGGACGGGCTCAAGTCCTACACCGACGGTACCAAGGTGCTGCAGCCCAAGAACGGCAAGGTCTATCAGTGCAAGCCCTTCCCCTATCGCGGCTGGTGCAGTCAGTGGTCGGCCAGTGCCACCCAGTATGAACCCGGGGTCGGCACCAATTGGCAGGATGCCTGGATCCAGGTGAACTGATCCGCAGGCACAGCATGACACCATCAACAAAACGGGGAGCCACTGGCTCCCCGTTTTCTCTGATGCACCACCTCAGATCTGGAAATCGATGGCCGCCTCGCTGCCCATGGCGCGGGCCTGAATGTCCGCCAGCGCCAGCTCCGGGTTGCAGAGCTGGATGAACTGCCAGGCGAAGTTGTGCTGGAACTGCCCCTGCTTGAGACCGATCCAGGCGGTGTGGGGCGCGAACAACCGGCTGCCGTCCAGCTGTACCAGCCCCTTGTCGCGCTGGGTGTCGAACGCCATGTCCGCCAGTATGCCCACTCCCATCTCCAGCTCGACATAGGTCTTGATGACGTCGGAGTCCTGCGCGGTCAGCAGGATCTGCGGGGCGATGCCGGCCTCGGCAAACGCCTCGTCCACCCGCGCCCGCCCGGTCAGGCCGGCCTGATAGGTGATGATGGGCCAGTGGGCCAGCGCCGCCAGGGTCAGCTCCCGCTCGGCGGTGAGCGGATGCTGCTCCGGCACCACTATGTTGTGGTGCCAGCGGTAGTAGGGAAACGCCACCACCCCTTCGCTCTTGTCGAGCTGCTCGCTGCTGATGCCGATGTCCACCTCGCCGGTCTGCACCAGCCGCACTATCTCCTCCGGGCTGCCCTGGCGCAGCTCCAGCTGCACCAGCGGGAACTGCTCGCGAAACGCCTTCACCACTCGTGGCAGGGCATAGCGGGCCTGGGTATGGGTGGTCGCCACCAGCAGCCGGCCCGACTCGCGGTTGGCGAAGGTGCTGGCCAGCTTGCGGATGTTGTTGGCGTCGTTGAGGATGCGCTCGGCGATCACCAGCAGCTCCTTGCCCGGCTCGGTCATGCCGAGCAGCCGCTTGCCGTAGCGGATGAACAACTCGATCCCCAGCTCCTCTTCCAGCTCGCGGATATGGCGGCTGACCCCGGACTGGGAGGTAAACAGGGCATTGGCCACCTCGGTCAGGTTGTAATCCCGCCGTGCCGCCTCCCGGATAATTCGCAACTGCTGAAAATTCACGTCATCGCCTCCTGCGCTGACCGGCCGGTCGGGGCCTTCCCCGCCGCCTTGTTGTTATCTTGTCTGGCCGCTAGAGCCTGAACTCTGAGCGCCATACTGACCCTGTTGTACCCCAGGCGGGCAGACCCCGCCATGGTCACGCTGCTTGCCTGCGCGGCCCGCCAGGGGCCTGCCCCTCAAATCTGGTAATCCGGGTAAAGCTGGGCCTGTTTGGCCACCAGCCGCACCCCCTGGCCCGGGCTGAAGGCGCGGGCCGCCTCCTTGCTCAGCTCGGCTTCGAAGTGTGCACCGTTTGTATCCCCATTGCCACGCAGTTCCACCCGGATGCGTGGCCCCATGGGTAGCAGGCGGGTGATGGTGGCGCTGATGCCACCCGGCGCATCCGCTGGCAGTATCTCCAGCTCGTGGGGACGCACATAGGCGACGGCGGCGCTGCCCTCCGCCAGCTGGGAGCTGATGGGCCCGCCCAGCAGCTGCTCGCCGATGCCGAGCCCCTGCCCGGCCACCCGGCCGCGAAACAGGTTCACGCTGCCGAGGAAGCTGTGCACGAAGGAGCTGGCGGGCTGGTCGTAGACCTCGGCCGGGGTGCCGATCTGCTCGACCTTGCCGGCGTTCATCAGCACCACCCGATCCGCCACCTCCAGCGCCTCCTCCTGATCGTGGGTGACGAACAGGCTGGTGACGTGCAGCTCGTCGTGCAGCTCCCGCAGCCAGCGGCGCAGCTCCTTGCGCACCTGGGCGTCGAGGGCGCCGAAGGGCTCATCCAGCAGCAGCACCTTGGGCTGCACCGCCAGCGCGCGGGCCAGCGCGACCCGCTGACGTTGACCGCCGGAAAGCTGGGTCGGGTAGCGCGCGGCCACGTGGCTGAGCTGCACCAGATCCAGCAGCTCCTTGACCCGGGCGCGGATCGCCGCCTCGGCCGGTCGCTCGCTGCGCGGCTTGACCCGCAGGCCAAACGCCACGTTTTCGAACACCGTCATGTGACGAAACAGGGCGTAGTGCTGGAACACGAAGCCGACGTTGCGCTCGCGCACGTGCAGATCCGAGGCATCCTCGCCGCGGATGATCACGCTGCCGCTGTCGGCCTGCTCCAGCCCGGCGATGATCCGCAGCAAGGTGGTCTTGCCGCAGCCAGAGGGGCCGAGCAGCGCCACCAGCTCACCATCGTGAAAGTCGAGGTTGATGTCGGCCAGCGCCGCGTACTGGTTGAAATGCTTGTTGAGTCCTTGTACCTGAATGCTCATGGCAGCCTCTTGAATTCGGTGATCAGTGAGAGTGAGTGGGCTGGGCACGCAGCCGGGCCAGCAGGGTTTCCCCCAGCAGGGTGAAGATCCCGAACAGGGCCAACAGGCTGGCCACCGCGAAGGCGGCGCCGGTCTGGTACTCGTTGTAGAGGATCTCGATGTGCAGCGGCAGGGTGTTGGTCTGGCCGCGAATGTGGCCGGATACCACCGACACGGCGCCGAACTCCCCGACCGCGCGGGCGGTACAGAGCAGCAGGCCGTACATCAGGCTCCAGCGAATGCCGGGCAGGGTGACCCGCCAGAACATCTGCAGGCCGCTCGCTCCCAGCATGATGGCCGCCTCTTCCTCTTCCGGGCCGCGCGCCTCCATCTGGGGCAGCAGCTCGCGCACCACGAAGGGCACCGTGATGAAGGTGGTGGCCAGGATGATGCCGGGGGTGGCGAAGATCACCTTGATGTCGTGCTCGCTCAGCCATTCGCCGAACCAGCCGCGGCTACCGAACATCAGCACGAACATCAGCCCCGCGATCACCGGCGACACGGAGAACGGCAGATCGATGATGGTGATGAGCAGCTGCCGGCCCGGGAAGCGGAAACGGGCGATGGCCCAGGCCGCGGCGACCCCGAACAGCAGGTTGAGGGGCACCGAGCAGAGGGTCACCAGGGCGGTGAGGCCGAGGGCACTGAGGGCGTCCGGCTCGCTGATGGCGTGCCAGAAGAAGGTCAAGCCAGGGCTCAGCGCCTGGATGAAGACGGTGGCCAGCGGCAGCAGCAGCAGGGCGGCAAACCAGCCGAGGCCGACCGTGATCAGCAGCCACTTGACCCAGACCGGCTCGCGGATGACGGGTGGCTGGCGCACCGAAGTGGTCGGCGCCGCCTCGCCCGTGGCCAGCGCCAGGCTTGCGTTGGATGCATTCATATCCGGCTCCCTCCGATGCGGGCCCAGCTCCAGGCCTGCAACTTGTTGATAAGCAGTAACAAAATGAAAGAGATCAGCAGCATGACCACGGCGATGGCGGAGGCGCCGGCGTAGTCGTACTCCTCCAGGTGGCTCATGATCATCAGCGGTGCGATCTCCGACACCATCGGCAGGTTGCCGGCGATGAAGATGACGGAGCCGTACTCCCCCACCGCCCGCGCGAAGGCCAGGGCAAAGCCGGTCAGCAGGGCCGGCACCAGGGTCGGCCACAGCACCCGGATGAAGGTCTGCCAACGATCGGCGCCCAGGCTGGCGGCGGCCTCCTCCTGCTCGGTCTCGGCTTCCCGCAGCACCGGCTGCAGGGTGCGCACCACGAACGGCAGCCCGATGAAGGTGAGTGCAATCACCACCCCGATGGGGTTGTAGGCGAGCTCGATGCCAAACGGGGCAACCCACTGCCCGATCCAGCCGTTGGGGGCGAAGATGGCGCACAGGGCGATGCCGGAGACGGCGGTGGGCATGGCGAACGGCAGATCGATCAGGGCATCCACCAGTCGACGGCCGGGGAAGGTGTAGCGCACCAGCACCCAGGCCAGGATCAGGCCGAACAGGGCGTTGAGCAGCGCCGCCACCAGGGCAGCCCCGAAGCTCAGACGAAAAGAGGCGAGCACCCGCGGCGAACCTATCACCTGCCAGAACTCGGCCAGGGTCAGATTGTTCACCGCGAACAGCACCAGCGCCGAGAGCGGCAGCAGCACCAGCACGCCCAGATAGAGCAGGCTGAAGCCGAGGGTCGGGCCGAAGCCCGGCAGCACGGAGTAAGAACCAAATCGCATAACGCATCCGTTTGTTATGAAAAACATTAGATACAGCGATTCTGCGCATTCCTGTTTGGGGCAACAAACACCAATAACGCCTTTGCTAAGCACTTTTTTGTCTAACAGCGGCGGACAAGGCTTTTAGAGCCATAAAATGAAAAAAAGGTCTTTTATATAAATAAAAGACCTAAAAATGGAGCGTCGTGCAATGTACCAAGCTATCCAAATCAGACTGTCGCGGTGTCGGGTGCCTGCCCTCCTTCTCTGTTCCAAACCTTTGTGATCAACGCTCGCCGCTCAGCGAAAACTCAAGGCCGCCCGTCGCTCCCACACCGCCGGCGTCGGCTCCACCACCATCTCGGCCCGCCGATAGAGGGTGCCGAGCAGGTTGAGCCCCTGGTTCCACTCGCCGTGGCCGGACTGGGCATTGATGTGGCCCACCTCGCCGGCATCGAACAGCGGCACCTGCCACTGGCGGCTCCAGTACTCGGCCCGCTCAAAGCTCATCCAGGGATCGTTGCGGCTGGCAACCAGCTGGGCCGACACCTTGAGCGATCCTGCCAGCAGCTCGTCTGGCAAGCCGAAGCGGGCCGGATCCGCCGGGGCCACGATGAACAGCGAGGCCACCTTGTCGGGCTGCTGGCGTGCCGCCGTGATGGCCGCCAGCGCGCCGAAGGAGTGAGCCACCAGGTGAGCCCGGCCGCGCCGGCTGCGCAGCTTGCTCGCCAGCTTGGCGCTCCAGACCGTGAGGTCCGGCCGATCCCACGGCAGGCCCACCATCCGCTGCCAGTGGGGGAAGTATTGGTGCCAGCGGCTTTGCCAGTGATCCGGCCCACTGTTGTGCAGACCGGGAACCAGGAGGATCTTGTTCATCTTGGTGCTCCTATCAGCTGGCACAGGGGCCAGTTAAGTCGACGATGGCCGGCCGCTTAGCGACCCGGCTGGTAGATCTGGTCAAACAGGGCCCCCTGGGCGAAGTGCTTCTTCTGCGCCTTGTCCCAATCCCCTTCCAGATCCTTGACGGTGAACAGCGCCAGTTGCGGGAACTGGGCCGCGGTCTCCTTCAGGATCGCCGGGTTGCTGGGGCGATAGTGATATTTGGCGATGATGCGCTGCCCCTCGTCGGAGTAGAGGTAATCGAGGTAAGCCTTGGCCACCGCCTCGGTGCCGTGCTTCTTGGCCACTTTGTCCACCACCGCCACCGGCGGCTCGGCCAGGATGGAGACCGACGGCACCACCAGCTCGAACTTGTCGCTGTTGCCGGGCTGACCCAGTACCAGCAGGGCTTCGTTCTCCCAGGCCAGCAGCACGTCGCCGAGGCCGCGCTCGATGAAGCTGGTGGTGGCACCGCGGGCGCCGGAGTCCAGCACCTTCACGTTCTTGTAGAGATCGCCGACGAACTGCTTGGCCCCCTCCTCGCTGCCGCTCTTCTTCAGGGCATAGCCCCAGGCCGCCAGGTAGTTCCAGCGCGCCCCACCGGAGGTCTTGGGGTTGGGGGTGACGATGGCCACGTCCTTGCGCACCAGATCATCCCAGTCCTTGATCTGCTTGGGATTGTCCTTGCGCACCAGGAACACGATGGTGGAGGTGTAGGGCGCCGCATTGTTGGCCAGCCGGCTCTGCCAGTCGGCGGCGGTCAGCCCCTGCTTGGCCACTGCATCGACGTCATAGGCCAGCGCCAGCGACACCACGTCCGCCTCCAGCCCGTCCACCACGGCGCGCGCCTGCTTGCCGGAGCCACCATGGGACTGGCTGACCACCACGTCGTCGCCGGTCTTCGCCTTCCACTCCTTGGCGAAGGCGCCGTTGAACTCCTGGAACAGTTCGCGGGTCGGATCGTAGGAGACGTTGAGCAAACGGATCTCGGCGGCATTGGCCTGACCGAGGGCCAGCAGGGAGAGCAGGGTCAGGGCGGTCATTCGCAGTTTCATGGGGATACTCCATATCTCGTTGGGTTGAATGCAGCATGCCGCGGGCTTGTTATGCCGAGAACCAAGAAATAACGCTTTGCTTATCTCATTTGCTCATATCAGGAGGCCACAGGCGCCATTCGCGCACTCTGTGAGCCAGGCCGCGCTGGCCCGGTGCCGGCTGTGCCATCATGGAAACAAGGCAGGCAGATGACGAAAAGGAAGTCGTTATGTGGATCAATGCAGAACCCGTCAATGGCGCCCTGGTGTCGCTGGCCATCGGCCTCATCATCGGACTGGAGCGGGGCTGGCAGGTGCGCCAGCTGGGGGACAACCAGCGCATCGCCGGGATGCGCACCTACGGCCTCATCGGCCTGCTCGGCGGGGTCTGCGCCCTGCTGCTGCCCACCCTGGGCCCCTGGCTGCCGCTGCTCGGTCTGCTGGCGGTGGTGACGGGCTGCGGCCTCTCGGTCTGGCTGGCCCAGCGCTGGCAGGGGGAATTCGGCCTCACCAGCTCGGTGGCCATGCTGCTCACCTATCTGCTGGGGCTGATGTCGGTGCTGTTGAGCCCGAGCGAGGCGGTGGCCTGCGCCGTGCTGGCGGCCCTCTTGATGGGGCTCAAGGGCAAGATCCAGCAGGGGATGCTGTTTCTGAGCGAGACCGAATTTCACGCCACCCTGCGCTTTCTGCTCATCTCGCTGGTGCTGCTGCCGGTGCTGCCCAACGAGGAGATGGGGCCACTCGATGCCTTCAATCCCTTCAAGATCTGGCTGATGGTGGTAGTGATCGCCGGCATCTCGTTCTGCGGCCACTTCGCGGTACGCCTGCTCGGCACCCGCGCCGGGCTGGTGCTCACCAGCATACTGGCGGGGCTCGCCTCCTCCACCGCCCTCACCCTGCAGTTCGCCCGCCTCAACAAGGAGCAGGGCGGGCTGGAGCGGCTGCTGGCCACCGGCATCCTGCTGGCGGGAGCCACCATGTGGCTGCGGCTGCTGGTGCTGGTGCTGCTCATTCACAGCGAGCTGGCGATGCGTCTGGCGGCGCCCCTGCTGCTGCTGGCAGCCACCGTCTACGGCTTTGCCTTCTGGTTCTGGCGCCAGCGCGAGGAGCTGACCGACGGCCCGGTGCAGCCCCAGACCAGCAACCCGCTCGATCTCGCCACCGCCATCAAATTCGGCCTGCTGCTGGCGCTGATCGGCTTCATGGCCACCCTGCTGCAGAGCAAGGTGGGCAACTCCGGGGTCTACCTGCTGTCGCTGGTCTCCGGCATCACCGACGTGGACGCCATCACCTTGTCGCTCTCCCAGCTCTCCCACAAGGAGTTGGCGCTGGAGGTGGCGGCCCGCGGCATCCTGCTGGCCGGGCTGGTCAACTCGCTGGTGAAGGGGCTGCTGGCCCTGGGGATCGGCGGTCGCCGGCTGGGGCTGCGGGTGCTGCTGCCCTACTTCGTCTCGGCCCTGCTGATCCTGCCGCTGATCTGGCCCGGCACCTGAGCTTGCAGCAAGTGACAGCCTGACGCCGCCAAAGTGCTCGCGTATACTGGCTCCTCTTGGCACATGAGAGGAGCTGTAGCATGGCAAGCGATTGGGACAAGGTACTGGCGGGCGGCGCCCTGGACAGCCAGAGCGAGGAGATAGCGAACGACCGGATCCGTGGTCAGGCGCTGCTGGCACAACTCAACGCCTCCCCGGCCGGTGACGAAGCCCTGCGCCAGCGCCTGTGCGGCGAGCTGTTCGGCCACTGCCCCGACTCCTGCTGGATCAGCACTCCCTTCACCTGCGAATTCGGCCGCAACATCCACATCGGCGAAAAGACCTTCTTCAACTTCAACATCACCATTCTCGACGTGGGCGAGGTGCACATCGGCAGCCATGTGCTGCTGGCCCCCAACGTGCAGATCTACACCGCCACCCACACCATGGACTATCTGGAGCGACGCAACTGGACCGCCTACAACAAGCCGGTGCGGATCGGCGATGACTGCTGGATTGGCGGCGGCGCCATCATCTGCCCCGGCGTCACCATAGGGCCGCGCTCCATCATAGGTGCCGGCGCCGTGATCACCCGCGACATTCCGGCCGACTCGGTGGCGGTGGGCAACCCGGCGCGCGTGATCCGCAGCCTGAGCCCGGACGCCCCCCGTGGCTGGGAGCTGGCCCTGTGATCTGGCTCGCCCTGCTTCCCCTGCTGTGGACCGCCTGGCTCGGCCTGGCCGATGCCAACTGGTGGCCGCTCGCCATCGTCACCACCATGAGCCTGCTGACGGTGCTGGCCTACGCCCACGACAAGCGCCAGGCCATTCGCGGTGGCTGGCGCATCCCCGAATCCCGGCTCCACCTGCTGGAGCTGTTCGGCGGCTGGCCAGGTGCCCTGGTGGCCCGCCACTGGTTGCGTCACAAGACCCAGAAGGGGAGCTATCGCAGGGTGTTCTGGTTCATCGTGCTGCTGCACCTCACCCTGTGGGGGCTCTGGCTCGGCCGCCCGCTCTGGCAGACGATCTGACGCGGGTCGCAGTGCCCGATTGTCGGCCATTGCAGCCGGCAATCGGGTATGAGACAACAGAAGGCAAGCAGGCTGTTTTCTCGTTTGTTCATCGGCAAGGAGTCACTCATGACCATGTGGACCGGTATCGTGCTGATCGTCTTCATCAGCGCACTGTTCGGCTTTCTCAGCAAGCGGGCCCGCTACCAGCTGGGGGATATTCGCATCACCGACCGCCTCGGCAAACAGGACGTGCTCATCAACCAGCTGCAGGAGCGCATCGCCAATCTGGAGGCCATCGTCATCGAGGAGGAGAAGCGCCGCCCATTCAAGGAGCTCTGATCCGGCAAGCCGGGCGGCAAACCGGCCAGCCCCCGGGCTGCAAGGGTTTGCCGCCGTTCCCTCCCGCACTCACCCGCCTCCTGCCAGGCAAAAACTAAATTCACAGCAGGATCAGTCCCCTGCCATTTTCAGTCTGAATTTTCGCCAAGCTGGCCCATTCCCTGCTCCGTCATGACATCAGTCGTACGGAGAGTGACATCATGATCGCCATCAGCACCCTGCTTCCCCTCGCCTCCCTTGCCCTCAAGCTCGGCAGCAAGCTGCTCGGCGATGGCACGCCACAGGCCAAGGCCGAAACTCCCGTGCAGGAAGAGCGGCTCGCCCCCACGGTGCAGAGCCTGTTCCAGCGGCTGGGAGTCAAGGATGCCAACAGCGAGCAGAGCCGCCCCGCCATCAACCACTTCATGGGGGCGCTGATGCAGACCCTGGGTCAGGAGTACTCAGGCCAGTCCTTGCCCCAGGCCATCGACGCCGCCCGCACCCAGCTGGCTGACGGCACCCAGAGCACCCGCCTCGATGCGCTACAAAGCGAGCTCGACACCCTCAAGGATTCCCTCGGCGCCAGCAATCTCAATCTCGACCAGCTGCTCGGTGCCTTTAAACAGACCCTGCCCAATGGCAAGGGGGAGGGGGTTGGCAGGATGCTTAATACCAGTGTATGAGTTATGAGTAAGTAATAAAATGTGATTAGACTAAAAACTATTTTTAGATACTAATGTGTCTTTTAATTTCTTTTCATATTAATGTTATTCTTGTAGAATACGGGAAAAATCATGATGCTTAATTGTTATGTCAAACGAAACGTTGAATTTATTGCTCAAGCAGGAAAATAACCTGCTTAAGAATCAGGTTACTGCGTTAGAGACCAAAAACTTAACGTCCGAGCAATATGGTGAAGTTAGAACGTTATACATTGAAAATGCTATTTTAAAAGAGAGAGTTATCTCATTAGAAAAGCAAATTAAAGATATAAAGTCTGATACAGATGATCTTATTGATAAGTATGAAGCTTCATTAGTTAATATAACTGAGGCGAAAAAAACATCTGAAATTGCTATATCAACACAAGATAAACTGCAAGCAACCTATTCAGATATGTATTCTAGTAGTCTCACTTGGTATTCTGTTGTCCTAGGGATAATAACCCTTATAGGTTTTTTATTCGCTATAAGAATACGTCGACAAGAAGTGAAGGATTTATGTCAGGATGCCAAATCGCAGCTATCAGAAGATCAATCATTAATTGATATTGTTGCTCATACTTTTGAGCACGCGACAATAGCAGAAAAACTAGATATACTAAAAGGCAACATTGTAGAAGAGCTTCAAAAAGAGCTACCAAGTATGATTCATGATAAGGTTGTTGCTTATAGCTCTTCGCAAAGTGCGAGCGACACCAGAGAGTCTCCAGTAGAGGCCGAGAGTGAAACTGTTGTCGATTTGGCGCAAGCTCTTTCTGAAGTAATTGAAGAGGAACAGACATGACATTTGCCATCGATAATAGGAAAAATATTATCTCGTTGGCTGATGCAAAAGGAATCAGCTCAGCAGCTGAGCTTTTGTATGCCATATATGGAGATGTCAATTACTTAGAACTCCCTATTGATATTAAGGATATTGCCAGGAAAATTGAAAAAGTTAATTTGCTATCTGATTTTGACTTGAATGATTTATTTGTTTCTGGCTTTTTGAAAATAAAAAAAGATGAAAGCGGATTAGTAGATAAGATAGACATCTGGGTTAATCCAACTGAGGTTTTAACTAGGCAGCGGTTTACTTTGGCTCATGAAGTTGGTCATCTGTTTAATGACATAATTCCTAATATTGATAATTTAGAGGAAGATATGATTGTTGACGTTGCATTCAATCGTGGGGCTTTGAAAAGTCATAAGGAAACTAAAGCTGACCGTTTTGCTGCACAGTTATTAATGCCACCTCAATTAATTAGTAGGGAGCTAAGTAATTTAGTTACTATACTGAAAGAAAAAAAAGAGAAGGTCTCCGTTGATTATCTCATAAAAATCTTATCAAAAAAATTTTTGGTTTCTGAAAAATCGATGAAAATAAGATTGGAAAGCTTGGGTTATATAAAAGCAAATGATAACGATAGAGATTAATAAATCTATATTTATGTATGCATAAAACTCAAGTTTATCTGAGTTAATGTCGGTAAATTGAATAAAACGGCAACATCGGTTGCCGTTTTTTGTTCTTATTCTAATGACAAGCCGATGGGATTAACCAGCTCGTTTGGCCAGCCAGGTTTCGGCGGCAATGAGGGCTGCCTCAACCTGCTCCCGGGCGACACCGCCTTTGGCGACCCGCTTGGCCAAGGTCGCTTCCAGTTCCAGATTGGGGTAGACGTCGAACTCGATCACCGGGCTGAAACGCTGGAACTCGCCGATGGTCAGCTCCTCCAGCGGCTTCTTCACCTGGATCGCGTAGACCACGGTCTCGCCGACGATATGGTGCGCCTCGCGGAACGGAATGCCCTTGGCCACCAGATAATCCGCCAGCTCGGTGGCGTTGGCGTAGCCGCCCTGGGCCGCCGCCATGGTGCGCTCGCCATTGACCTTCAGATCGATCAGCACCAGCGCCGCCATATCGAGGCAGTCGTGCCAGGTGTCGAGGGCATCGAACAGCCCCTCTTTGTCTTCCTGCATGTCCTTGTTGTAGGCCAGCGGCAGCGCCTTGAGGCTCATCAGCATGCCCATCTGGGCGCCGACCACCCGGCCGGTCTTGCCACGGATCAGCTCCAGCGCATCCGGGTTCTTCTTCTGCGGCATCAGCGACGAGCCGGAAGTGACCGCATCGGAGAGCTCCACAAAACCGGCTTCACCTGTGTTGTAGAAGATGAGGTCTTCGGCAAAGCGCGACAGGTGGGTCATGGAGAGGGACGCGACGTGCATCAGCTCCACCACGTGATCCCGATCGGAGACCGAATCCAGGCTGTTGCGGGTGGCGCCGGCAAAACCCATATCGAGCGCCAGGGCTTCGCGGTCGATGGCGTAGGCGGTACCCGCCAGCGCGCCGCAGCCGAGCGGGCTGGTGTCGAGGCGCTTGAGGGCATCCTGCAGCCGGGAGTAATCCCGCTCCAGCATCTCCACATAGGCCAGCGCCCAGTGGGCGTAGGTGACCGGCTGGGCCCGCTGCAGGTGGGTGTAACCCGGCAGCACGGCAGCCTGATTGGCACGGGCAGAGGCCACCAGCCCCTGTTGCAGGGCGGTGATGGAGCCGAGCAGCAGCTCGCCCTGCGCCTTGCACCAGAGTTTCAGGTCGGTGGCGACCTGATCGTTGCGCGAGCGGCCGGTGTGCAGCTTCTTGCCGAGATCGCCGACGGCGGCGATAAGCGCACTCTCAACCCAGGAGTGAATGTCTTCCGCATCCGAGATCAGGATCTGCTGAGGATCCTGCTGCACCGAAGCGAGCAGCACTTCCATCGCCTGCTGCAACTTGCCCTGCTCATCGGCGGTCAACACGCCCACCTTGACCAGCGCTTTGGCCCAGGCCATGGAGCCTTGAATATCCTGCTCCGCCAGCCGGTAATCGAACCGCAGCGAATCGTTGAACTGCTTGAACCGGCTATCGGCTCCCTGACTGAAGCGTCCACCCCAAAGTGCCATACTGCTCTCCTTGAATGCGTTGTCGGCGGCGCCCTGGCCACCGAGCTTGAAATCGTGCCCTGTTTTTCTGCGAGCCTGTTATCTCACAGAAGCGGCCGGGGCGCTGCCGCTCTTGTCACACCGCCGATGATGGATCAGGGGCCATGCCCTCGACCTATGGAAGAGGGGGCCATGCCCCCTCAACGGAATCAACGGGTTATCGCGCTTGCTTAGCCGTGAGTGTGATCGCCACCGATGGCCTGATGCTGCTCCTTCATGGCGCGGATCCGGCTCGCCAGGGTGTAGAGACGGATAAAGCCTTCGGCATGACTCTGGTCGTACACTTCGTCGGCGCCGAAGGTGGCGAAGTCTTCGGAGTAGAGGCTGTTCGGCGACTTCTTCTGCACCGCGGTGACCTGACCCTTGTACATTTTCAGCACCACTTCACCGTCGAGATCTTCGGCGATGGCGTTGGCAGAGGCGACAATGGCCTTGCACAGCGGGGTGAACCAGCGACCGTCATAGACCAGGTGGGAGAACTCGGCACCCAGCTTTTCCCGCCAGGCGCGGGTCGGGCGATCCAAGACCAGCTCTTCCACGGCGCGCAGTGCGGCGACCATCACGGTACCGCCCGGGGTCTCGTAACAGCCACGGGACTTCATGCCCACCATCCGGTTTTCGGTGATGTCGATGCGGCCCACGCCGTGCTTGCCGGCACGCTCGTTCAGGGTGGTCAGGATCTGGTGCGGACTGAGCGGCTGGTCGTCAACGGCCACCACTTCACCCTGAGCCACGGTCAGCTTGACGTACTCCGGCTGATCCGGTGCCTGCTCGGCCGGTACGGTCCACTGCCAGACCGCTTCGGACGGCTCGTTCCAGGTACTCTCCAGCTCGCCACCCTCGGTGGAGATGTGCCAGGCGTTGGCGTCGCGGCTGTAGATCTTCTTCAGGGTCGCCTTGCAGGGGATGTTGCGGGTCTCCAGGTAGGCCAGCAGATCTTCCCGGGAGCGCATGTCCCACAGACGCCAGGGGGCGATCACTTTCAGCTGGGGCGCCAGCGCGGCGACTGCACCTTCGAAACGCACCTGATCGTTGCCCTTGCCGGTGCAACCGTGGGAGATGGCATCGGCCCCTTCCGCCAGCGCCGCCTCGACCATCGCCTTGGCGATCACCGGACGGGCCATGGAGGTACCCAGCAGGTAGGTGCCCTCATAGACGGCGCCGGTCTTCAGGGTCGGGTAGACGTACTCTTTGACGAACTCTTCCCGCAGATCCTTGACGATGCACTTGGTGGCGCCGGAGGCGATGGCTTTTTGCTCGATCCCTTCCAGATCGTCACGCTCCTGACCGACATCGGCGACGAAGGCGATGATCTCCGCATCATAGTTTTCCTTCAGCCAGGGAATGATGGCCGAGGTATCCAGTCCGCCCGAGTAAGCCAGTACGATCTTGTTGATTCCGCTCATTTACTTCTCTCCATGATGATTCGATAAAAGGGTGTTATTTGGGGTCGGTTGCCGTTATTTGTGCCCAAGCAGGGTCAGCAGTACGGCGTTCTGGATATGCATCCGGTTTTCTGCCTCGTCCATGATGAGGGAGCCAGGCCCGTCCATGACCTGAGAGGTGATCTCCAGCTCCCGGTGCGCCGGCTGACAGTGCAGCACATGCTGGATGCCGGTGCGGTCGAGCAGGGCCTGGTTGATCTGATAAGGCATAAAGATATCTTTTACCTGCTCCATTGGCGTGTTGTCACCCATGGAGACCCAGGTATCCGTGTAGGCCACGTCAAAGCCTTCGATGGCCGCCACGTCATCGCTGATGTGGATGGTCGCACCGGACTGGGCCGCCAGCGCCTGGGCCTGCAGGAAGATCTGGGTATCCGGGCCGTGGCCTTTCGGGCAGACCAGGGTCACGTTGGTGCCGAGGGTCGCCCCCAGCAGCAGCAGGGAGTGGCTGACGTTGTTGCCATCGCCGAGATAAGCCAGCTTCACCTTCGACAGATCGCCGTAGTGTTCGCTGATGGTCATGAAGTCCGCCAGCCCCTGGCAGGGGTGGTAGAGGTTGCACAGGCTGTTCACCACCGGCACTGTGCCGTGCTCCGCCAGCTCGACCAGAGTCTGGTGATCGAACACCCGGGCGACGATGGCATCACACCAGCGCGACAGGTTGGCGGCAAAGTCCTGCACCGATTCGCGCTTGCCCAGCGCGCCGTTCTGCTGATCCAGATAGACGCTGTGGCCGCCCAGCTTGGCGATGCCGATGTCGAAGGTGACCCGGGTGCGCAGGGAGGGTTTCTCGAACAGGGTCACCACGCTCTTGCCCGCCAGTGCCTGGCCGTACTTTTTCGGATCGGCCTTGACCGCTTTGCCCAGGGCAATCAGCGCTTCAATCTGGGCTTTGTTCAGATCACTGTCTTTCAGAAGATGTTGCATCGGATGTTCCTTGCTCCGGTGGAGATCAAATAGCCACTTGGGTGCCGACCGCGCCGCCAGCCAGCAGCTTGAGCAGCTGATCCGGGTAGCGCCAGCTGGCGACACAGACCGGCTTGCCCAGGGTCTCGGCAGCATGCAGGGCGGCTTTCACCTTGACCGCCATGCCGTCGCTGATCACCCCCTTCTCCATCAGATCCAGCGCGGTCACCTTGTCGAGCTGAGGCACCAGCTTGCCCTTGCCATCCAGGATGCCGCTCACGTCGGAGAGCATCACCAGGTCGGCGCCCAGCGCCTCGGCAATTGCGGTAGCCGCCTGATCCGCGTTGACGTTCATCAGCTGCCCCTGGGCCGTGATGCCGATGGAGCTCACCACCGGCAGGAAGCCCTGCCCCAGGATGCCGGTCACCAGCGCCGGGTTGCCCGGTTGGCAGTCACCCACGGCGCCGAGTGCCGGGTCGAGCTGGGTCACCTGGCACAGACCGCCGTCCGCCAGACAGAGCCCCACCGCCGGAATGTCGGTGGCGATGGCCTTGGCCATCATCATCTTGTTGGCGGTACCGGCCAGCGCGCCGGCGATGAAGGGGATCTGCTCGAACGGGGTCACCCGCAGACCGTTCTTCTTGGTGGAGGTGAGACCCAGCCCCTTGAGCAGGTCATCCACCAGGCAGCCGCCGCCGTGCACCAGCACCAGGGGTCTGTGCTGCTCGTCCAGAAAGGTCTTGAGGGTGGCGAACAGGGCGGTCAGCGCCTCGTCGTTTTCGATCAGTGCGCCACCCAACTTGATTACCAGAGTCTGCTTGTCCATCGTTGTGATCCTTCCTTGAGTCCTTAAATCAGGCCGGTGGCCGGTTCAAATCCGAATTTGATATTTATGCACTGCATGGCCTGGGAGGCGGCGCCCTTGAGCAGGTTGTCGATGGCACAAACCACCACCAGCATGTTGCCCTGCTGTTGCCAGGCGAGGTCGCAGTACGGGGTGCCCGCGACACCACGGATGGAGGGCATCTGGCCGGTCAGGCGCACCAGCGGCTTGCCCTCGTAGGCCTTGAGGTAGGCCTGGTCCACCTGGGTCGGCGTCACGCCATCCGCCAGCTGCACATAGATGGTGGCCAGGATGCCGCGCACATAGTTGCCAAGGTGGGGCTGGAACAGCACCTCCTTGCCGAGGTGGTGGCTGATCTCCGGCTGATGCCTGTGATTGAAGGTGCCGTAGGGATTGAGGCTCACCTCGCAGAAGCTGGTGTTGATGGCCGCCTTGCGACCGGCACCGGAGACCCCGGAGACGGCGTTGATGATGGGCTGCCACCCCTTGGCAATCAGTCCTGCCTGCTGCAGCGGCTTGAGGGCGCAGAGGGAGGCGGTCGGGTAGCAACCTGGCACGGCAATCAGCTGGGCCGCCTTGACCGCTTCGGCATTCCACTCGGCCAGGCCGTAGGCGGCCTGATCCAGCCACTGCTCACTGTCGTGGGTGAAGCCGTAGTAGGAGGCGTAAAACTGCTGATCCCTGACCCGGAAGGCACCGGAGAGATCGAACACCGGCAGCCCCTTGGCGAGGAACTTGGGTGCCAGCGTGGCGCTCACCTCGTGGGCGGTGGCCAGCAGCACCAGATCGGCCTGGGTCAGGATCCGGGTCATGCCATCCTCGTCCAGCGGCAGCAGCGGCTGATCGAGCGCGCCGACCCACTGGGGATGCAGAGAAGAGAAACGCTTGTGGGCGTCCTGGCTGCCGGCGGAAACATAGAGGCCGAACAGCTTGAGTTGTGGATGGTTCTGGACCAGGGCGGCCAGCTCGGCTCCCGCGTAGCCACTGGCACCGACGATAACGGTGTTAAGCATGTTGAGTATTCCAAGTCAGAGTTCGAGATTCACAGCATGGTGCTGCGGTGCACAAGGGGGTTCGATGCCCCATGCACGAGTGCGGAGGGGCAATTCAGGCGGGTGTGTGTCGTCGGTTATAGATCAGGTGACAGAACATTAACTTTCCCTTACAACTAGAAGCCTTGTCGATGAGCCACGTATTCAGGCAAACTTACAGAATATTCATGCACTCACTTTGCATTTGTATTTTCTAACAGAAACATTCCGGGGAAGCAAGGAGGAGCAGGTGGCCAATCTGGATTTTTTTTCACTCTACAAGAATATTATTGCGATTCCGTCCATCAGCAGCACGGATCCCCGCTGGGATCAGAGCAATGAGGCGGTGATCCGGCTGCTGGCCGACTGGTTCGGTCAGCTCGGTTTTCAGTGCGAGGTGACCGCCCTGCCCGATCTGCCGGGCAAGTTCAATCTGGTGGCGACGATAGGTCAGGGCGAAGGGGGGCTGCTGCTGGCGGGCCACACCGATACTGTGCCGTTCGACGAGGGCGCCTGGCGCAAGGATCCCTTCAAGGTGACCGAAGAGGGCAACCGCCTCTATGGCCTCGGTACCATCGACATGAAGGGCTTCTTCGCCTTTATCGTCGAGGCGCTCAAGGAGATCGATCTCAAGACGCTCAGCAAGCCGCTGCGCATCCTGGCTACCGCCGATGAAGAGACCACCATGGCGGGGGCCCGCGCCATCGCCGCCGCAGCCGAACTCAAACCCGACTACGCGGTGATCGGCGAGCCGACCGGACTGGTGCCGGTGGTGGCCCACAAGGGGCACATGTCGGAAGCCATCCGCATCACGGGCCGGAGCGGTCACAGCTCGGATCCTGCCAACGGCGTCAACGCGCTGGAGATCATGCACCAGGCCATGGGCCAGGTGCTCAAGCTGCAGCACAGCCTGAAGGAGAAGTACGCCGACCACAGATTCGCCGTGCCGCAGCCCACGCTGAATCTGGGATACATCCAGGGGGGCGACAGCCCGAACCGCATCTGCGGCTGCTGCGAACTGCACATCGACATGCGCCCCACCCCGCAGGTGGGCCCCGACGAGCTGATGGGCATGCTCAAAGAGGCGCTCTCCCCCATCGAGATCCACCAGCCGGGTTGCCTGCACCTGCAGCACCTGCACGAGCCGATCCCCGCCTACGCCTGCGCCGATGACTCCGAGCTGGTGCGCGAGGCCGAGCGGGCGAGCGGCCGGGCCGCCGAATCCGTGAACTATTGCACCGAGGCCCCCTTCATCCAGCAGCTCGGTTGTGAAACCATAGTGCTGGGCCCCGGCCACATCGCCCAGGCCCACCAGCCGGACGAATATCTGGATCTGTCGTTCGTCAAACCGACCACCCGCGTATTGCAGCACCTGATCCGCCGTTTCTGTCTCTGAATTGACGGGAATGTAAGTAAGTTACATGACATCGCACCTCGGGACAGGTGATGGAAATACATGTTCTGAATCGGCCTGTTATTTGACCTTGCGCAGACAATCTGGGTAGATTGTCACCCTAAGATGACGGAGCATATGTTGTAATCGCACAACAATAAGTGAGGTCGTCTCTCACCCCGGATGGGTGTCAGGCACCAACAAGATAAGGATGTGGAATGAACGAAAAGTACGCCGCACTACGCGCCAACGTAGGCATGCTGGGTCAACTGCTGGGCAAGTCCATCAAGGATCATCAGGGACAGGCCTTCCTCGACAAGATCGAAACCATTCGCCAGCTGGCCAAATCCTCCCGCAAAGGCAATGAGACAGACCGGGAACGTCTGCTCGATACCCTGCGCAACCTGAGCGATGACGAGCTGCTGCCGGTGGCCCGCGCCTTCAGCCAGTTTCTCAACCTGGCCAACGTGGCCGAACAGTTCCACACCATCTCCCGTCGCTGCGAAGAGCAGGTCTGCACCCCGGATCCGCTCGAGCAGATGTTCGACAAGCTGAAAGCCTCCAACCTGTCGCAGGAAGCCATCATCCAGGCCGTGCGCGAGCTGGACATCGATCTGGTGCTGACCGCTCACCCCACCGAGGTGACCCGTCGCACCCTGATCCACAAGCACGTGCAGCTCAACGACTGCCTCGAGGCGCTGGAGCTCTCCGATTTGCTGCCCCGCGAGCGGGACAAGATCCTCAATCGCATCGAACAGCTGGTCAACCAGGCCTGGCACACCAACGAGATCCGCGAACAGCGCCCGACCCCGGTAGACGAAGCCAAGTGGGGCTTCGCCGTGGTGGAAAACAGCCTGTGGCCGGCCATCCCCGAATTCATGCGCAATCTGGACGAACGGCTGCAACACCACCTGGGTGTGCGGCTGCCGCTGGATGCCGCGCCGGTCAAGTTCACCTCCTGGATGGGCGGTGACCGCGACGGCAACCCCTTCGTCACCGCCAAGGTGACCGCCGAAGTGCTGGAGCTGGGCCGCTGGATGGCGGTGAGCCTGTTCTACAAGGACATCAAGGAGCTCACCTCCGAGCTCTCCATGTCCGACTGCACCGACGCCGTGCGCGAGCGGGTCGGCGATCACCCCGAGCCTTACCGCGCCCTGGTACGCGAACTGCGCGAACAGCTGCGCGAGACCCAGGAGTTCCTCACCGCTAAGGTGCAGGGCCAGGCGAGCGAGAGCCGGGATCTGGTCAAGACCACCGCCCAGCTGCGCGAGCCGCTGGAGCTCTGCTACCACTCCCTGCACGCCTGCGGCATGGGCAACATCGCCGATGGCATGCTGCTGGACGTGCTGCGCAAGCTGGCCTGTTTCGGCATCCACCTGGTCAAGCTGGACATCCGCCAGGATGGCGAGCGCCACGGCCAGGTCTTCTCCGAGCTGACCCGCTACCTCGGCATGGGTGACTACGCCGAGTGGAGCGAAGATGACAAGCAAGCCTTCCTGCTCAACGAACTGAACTCCCGCCGCCCGCTCATCCCGACCGACTGGGAGCCGAGCGACGAGACCCGCGAGACCCTGGATACCTGCAAGGTCATCGCCCAGCACGATCCCGATGCGTTCGGCATCTACATCATCTCCATGGCTGGCGCACCGTCCGACGTGCTGGCGGTGCAGCTGTTGCTGAAAGAGGCCGGCTGCAAGTTCCGCATGCCGGTCGCCCCGCTGTTCGAGACCCAGGAAGACCTGATGGCGGGTACCGCCGTGATGGAGCGTCTGCTGTCGGTGGACTGGTATCGCGGTTACATCCAGGGCCGTCAGTACGTGATGATCGGCTACTCCGACTCCGCCAAAGACGCGGGCATGATGGCCGCCGGCTGGGCCCAGTACGCCGCCATGGAATCCCTGGTGGCACTGGCCGAGGCGAACAATCTGCGCCTGACCCTGTTCCATGGCCGTGGCGGTACCGTCGGCCGTGGTGGTGCTCCTGCCCATCAGGCGATCCTGTCGCAACCGCCGGGATCCCTGCGCGGTGGCCTGCGGGTGACCGAACAAGGCGAGATGATCCGCTTCAAATTCGGCCTGCCCAAGGTGGCCATCCAGAGCCTCAACCTCTACACCAGCGCCGTGCTGGAGGGGAACCTGCTGCCACCGCCCAAGCCCAAGGAGTGCTGGCGCGCCGTGATGGAGCAGTTGGCCTCTGTCTCCTGCGATCACTACCGCAGTATCGTGCGCGGTCATCCGGACTTCGTGCCCTACTTCCGCGCCGCCACCCCCGAGATGGAGCTCGGCAAGCTGCCGCTCGGCTCGCGCCCCTCCAAACGCAAGCCCAACGGCGGGGTCGAGAGCCTGCGCGCCATCCCCTGGATCTTCGCCTGGACCCAGAACCGGCTGATGCTGCCGGCCTGGCTCGGTGCCCACAAGGGGCTGCAGCAAGCCATCGCCGACGGTCAGAAAGGCGTGCTGGAAGAGATGAGCCGTCAGTGGCCCTTCTTCCGCACCCGCCTCGAGATGCTGGAGATGGTGTTCCTCAAGGCTGACGTCTGGCTGGCCGAGTACTACGACACCCGGCTGGTGCCCAAGGAGCTGTGGGGCCTGGGCAAACAGCTGCGTCAGGAGCTTGCCGACTCCATCCAGGTGGTGCTGGAGCTGCGTCCGCAGGGCGACTTGCTCGACGACCAGCCCTGGATCAAGGAGTCCATCAAGCTGCGCAACCCCTACACAGACCCGCTCAACGTGCTGCAGGTCGAACTGCTGGGCCGCTCGCGCAACCATGCCGAAACCCTGCATCCCGAGCTGGATCAGGCGCTGATGGTCACCATCGCCGGTATTGCCGCAGGTATGCGCAACACGGGTTGATAGTCGGGGCTATCAAGCTCCCCTCAATGACAAAGGGCGCCTCGGCGCCCTTTGTCATATCTACAGGGCACGCTGGAGCCGCGTTGCCGGAGAATCCTTGGTCGTTAGGCGTTGCCATGGAATCGCAGGGTCGATTAACTATCAGGCGCAATCGCCCGCTTTACGGCTTTAGAGGATGGTGGATGCAAACCTGCAGGTCTCGAAGGGATTTCGCCCGCCCTTCGGGCTGGGGCGAGTGACTTTGGAAAGACCCGCTCTTTTCAAAAAATGCACCAAAGGTCTTCTCCCCCGCTTATTCGCCCGACTTCGTCTCACCCGCATGTCCGACGGCACGCGCCGACGGGCCATCCATGGCCCGGCGCCACTCGCTCGACATCCTGTCTCGCGACCTGGACAAGCGTACTCGCCTCAGCGAATAAGAGGGGGAACCAATACCGTGCCCGCTCTTGACCAGTCTGTGCGGAAGCAATGCCCGTTCATGCTACATGTGCAAGTCCGGTTATTACCTGACTCCTGCCTGCAACCTGTTGAAGAAGCTAAAAAACGGGCAGCTTACGGGATAGGGAAATCAGCCCGTAGACCTAAAAACCTGCAGCTAAACAATAAAAAGAGGCGCCACTGGCGCCTCTTTGACTGAACGACTTGTCCGCTGTTACAGGCTGGCACAGATCTGCCAGAGATCGTACTGGATGGCTGCGGCCGTCACTTCCCGACCGGCGCCCGGCCCCTGGATGACCAGCGGGTTGGTGCGATAGCTGTCGCTCTCGATGGCGAAGATGTTGTCGCACGGCAGCAGGTTGGCGAACGGGTGGTGGGGCTCCAGCGCCTCCAGCCCCACTCGAGCCTTCCCGTCGTGCTCGAAGCGAGCGACGTAGCGCAGCACCTTGCCGACTCGGCGCGCCCCCTCGAAGGCGGTCTGGATCGGGTCATCCAGATCCTTGAGCCTGTCCATGAACTGATCCGTGCTCACCTTGCGCAGGGAGACAGGCACCAGGTTCTCCAGCTCGATGTCGGCGGAGTCGAGCTCGAAGCCCGCCTCCCGCGCCAGGATCAGCAGCTTGCGGCGCACATCCTGGCCGGAGAGATCCTCGCGGGGATCCGGCTCGGTCAGGCCATGTTGCCACGCCTCGTCCACCAGCTCGGAGAAGGGGCGGCTGCCGTCATACTGCTGGAACAGCCAGGAGAGGGTGCCGGAGAAGATGCCGGAGACCCCCTGAATGCGGTCGCCGCTCTGGCGCAGCATCTGGATGCTGGACTGGATCGGCAGCCCGGCACCGACAGTGGCGTTGTAGCGCCACTGCACCTGATGGTCGCGGCAGGTCTGCTTGATGCGCTGGTAGAACTCGCTGTCGGCGGCACCGGCAAACTTGTTGGCGGCGATGATGTGAATGCCGAGCTGGGCAAAGTCCGGGTAGTAGCGGCTCACCGTCTCGCTGGCGGTCATGTCCAGCGCAATCAGGGTATCGAAGCCGTGCTGCTCCAGCTGGGCCAGCAGCTCGGGCCAGATCAGCGGCTTGGGGTTGAAGTTGTCCTGCACCTTGAGCGGATCCAGCCCCTCTTCATCGAGCAGGCCCCCTTCCGAGCTGAACACCCCGTAGAGGGTGAGCGCCAGGTTCAGTTCATGCTCGAGCCGCGCCTTCTCGCGGGCATAGAGGTTGAGCCAGTGACCGCCGATGTTGCCCTTGCCGAACACCACCAGACCGACCCGGTTCGGGCGGCTGAACAGGGCGCTGTGCAGGGCGATCAGCAGGGGCTCCAGCACCACCTGGCGCAGCACGGCCACCAGGCTCAGGCCGTCTTTGGCCACCTGCACGAACTCCAGCGGCTGATCCGCCAGCAGCTGGTAGAAGCGGTGGCACTGCTCGGCGTTGTCGGTGACGCCAGCCCCCACCAGCGCCACCAGGCTGTAGCCTTCACGCTGGATAAGACCGGTGAAACTGCCCTGCAGCTGGAAGTCGCGCAGCAGCTCGAACGCCCCCTGCGCCACCTCGAGGGTGTAGGCGAGGCGCAGGATCCGGCGATCCGGCTGGCGCTGCAGGGTGAGTGGGTTGAGGCGATGGCGGGCCAGATGGGCCTCGATGGCTGCCACCGTCTGCTCATAATGGGTCTGCGGCAGCACCTTGAGCTCGATGAGGGCGATCTGATCCACCGAGGAGACGATGCGGGCGCCGCCGGAGCGGGGGGCGCGACGCAGGATATGGGTGCAGCCCTCGTCCGGGTTGTAGCTGCAGCGCAGAGTGAGGCGCTGGCGGCTGTCGGCCACCGGCTGCAGGGTGCGCGAGTGCAATACCGAGGAGCCGAGGCGGGCCAGCTCGTTCGCTTCGGCGAGGCTCAGGCGCTCCAGCAGGCGCGCTTCTTTCACCCGGCGCGGGTCGGCGCTGTAGACCCCGGCCACGTCGCTCCAGATGGTGGTGGATTCGCCGTCCGCCAGCAGGGCTAACAGGCTGGCGCTGTAGTCGGAGCCGTTGCGACCGAGCAGCAAGGAGCGACCCTCCATGTCGGCGGCGATAAAGCCGGTCACCACGATGCGCCCGGCGTGTTCCGCCAGCCGCGCCTTGAGCAGTTCGCTGGACAGCGCGGTATCCACCTTGACCAGGGCGCCATCCTCGGCGCGCAGGAAGCTGCGGGCATCGAGCCAGATGGCCTTGTCGCCGCGACTGGTGAGCAAGGCCGCCAACAGGCGCGCCGACCACACCTCGCCAAAGGCGAGCAGGCCGTTGCGCTCGAAGCGGTCAAACTGCCCCTCAAGCGTCTTGGCGATCAGCTGCATGTCGTCGGCCAGCTGCTGGCTCAGCTCGAGGTGGAGTTCCCCTTCCAGCAGGCCGTCGATCAGGCTCTGCTGATAGGCCTGCAGAGCCGAGATGGCCTCGCCGGCGGCTTCATCGCCGGCTTCGGCCAGCTCCACCAGCTGGATCAGCCGGTTGGTAGTCTTGCCGGCGGCGGAGACCACCACCAGCTCTCGTCCGCCCCCCTGCTGCTCGGCTTGTTGTTCGAGAATGCTGGCGACCCGGCGATAACAGACCGGATCCGCCAGACTGCTGCCACCGAATTTGTGGACGTGACGTCGCTTCAAGCCTGCTTCTGTTGCCACCGCGATCTCTCCTTGTTGCTGCTGTTCCATTACTTCGCCACCTGCTGTGCCTGTGCAAACGCCGCGGCCAGATCGGCCACCAGATCCTCACCGTGTTCGATACCGACCGACAGACGCAGCAGCTGGCTGCTGATGCCTGCCGCCTGCTGGGCGGCCGGGGTCATGGCCCTGTGGGTCATGCTGGCCGGATGGGCCACCAGACTCTCCACCCCGCCGAGGGATTCGGCCACCGAGAAGAGGGTGAGAGCCGCCAGGAAGGCGCGAATGCCCGCCTCGCTGCAATCGAGCTCAAAACTTAGCATGGCGCCGAAACCGGACTGTTGACGGCGCGCAATATCATGGCCCGGATGGCTCGGCAGGCTGGGGTGATAGATGCGCTTGACCAGCGGCTGCTGCTGCAGGAAGGCGAGGATGCGATCGGTGTTCTCCTGATGGGCGCGCAATCTGGGGGCCAGGGTGCGCAGACCGCGCAGGGTGAGGTAGGAGTCGAATGCCCCGGAGGTGAGCCCCAGACAGTTGGCCCACCACACCAGAGAGTCGGCCAGCTCGGGATCCTTGGCGATCGCCACCCCGCCCACCACGTCGGAGTGGCCGTTGATGTACTTGGTGGTGGAGTGCACCACCAGGTCCGCCCCCAGCGCCAGCGGCTGTTGCAGCAGCGGCGAGAGGAAGGTGTTGTCCACCGCCACCTTGGCCCCCGCCGCGTGGGACGCCTCGGCGATGGCGGCGATGTCCACCACCCGCAGCAGCGGGTTGGAGGGGGTCTCCACCCACACCAGTGCGGGCTGCTGGGCCAGTGCTTCGGCCAGTGCCGCCGCATCCCCCTGATCGACGAACTGTACCCGGTAGTGGCCCTTGGCCGCCAGGTACTCGAACAGGCGCCAGGTACCGCCGTAGCAGTCGTGGGGGGCGAGCAGCAGATCCCCCGCCTTGAGCAGAGCCGTGGTCACCAGATGGACGGCCCCCATGCCGGTGCCGGTCACCACGGCGCCGGCGCCCCCTTCCAGCGCCGCCAGCGCGTCCGCCAGATTGGTGCGGGTCGGGTTGCCGGAGCGGGCATAATCGTATTGACGGGGCTCGCCAAAGTCGGCAAAGGTGTAGTTGCTGGAGAGGTAGATGGGCGGCACCACGGCACCGTGTTGCTGGTCAGTCTCAATCCCGGTGCGTACTGCTTGGGTGGCCTTGTGGGTCATGTCACTCTCCTTGATGTCTCTTCACACGCTGGCATGCTGTTTCTGCCACGCGCCATCCCGCCATTGCAGGCTCATGGTGAACCACACTACGCCAGCTCAAAAAGGCCGTCAACACCTCTAGACGTCTAAATGGCTTTGCTGTTGGATTGCCATTAAATTCCTTAAGGGTTAAAATCCGCGCTCACGGCTAAATGAGAACAGGTGGATCATGGGTACAGAGTGGAACGGCGACTACGTCAGCCCCTACGCGGAACACGGTAAGAAGAGCGAACAGGTCAAGAAGATTACCGTCTCGATCCCGCTCAAGGTGCTGAAGGTGTTGACCGATGAACGCACCCGCCGTCAGGTGAACAACCTGCGTCATGCGACCAACAGCGAGCTGCTCTGCGAAGCCTTCCTGCACGCCTTCACCGGTCAGCCGCTGCCCTGCGACGAAGATCTGCGCAAGGATCATCCGGACAGCGTCCCTGCCGAGGCGCGTGCCATCATGGAAGCGCTGGGCAAAGAGATCGAAGATTTCGACGCCGAGTAATCCTGCAGCAGATGCCAAACAGCAAACCCCCTTTGATGACGCGGCCCCAGGCCGCGTCATCGCTATCCGCCCCTTTCAGCCTGCGTCGCTACCAGAGCGACATCTGCAGCCACAGCCACGACCATGCCCAGCTGGTGATCCCCCTCGACGGTCCCATCGAGATCGAGGTGCAGGGCCAGGGGCGGCGGCTCGCGCCCGGCTTTGCCTGCATCATCGCCCCCGGTGAGCGGCACGACTATGCCGCCGATCCGGCGCTCTCGTTTCTGGTGCAGGAGAGTCACTGGCTGCCCGGCGAGCTGGGCGAGCGCCCCTTCATCGAGCTGGACCAGGCCCAGCGCCACTACCTCGCCTTCCTGCACCGCATGGTGGCCGAGGGGCGCCACGTGGCCGGCATGGAGCAGGTGTGGCTGGGTCTGCTGGCAGAGGCGCAGCAGGCAGGCTCGCGCGCCCGTGCCCGCCTCGCCCCGCGCATCGGCAAGGTGCAGCGCCATATCGAGGCGCATCTCGCCGAGCCCCTCAGCAACGCGCGGCTGGCCGCCCTCGCCTGCCTCGGCCAGAGCCAGTTCAAGCACGCCTTCCAGCAGCAGGTGGGGATGAGCGTCTCCCACTACATCCGGGCGCGGCGCATGGCGCTGGCGCGTACCCTGCTCGCCCACACAGCCCTGCCCGTCGGCGAAATAGCCAGCCGCTGCGGTTACCAGAATCAGGGGGCCTTCGGCGAGCGCTTCCTGGCCGAAACCGGACTGACCCCTTCCCTCTGGCGCCAGCAAAACGGCCGCTTGCCGTAACCGGGCGGCCGTTTGCCGAAGACGGCGCAGGTGGTTTCGAGGCATGCTGAGGCTCATGCAAGGTATGGGCAACGAGGAGCCAAGATGCAGACCATAAGCTGGCAGGATTTCGAGATGGTGGAGCTCAGGGTGGGCACCCTGGTGCGGGTCGAGCCCTTCCCCGAGGCGCGTCGCCCGGCCTACAAGGTGTGGGCGGATTTCGGCCCCGAGCTCGGGGTGCGCAAGAGCAGCGCCCAGATCACCGACCTCTACCAACCGCAGGAGCTGGTGGGCCGCCAGATCGTCGCCGTGGTGAACTTCCCCCCCAAACAGATAGGCCCGATCCAGTCGGAGTTTCTGCTGACCGGCTTCTACCGGCCGGACGGCGCCGTGGTGATCGCCATCCCCGAGCAGGCGGTACAAAACGGCGCCAAGCTCGGCTGAGGCCACCACCGGACCGATACAAGAGAGGCGACCCCAGGGTCGCCTCTCTTTATTTGCGGCTGGTTGCTCGCCGTTACTTCAGCAGGCTGAAGATCAGCGCCGACACCGCCAGCGCGCCGGTCAGCAGGATGAAGCCGTTGGCCCAGCGGTGGCGGAAGCGGGCCAGCGCCTCCACCTTGTAGATGGCCACCACCGGCATGATGAACAGGATCATGGCGATCACCGGGCCGGAGAGGGTCTCCATCAGCCCCAGGATCCCAGGGTTGATGATGGCGGCGCCCCAGATGGAGAAGAACATCAGGGCGATGCCGAGCCGGTCCGCCTTGGCCAGCGACAGGCCGGTGGGCTTGGCGATCAGGCTTTTCAGGCTCTCACGGGCCCCGAGGAAGTGGCCGAGGAAGGAGGAGCTGATGGCGATGAAGGCGATGAGCGGCCCCAGGGTCACGATCACCGGATTGTCGGTGATGTTGGCGAGGTAGGAGAGCACCGAGACGTTCTGGGCCTTGGCCTCGGCCAGCTGGGCCGGCGAGAGGCTCAGCACGCAGGAGAAGACGAAGAACAGCACGAAGCCCACCAGCATCACGGTGGTGTTGCGCAGGATCAGGCTGCTCTTGGCTTCCGCCAGCTCGCCGTACTCCCGGCGCTGCACGTTGGCAAAGCCGGAGATGGCGGCGGCGTGGCTGAAGGCGAACACGGTGACCGGCAGCGCCAGCCAGACGGTGTTGAGGAAGCTGCCGCCCTCCAGGCTGCCCAGCTGCGGCCATTGCCACTGGGGGATCAGGTAGCAGGAGAGCGCCGCCAGGATGGCCGCCAGCGGATAGACCATGACGGCAAAGGCACGCAGCATCGCCTTCTCGCCGGCCAGCATCACGGCGATCATGGCGAACACCAGCAGACCGGAGAGCATCACCCGGTTCGGGGCATCCATACCGAGCTGATTGATCATGAAGCTCTCCACCGTGTTGGTCAGCCCGACCCCGTAGATGAGCAGGATCGGGAAGATGGAGAGGAAGTAAAGCGCCGAGATGAGGCGGCCGGCCATCTTGCCGAAGTGCTCCTGGGCCACCTCGGTGAAGTCGGCGTGGGGGCGCGAAGAGGAAAGCACGAAGCGCGCCAGCCCGCGGTGGGCCAGGAAGGTCATGGGACCGGCCAGCACGGAGACGATGATGAGGGGCCAGATCCCGCCCAGACCCAGATTGATGGGCAGAAACAGGATGCCGGCGCCGACGGCGGTACCAAACAGGCTGATGACCCAGTGGGTGTCGTGGCGACGCCAGGGGGTGGCGCTGACGGTGGTGGAGCAGGAACCGGACAGCTCCTTGGTGACGTCTACAGATAAACTCATTACTAATTCACTTTTTGTCAGTGTTTTAATCTGAGTTCATTGTGATTTATCGGGATTTAATTCTCAAAAGTCCACCCTGAAACATATCACTACCATTACGGGCTTCAGCCAGTGAGATTGGGAATGGAATCGGGATCACATAAATGAGTAAAACTGAATATTGTTGAAAACGTGAAATTTAAAACCAAATTTTCACTCTTGTTCAATTTTTTATTTTGGCCAAATGATCGTTTGCAGAATTACCTGAAAAATCGTGCCATTCCTCCGCCTTCTCTTGTGATGATTCACTGTCATTCCCGCGCTTTGCCAGCGGATATTTCTGTTCATTCACGATGAAACCAGCGGATCACACCAAGCAATCAGGCGGCCATGGGCCGCCTGATTGCCGTCAATGATGACCTGTTGACCCGCTCAGTGCGCCAGAATGCTGCCCCAGGCGAGATCCGGATCCCCCATCACGATGAAGTCCGGGTTCTCCAGCGACTCTGTCTCGTTGTAGCGCAGCGGCTGCAGCGCCAGGCTGAGGATGCGGCCACCGGCCGCCTCGACGATGCACTGGGCGGCGGCGGTGTCCCACTCGCCGGTGGGGCCGAGCCGCACGTAGCAGTCGGCCGCCCCTTCCGCCACCAGGCAGGACTTGAGCGAGCTGGAGCCGAGCGGGATCAGCTCGTAGTTGATGGCCGGGTTGAGGCGGCGGGTCAGGTTCTCCAGCTTCTGACGACGGCTGATGGCCACCACCAGCGAATCGGGCTGATCGTGCTCGTGGTGCATGGCGCTGATGGGGTGCACCTCGCCGTTCGCCTCCTTAAAGGCGCCATGACCGCGCACCGCCCAGTAGAGCACGTTCGACTCGGGGGCATAGATGACGCCAAGCACCGGCACATTGTCCTGCACCAGGGCGATCAAGGTGGCGAAGTCGCCGCTGCCGGCGATGAACTCGCCGGTGCCGTCGAGGGGATCCACCAGCCAGTACTGGCGCCAGTTGGCGCGCTGGCTGAAAGGGATGTCGGCCGCCTCTTCGGTCAGCACGGGAACGTGGGGAGTGAGCGCCGACAGCGCCTGTTTGAGGTAGGCATCGGCAGCAAGATCGGCACTGGTGACCGGGGTCGCATCCTCCTTCAGCTGACGCTCGAACTGACCGCCGTGATAGATTTCGTGAAGGATCCGGCCCGCTTCGCGCGCGATCTCCTTGACCCCCGGCACCCAGGCCAACAACTCCTGCATCTTGTTATCCTCTGTATTCTAACTGCCCGTCTGCGGGCTACTCTGCCTGCTCCGCCAGCCAGCGTTGGGCCAGCAGCAGCGCACTGATGCTGCGCGACTCGGTAAAATCGGGTCGCGCCAGCAATTCGTCGATCCGGTTCAGCGGCCAGGGGATCACTTCGAGGGGCTCGGGCTCGTCCCCCACCCGCTGCTCGGGGAAGAGATCCCGTGCCAGCAAGATGTCCATCCGGCTGGAGAAGTAGCCCGGCGCCAGCGACACCTGCTTGAGCAGGGTCAGGCTGTTGGCGCCAAAACCCGCCTCCTCCATCAGTTCCCGGTTGCCCGCCTCGAAGGCATCTTCACCCGGGTCGATCAGCCCCTTGGGAAAGCCCAGCTCGTAGGAGTGGGTGCCCGCCGCGTACTCGCGCACCAGCAGCAGGGTGTGGGCATCGAACAGCGGCACCACCATGACGGCGCCCCGGCTGCCGCCGCGCATCCGCTCGTAGACCCGCTCCTCGCCGTTGGAAAACTTGAGGTGGAGGGACTCCACCTTGAACAGCCGGCTCTCGGCCACGATCTCGGCCTTGAGGATCTCCGGCTTGCTCTTGTCGTGCGCCATGGTGTCGACGCTGAGGTGGACGGGTTTGCGTTGGTGGAGGTCACTCATCGGGGCTGGCTGCTCGTTAAAAAATCGTGTTTCAAGAGTAAACGACTCCCCTCCCGAACACCACGGGGCAAGGGTGGGAAAGCGGCGGGAAAAATCCGTTATAATGCCCGCCCGTTTCGACCCGACCACCGAGGCCCCATGCCGACCCCACTGCCCTGGCACCAGATTGACACTGTCCTGCTCGATATGGATGGCACCCTGATCGATCTCCATTTTGACAACCACCTCTGGCAGCAGCTGGTACCCGAGCGCTATGCCGAGCGACTCGGCCTGCCGCTGGCCGAGGCCAGAGTGCAGATCGAGGCGCACTACCAGGCCGTCAGCGGCACCCTCAACTGGTACTGCGTGGATTACTGGAGCGAGACGCTGGGGCTCGACATCCGTGCCCTCAAGCAGGAGAGCCTGGCCAAGATCCAGTGGCGGCCCCACGTCATCCCCTTCCTGGCCGCGCTGCGGGCCGCGGGCAAGCAGCTGGTGCTGTTCACCAATGCCCACCCCGCCAGCCTGTCGGTGAAGGATGCGCAGCTGGGGCTGGCCGGCCACCTGGATCTGATGGTGAGCACCCACGAGCTGGGCTGGTCGAAGGAGAGCCAGCACTGCTGGCAGGCACTGGCCGAGCGGCTGGCATTCGACCCGGCCCGCACTCTCTTTGTAGATGACAGCGAGCGGATCCTGCGCGCCGCCGCCGATTACGGCATCGGCTATCAGCTCGCCATCCAGAACCCGGACAGTTGCCAGCCCGAGCAACACATCACCGCCTTCCCGGCGATCCGTGATTACGCCGAGTTGCTGCCGCTGGCCGAGTAAGCCATATAAGCCGAGATGCAGGGGAACAGCACTCACCGAACTGACGGATAAACAAAAGGGCTGCCCAGGCAGCCCTTGTCGATCCCGGGTCGCTCACCCCTGCCACGTCACCAGCCGGTACTGCTTCTTACCCCGGCGCAGCAGCAGGTGGCGGCCGAACAGCCGGTCAGCCGCCCTCAGTGGCTCTTCCCGGCGGATCTCGCCATTGAGGCTGATGGCGCCTGCCGCCAGCAGCTCGCGGGCGATGCGCTTGGAGTTGGCCAGACCGCTCTCCACCAGCAGGGTCACCAGATCTGTTTCCCCCTCGATTCGCCAGCCCGGCATGCCATCCTGCGCCAGCTGGGCCAGATCACTCTCGCCAAGGCGGGCCACCTCGCCACTGAACAACAGCTCGCTGATGCGCTGCGCCGCCGCCAGCGCCCCCTTGCCGTGTACCAGCTCGGTCAGCTCGTCGGCCAGCACCTGCTGGGCCAGCTTGCGCCCCTGCCGCTTCGCATCCTCCGCCTCCAGCGCCTCAATCTCGGTCAGCGGCATGAAGCTGTAGTAGCGCAGGAAACGGTAGACATCCTCGTCCGCGGTGCCGAGCCAGAACTGGTAGAAGGCGTAGGGCGAGGTGAGCGCCGGATCGAGCCAAATTGCCCCCCCTTCGGTCTTGCCGAACTTGGTGCCGTCCGCCTTGGTGATGAGCGGCAGCGTCATGCCATAGACCTGAGCCTGATGGAGGCGGCGGGTGAGGTCCATGCCGCTGGTGATGTTGCCCCACTGGTCGTTGCCGCCGATCTGCAGGGTGCAGCCGAGGCGCTGGTTGAGCACCGCGTAGTCCTGGGATTGCAGCAGGGCGTAGGAGAACTCGGTGAAGGAGATGCCCTGATCCGGGCGGGCCAGCCGCTGGCGCACCGATTCGCGGACCAGCATGGCGTTGACCGAGAAGTGCTTGCCGATGTCGCGCAGAAAATCGAGGGCGGACATCTGCCCCATCCAGTCGGCGTTGTTGACCAGCAGCGGCGCCGCCAGCCCTTCGCTGGCCGGCAGCAGCGCTTTTATCTGGGCCGACAGGCTGGCCACCCAGCCCTGCACCGTCTCGGAGCTGTTGAGGTTGCGCTCGGTCGCCTTGAAGCTGGGATCGCCGATAAGGCCGGTGGCTCCGCCCACCAACGCCACCGGGGTGTGGCCCGCCAGCTGGAAGCGGCGCAGCATCAAGAGCGGCACCAGATGGCCGATGTGCAGGCTGCCAGCGGTGGGATCGAACCCGCAGTAGACGGTGCGCGGGGTGGCAAGATGGTCAGCCAGCGCCACCGGGTCGGAATTCTGGGCCACCAGGCCACGTCGGGTCAGCTCATCGAGCAGGTGGGGGTTGATCATGGGTTCTCCAACAGCAGGGGGAAAAGCCCACATCCTCGCCGCTCTGGCGTGCGCCGAATATGTCCCCCAGGGGACAGTTTTGCCACTCTCGTGCTAGCATCCGGCTATCGTGTGACCATCGCGGGGAGCCTGCCCGCCACCCGGAAGCCATCGCCATGAACCAGACACTTGCCACAGATGCCCTGACCCGCAGCATGACCGAGGTAGTCGATGCCCTGCACGGCAGTGCCTTTCCGGCGGCACTGGTGCGCCTGATCCAGCAGCAGGTGGCGTTCGACTGCGCCCTGCTGCTCGGGGTGGGGCAACGCCCCGTCTACCTCTACGACAACCTGCATCACCAGCGGGCGCTGCTGTTCGATCGCTACCTCACCCGCCACTTCAGCCAGGATCCCTTTATGCAGGCGCTGGAGCAGGGCTTGCCTGCCGGGGTCTGGACCCTGGCGCAGGTGTCGCGCGGGCGGCTCGACCCCGAGTATCGCCACCACTTCTATCAGGCCACCGGCTGGCAGGAGGAGGTGGGGCTGATCCTGCCGGTGCGCGGCGGCCTCACCCTGATGCTGTTTCTGGGGCGGCTCGACAAGCGCAGCTCCCTCAGCCGTGACGAGCTGGCCCGGCTGGAGGCGCTGTTTCCACTGGTGCATTCGCTGTGCCGCCAGCACTGGCGGGAGGAAGCCGCCCTGCTGGCCCAGAGCCCGATGCTACCGGGTGGCGCCGATCTCAAGGCGACGGTGGAGCAGGCCATCGCCAGCGTGGGGGGGGCGAGCCTCACCCGCCGCGAGCGTCAGGTGGCGGGATTGCTGTTGCAGGGGCTGGATACCGAGGCCATTGCCGGTACGCTCGGCATCGGCAGCGGCACGGTGAAGAATCACCGCAAGCATCTTTATGCCAAGCTGCACCTGCGCTCGCGGGCCGAGCTGTTCCGCTTCTTCCTCAATCACCTCATCACGGCGCCAGCCGGCACGCCCCCATAACGACACCACCCCGCCGGGGCGGGGTGGTGTTGATGCTTGCCAGCTCAGACAGCAAGGCCGTCAGATGCGGCCCTGGTAGCGCAGCGGGAAGCGCCCCTGACCATCGGGCTGGCCGAGGAAGGGCAGCCCCTGCTTCATCTGCTCCGGCAGATCGGGCCCGGGTTTCAACGTGCCCTGGAACAGGTACTGGCGATTGGCCTGCAGCTCCAGCTTGCCCTGCACCTGCACCGCCTCCGAGCCCTGCTTGAGCTCGGCCACCAGCCGGGAGTCGATGCAGGTCAGCTTGATCTCGGGATCCCCCAGCACCAGCTTGCCGGCCGGGGTATCGGCATCGGCCCCGTACCAGTAGAGGTTGCCGTAGAGGTTGTCGCACCAGGGGTTTCCCTGGGCAACCTGATCGAGCTTGAGCTGCAGCTGGCCAGCCACCGTCACCGGCACGGGCAGTTGCATCGGCACCCGCGCCAGCAGCCAGGGGGCCGGCACGTTGAGGGTGATGTCGCGGCCAAAGGCGGCGCCGCTCCAACCAACCACCCCCTGCCCGTTGAGGCCGCTGCGCTCGCCAAAGCGCAGGGACACCTCAGGGGCAAAACGCAGCAGCGACCAGCCGTTGAGCTCCCAGCGCAGCTGGGTCAGCGACTCACTGGCGTATTGCAGGCGGGCAACCTGGCCGCTCCAGAGGGTGCCGCTCACCCCTTCCAGCTGTACCAGGGGCGGCAGCGGCAGGTAGCGCACCACCAGAGACGCCGGCAGCTTGGCCAGCAGGAAAACCAGATAGGCCGCCAGAAACAGCACGGCAATCAGCACTCTTTGCTTCATAGAAAACGACTCGACTGCAAACGCCCGATCAGGCGCGGGGCCCTGCTCGGGACGCGTGGTTTCATTGGGGACGGCTCAGCTGCAAGCGGCGTACCTTGACCAGACCGGGCGCCAGATTCTCGCGGGCCACCTCGATCACCTGCACCTGCACGCCATGGCGATCCGCCAGGGTCGCCAGCCAGATCAGCAGGTCATCGAACGCCACCGTGTCGATCCACACCTGCAGCTCCTGGCCCTGGGGCTGCAAGCGGGCAATCTTGATCTTCTGGTTGAAGGCGGTGCGGTTGACCACCCCTTCCAGGGTGCCGCTGGTATCGAGCTGGTGGCCCTGGCCACCCTGCAGCGCCAGCACCTCTTCACCCTTCTCTTTCAGCCAGGCGAGGGTCTGCTGCTGGCTCAATACCTGCCGCTCGCGCTCGTCGATGCGATTGCCGATGGGCTGCCAGATGACCCAGTAGCAGAAGCCGATCAACAGCACGCTGCCGCCCACCGCCACCAGCCGCTGCTCGCGGGCGCTGATGCCGCGCCACCAGCCTTGTAGTTTGTCCATCATGATGATTTACCCTTCAGCACCAGTGCCCCTTCAACCTTGCCTTCGGTGCTGCGCACCTCCCCCTGCTGCACGTCGAAGCGCTTGCCGGCCAGCTCGCGAAAACGCTCGATCTCGGCAAAACCGGGGGCCGTCACCTGCAGCCTGAGCTCGCCGCGAGCCGCGTCGAAACGCAGCACCTCGGGCTTGAGGCCGGGTACCTCGGCGAAGGTAGGGGCCAGCTCGGTCAGCACCATCAGCACCCCGTCCTGCGGCGTCTGCCCCAGTTGCTGGAGGTGCTGGGTCATCTGGCTGCGCACGTTGACGATGCGGCTCTCCCCCGGGAAGATCCGGGTGTAGACCTGCCGGATCTCCGCCTTGAGCGCCTTGTCCTGCTCCGCCAGCTGATAGAGCTGCACGCCGCGCTGGGCGAACGCCACCACCAGCAGCGCCCCGGCCACCACCGCCACCTTGCGCCACTGCTGCCAGTAGCGGGAGTATTCGGTCTGCGGCCGGTAGGGCCCCTGCAGCAGGTTGGCCTGACTGGCGAGCGCGCCACGGGCCAGCAGCAGCATGGGCAGCTCGGGATCGGCCGCCTGCCAGCTGGCCGCCGCAATGGCCGGCGGCGGGGTATGGCTGTGAATGGTCACCGGCGCCGGTTCTGCCGCCAGCAGCATGGCCAGCAGCGGCTCGTCGGCGACGATGCCCTGACAGGGCCCCTGGCGCAGCAGCCACTCCTTGCCCAGTTGCAGCGCCGACCAGCCCTCGCTCGCCTGCGGCAGCGCCAGCACGTCCGGCAGCAGTTGCCGGCTCTTGAGACCGGCCTGCTCCAGCCAGCCGAGCCAGGTCTGCATCTTCTCCTTGTCGACCGCCATCAGATCCACCTCGTGACCCTGATGACCCAGCACCACCAGGTGCAGCTCATCCACGTCGGAAGCGATTTGCTCCTCCAGCAGATAGGGCAAGGCGGCCGCACTCTGGCGGCTGTATTTGCCCGGCAGGCTCACCCGCCGGAAGATAAGATCGCTGCCGGGCACCAGCACCACCGCCGGGCGGCCACCGGCCCGCTCCTGCAGCTCGCCAAGGGCATGGGCCGAGGCCAGGGTACCGGAGGCGATCACCTCCTCTTCCCCACCCGACCACACCAGCCACTCGACCGGCTGCTGCGCATTGGTCCCCAGACGGATGACCAGACTCTCGCTCACTAATGTCTCTCCTGCCATGCCCGCTCGCATCCCTCGGGATGGGCGGGCGCGCAGCCATCGGCTGCAGTCCAATCGGGGGATGGCGCGAGCTGGCCAACGGCCGTCGCCCGCCTCCCTTGTTATTCGGCGCCGCCGTTCAGACGGCGCAGCATCACCAGCTTGTTGTCCTTGCCGCGCACGAAGACGCTCTCCAGCCGGGCGCGGGTGTCACCCACCTCGGCAATCAGCCTGGCCTCGAAATAGCTGCTCTTGACGTCCAGTGCCGCATCCAGCCCCTGGATGTTGCCCACCTGTACCGGCATCTGGTCCGTCATCTCCTTCTTGTTCTTCCACCCCTTCTGGGGGCGGCTGGTCAGCACCCGCTTGGCATCGTCCAGCCCTACTTTGTCCAGATAGAGCGCCACCAGCAGGGCCGACTGCTCCGGCCGGATGGTGTTGACGTTCACCACCAGCTTGTCGTTGGGCAGGGCGCACACATAGGGTGCCAGCCGGGCGTACAGCTTGGCGCTCACCCCGCGCACCGCCCGCAGCTCGTCGGTGCCGAGCATCCACTGGTTGGCGGTCAGATAAGGGGGGGTGAGCCCTTCGTAATAGGCATCCTCGGCGCCGTAGCTCGACACCAGCACGGTATCCTTGTCGGTCCAGTCGCGGATGGCATCGGTCAGCTGCACCGCCTCATAATCTTCCACCTCGAGCTGCTTGAGCAGCGCCTTGAACACCTTGACCGGATAGGGCTGCTTCTCCAGATCGTCGCCACTGATCCCGTCCTTCAACGGCACGCTCAGGCTGTTGAGGTTGAAGCAGGATTGCAGATCCCGCACCCGGCCGGTGAGCTTGCCGTCATCCACCGGGAAGACCGCATCCTGGCGCGCCCAGTTCTGCCCCAGGCTGACCACGTTGGGGTCGTCCTTGAAATCCTGGGCCAGCACCTTGCTCACCAGCGCCTCCGCCGACATGGCATACCACCAGGCCTGCTTGCCGGCGGTGAGGTTGGCGGTGCGACGCAGCTCCAGCTGCAGGCGACCACTCATGTTGCTGGCGATGATCACCATCACCGACAGGATGAGCAGCACCACCAGCAGGGCCATGCCCCCCTGGCGGCCCGGTGTGGTGCGGGATCGGCCCCGGCCGCGCTTAATTGCCATTGTCCGCTCGCTGGCCGCCAGCACCGATCAGGAACTGGCTACGTCGAATAGTGCCGTCATCTTCCATGACGGACAGGGGAAAATGACGATCAGTTACCATTCTCTGCCCTCTGACCGCCAGCACCGATCAGGAACTGGCGACGGATGGTACCGTAGTCTTCCAGATCCAGCTCCACCGCCAGCCCGTAGGGCAGCACGTTGCGCTGGGTCCACTCCTCTTTCCAGGCGCCCTTGTCGTAGAAGTAGAGCCGCAGCGCCGTCACCCGCTCCAGCATCGGCTGGATGCGCGGCTCGGTGCCGATCACCGGATCCGGGTAGAGGTAGCTCAGCCGCTCCAGCTTGTGATCCTTGAGGCGCCAGCCGACCCGCTGCAGGCCGGAGCGTGGCAGCATGCCGTCCGGGTTGAGCCAGCCGCCGCGCATGAAGGCCATGCCCCAGTCGTCGCTCTGCTGGCCAAAGCGGGAGGCCGCCAGCAGCACCTTGTTGTTCTCGCCGTCGATGCGGCCGCTGCGCGGCACCATCTGGGTGATGTCCCGCTCCAGCACGGAGAAGGCCAGTTGCAGCTCGGAAAGACGTGCCTCCTTGCGCTTGGCCACCTCGTCGCTGGTGAGCACCCCTTGCAGCACCTGATAGGCGCCCAGGCTCAGGCCGGCGAAGATGGCGATGGCCACCAGCATCTCCAGCAGGGTAAACCCCGCCTGACGCTGGCTCCGGATCATGGAGACTCGTTGGTGAATGTTCATCGGCTGATGCCGGCTCCGGCTTATGGAGACACCTTGATGCAGGTTCATCGGCTGATATAGGTCCGAATCATGGCCACCGGGCTGTCAGCCTTGGGCGTGGTACGCACTTCCATGTCCAGCGCCTTGAAGTTGCTGTCGGCGGTAGCGACGCCGCGATAGCGCCAGTACCAGGTCTGGCCCGCCATCTGCTCGTCCCCTTCCACCCAGCTGTCACCGGGCCACTTGGCTTCGAGCTTCTGCTGTACCAGCTGGTTCTCCACCACCCAGGTCGCCAGGGTCTTCTGTTCCAGATAGTTGAGGCCGGAGAGGTGCTCGCTGGCGGTCTTCATCACCGCCAGCCCGGCGATGGCAAACACCGCCAGCGCCACCATGACTTCCAGCAGGGTCATGCCGCGGGCGTTCATTCCTCTTCCTCCTCGTCCTGCAGCAGACGCAGACGGCCGAACTCGTCCGCCTTGACCGTGCGCACATAGCGCAGATCGTCGTCCTGCTGGGTCAGGGTCAGCACGAAGGGGGTCAGCTCGCCACCGGGAAAGATGAACACCTGCGGGGTGCGCTCCTTCTCGTCGCGCCCCTTCTCGTACTTCTCGTCGGATTCGGTCCGCCAGCTGAAGCCCTCGAGCTCGATGGCCAGCCGCATGTTGTCGGGCAACTCGACCCGATCCAGCAGCTTGTCACCGCTCATCACCTGCCACTTGCGATCCTTGGCCGCGCGCTGCATGAACTGCCAGCTGTTGTCCTCGACACGCAGGCCCACCAGCCGGCCATCCATCACCGAGTACTCCTGCGCCTGCTGCAGCACGGCCATGAAGCGGCGCGCCTGCTTGTCCAGCTCTCTATCCCCCCTGGCGCCACCCATGCTGAGGGTGACGGCAGTGGCAACCAGCCCCATCAACATGGCGACCAGCAACACTTCCAGCAGGGTAAAACCGGCCTGGCGACTATGTTTCATGACGCCAGCCTCAACTGCATGGCAGTGGCCTCGAGCCAACCCATCAACATGGCGACCAGCAGCACTTCCAGCAGAGTAAAACCGGCCTGGCGACGGGCAGAAGAGGCCACCTTCATTCAGGCAGCCCCGGCATGACTCGGTGAGCGCGACGCGGCGGGATCACTTATTGGAAGTCCTTCAGGTTCCAGTTGCCGATGTCGTCATCGGTACCGGCTTCGCCATCCAGCCCCATGGAGAAGATGTCGATCTTGCCGAACTGGCCCGGGCTCAGCATCTGGTACGGGTTGCCCCAGGGATCCTGCGGCAGGCGCTTGATGTAGCCCCCTTCGCGGTAGCTGCGCGGCTCAGGTGCTGCGGTCGGCTTGTTGACCAGCGCGTCCAGCCCCTGCTCGGTGGTCGGGTAGCGGTTGTTGTCCAGCTTGTACATGTCGAGGGCGTTTTCCAGCGCCACTATGTCGGAGACCGCTTTCTGCTGGTCCGCCTTCTCCTTGTTGCCCATCAGGTTGGGCACCACCAGGCTGGCCAGGATCCCCAGGATCACGATGACCACCATCACTTCCAGCAGGGTAAAACCCGATTGACGACGCTTTTGCATGACTTACTCCCTCACGAAATGAGATGGCATGAACCATCAACGATTAACTGTTAAACCACGATCGCTCGATTGGACTGGCAGGTTCGAATAGCGCAGCGTATCTGGACACCCGAACCTACAGATTCACCATATTGTTGAGCTCAAGGATCGGCTGCAGGATCGACATCACGATAAACAGCACCACCCCGGCCATGGAGACCACCAGCATGGGTTCGAACACCCCGAGGGCGATGTTCACCTGGGTTTCGAACTCCCGATCCTGGTTGTCCGCCGCCCGCTCCAGCATGTTGTCGAGCTCGCCGCTCTGCTCGCCGGAGGCGATCATGTGCAGCATCATGGGCGGAAAAATTTTGGTTTCATCCAGCGACTTGCGCAGGCTGGTCCCCTCCCGCACCCGCTCGGTGGCCTCACCGATGCGCATGCGGGCAAAGTCATTGGAGAGCACTTCGCCGGAGATCTTCATCCCCTCCAGCAGCGGCACGGCGCTGGCGTTGAGGATGCTCAGGGTGCGAGCAAAACGGGCGGTGTTGAGACCACGGCTGACCCGACCGATCACCGGCAGGCGCAGGATCAGCTGGTGCCAGTGACGTCGACGCTTGTCATCGGTCAGCCACCAGCGCCAGACAAAGCCACCCACCAGCAGCAGCAACAGGAACCAGAGGCCGTAGTGCTGCATCAGCTCGCTGGTACCGATGAGGAAACGGGTGGTGGCCGGCAGTTGCTGACCCATATGTTCAAACTGGGCCACCACCTTGGGCACCACGGCGGTGAGCAGGATGGAGATAACGCCGATGGCGACGCAGGTCAATACGATGGGGTAGATCATCGCCTGCAGCAGCTTGGTGCGCATGTGCTGACGCTGCTCGGTGTAGTCGGCGAGGCGGTTGAGCACCTTCTCCAGGTGACCGGACTTCTCGCCGGCCGCCACCATGGAGCGGAACAGCTGATCGAACACATGGGGGAAGGCCGCCAGCGAGTCGGCCAGCGAATAGCCCTCCACCACCTTGCTGCGCACCGTGGCCACCATGCTGCGCAGGTGGGCCTTCTCGCACTGCTCGGCGACGGCCTTGAGCGCCTCTTCGATGGTGAGCCCGGCCCCCACCAGGGTAGCCAGCTGGCGGGTAATCATCGCAAGCTCGGCGGTGCTGGCACCACGGCGGAACAACACGAAGCGGTTCGCCTCGCGCTTGGCCTTCTCGGTGGTCTCGTTCACCTCGAGCGGGGTCAGCCCCTGCTCGCGCAACAGCTGGCGTACCTGGCGGGCGGAATCCCCCTCCAGCACGCCGCTCTTGTTGCGTCCCTTGCCGTCGAGGGCCTTGTATTCGAATGCTGCCATCTCAGTCTTCCCGGGTCACGCGCAGCACCTCTTCGAGGCTGGTCTGCCCCTTGAGTACCTTGTCGATGCCGTCGCGGCGAATGCTGGGGGTGTGGCCCCGGATCAGCCGCTCGATGGCCAGCTCGCCGCTGGCGCTGTGGATCGCCTCGCGCACCGCTTCGTCGATCACCACCAGCTCGTGGATGCCGGTCCGGCCGCGATAGCCGGTGTGGTTGCACTGCTCGCAGCCCACCGGCCGCCACACCTGCTGATCCGGCGCCAGCTCGATGCCCATGGCAATGCGCTCCTGCTCGGTGATGGCGCGCGGCGCGCGGCAATCGGGGCAGAGGGTGCGCACCAGCCGCTGGGCCAGTACCGCCAGCAGCGAGGAGGAGAGCAGGAAGGGCTCGATGCCCATGTCCCGCATCCGGGTGATGGCACCGATGGCGGTGTTGGTGTGCAGGGTCGACATCACCAGGTGACCGGTCAGCGACGCCTGCACCGCGATCTGGGCGGTCTCGAGGTCACGAATTTCCCCCACCATCACCACGTCCGGGTCTTGGCGCAGAATGGCGCGCAGGCCGCGGGCGAAGGTCATGTCCACCTTGCTGTTGACCTGGGTCTGGCCCACCCCTTCGAGGTCATATTCGATGGGGTCTTCGACGGTCAGGATGTTGCGATCCCGCGAGTTGATCTCGGAGAGGGCCGCGTAGAGGGTGGTCGACTTGCCCGAACCGGTCGGGCCCGTCACCAGAATGATGCCGTGGGGCTTGCGAATGAGTTCGCTGATGATGTTGCGGTTGGCCAGCGTCATGCCGAGCTGCTTGAGCTCGAGCCGCACGTTGTTCTTGTCGAGCAGACGCAGCACCACCCGCTCGCCGTAGCTGGACGGCATGGTGGAAACCCGCACGTCCACCGCCCGGCCGCCGATGCGCAATGAGATGCGGCCATCCTGCGGTACCCGCTTCTCGGCGATGTCCATCCGCGACATGACCTTGATGCGCGACACCAGCAAGGAGGCGAGCTTGCGATGGGGACGCAGGATCTCCCGCAGCACCCCATCGATGCGAAACCGGATCACCAGGGCGCGCTCGAAGGTCTCGATGTGGATGTCGGACGCCTCTTCTTTTATCGCCTCGCTCAACATGGCGTTGATGAGACGGATGATGGGGGCGTCGTCGTCGGCATCCAGCAGATCTTCACTCTGAGGTAGCTCTTCGGCCAGCGCGAAGAAGTCCATCTCGTTGCCGAGATCCTCCATCAGCTGGCGCGCCTCGGAGGAGTCGCGCTGGTAGTGGGCCATCAGCAGCTCTTCGAAGGCCTCGCGGTCCATCTGCTCCACCGTGAAGGCACAGCCCGCTACCCGCCGTACTTCCAGCAGGGTTTGCGGCGTCACGCCCTGGCGGCAGAGCAGCACAGGTGCCCCCTGCCGCTCGGTCAGGATCACGCCGAAGTTGCGGGCGAAGGCAAACGGCAGCTCGGGCAGGGCTGCCGGCATGTCGACGCCATCCAGCTGGTATGCCGCCATTACTTGTTACCCACGAATGGCTGGGACCCGCCGCTCGCCTGCGGGGCCTGCTGTGTCTGCTGGAGCTGCTTCTGCACCTCGGGCGACATGGTCACGCCCTGGCCGTACTGGGGCAGCACCTGGCGCTTGGGCGAGGTGAGATAGCCCTCCTGCGCCGCCGCCTCCTGCTGCTCGGAGCGGAACTGGGAGTACTTGTTGCTGGAGATACCGCTGTAGACATCGGCATCACGCAAAATGGTCGGTCGGATAAAGACCATCAGATTGCGCTTGGAGGTCGAGTTGGAGGTCGAGCGGAACAGATAACCCAGCACCGGGATGTCGCCGAGCAGCGGTACCTTGGAGACCTTCTCCTGGGTCTTCTCGTCCATCAAACCACCCAGCACCACGGTCTCGCCACTCTTCACCAGCACAGCGTTCTTGATGGTACGGGTATCGAAGGTCGGGCCCAGCGTGCTGGTACCGGGTGCCTGGGTCTGCGCCACGCTGGAGACCTCCTGCTCGATGTTGAGCAGCACGGAATCCCCTTCGTTGATCTGCGGCGTCACCACCAACTTGGTACCCACCGTCTTGCGCTCGATGGTGTTGAACACCTGATCGCTGGTGGTGGAGCTCTGGGAACCGCTCTGCACCGGCACTTCCTGGCCGACGTTGAAGGAGGCTTCCTTGTTGTCCATGGTGACGATACTCGGCGTGGAGAGAATATCGTTCTTGGTGTTGGTGGAGAGCGCGGTGACCAGCGCGGCCCAGTTGCCCTTGTAGAAGCCGGCCGCCATGCCGTTGAAATCCTTGGCCAAGGCAGCCAAACCTGTGGTGGTACCGTTCTTCTGATAATCCTTGGCCGCGATGGCCACCGAACCGATGGGCAGGTTGGTGTCAGTAAACTGGGTACCGCCTCCATTGGTATTGGCCCACTGCACCCCGAGGTTGAGACCGTCGCCATCGGCGATCTCGACGATGATCGCCTCCACCAGTACCTGGGCACGGCGGATGTCGAGCTTGGCGACCACCTGCTCCAGCTCGGCCATCACGTCCGGCTGGGCGGTGATCACCAGCGCATTGGTGGTCTCGTCGGCGGAGATGGCCAGCTTGCCGCCGCCGATGCTGGCACCGCCACCGCCCGTGGTGGTGGCCGCGCCGCCCTTCTTGTCCGCCTCGATGCTGGAGCTGACGCCCTTGAGCACCTCCACCAGATCCTTGGCCTTGCCGTATTTCAGATAGAAGACCCGGGTGTTGCCCTGGCTCTGCAGGTCACGGTCGAGCTGGTGCACCATCTGGATGATGCGGGCGCGCGCCTTGGGCTCGCCGCTCACCACCACCGAGTTGGTGCGCTCGTCGGCCACCACCTTGGGGGCCAGCAGCAGGGAGGTGTTGCCGCCCTGGTTGTTGCCATCCTTGTTGAGGTTGGTCACCAGCCGCACCATCTCGCCGGCAGAGGCGTACTTGAGCTTGACGATGTCCACTTCCTGGTCGCCCGCCTTGTCGACCCGGCGCACCACTTCCACCAGCCGATTGACCACGGCGGCGCGGCCGGTGATCAGCAGCACGTTGGAGGGGTCGTAATGGACCACGTTGCCGCCGCCGGCGTTGTCGTTGAGCTGGCGCAGCAGCGGCGCCAGTTCGCGCACCGAAACGTTGCGCACCGGTACCACCCGGGTCACCATCTCGTCGCCACTGCCGGGGTTGCTCTCGTCCACCACCGGGATGGCGGAGGTCTTGGCATCCTTGGAGCGCACCACCTTGAGCACGCCGTTGTCCATCGGGACCACGGCGAAGCCATAGACATCGAGCACGCTCAGGAAGAACTGGTAGTACTGGTCTTCGTTGAGCAGGTCATAGCTGCGGACGTTGATCTTGCCGCGCACCGAAGGCTCGATGATGATGGTCTTGTTCAGGTTCTTGCCGACCGTGTTGATGAACTCTTCGATGTCGGCATTCTTGAAGCTGGCGGAATATTCGGTGGCCCAGGCAGAACCTGCCATCATCAGCGCCGCAGCCACGGTGGCCAGACGCCAGCCCTTCCCTTTATTTATCATTCTTGGTGCTACTCCAAATCATTATTCTGACAAGCCGACATAAACGTCGTAGAGCTGTCCTTGCCGCTCGACGGTGACGGTCATTTCCGTTGCGCCAGCCACCTGCTGCATCGCCTGCATGGCCTGAGCGTTATCCCGCAGATCCAGCCCATTGATGCTGACCGCCATGTCGTTGGCGACCAGCCCCAGTTGATTGAACAGTTCCGGATTGCTGCCCGGATTGAGGCGATAGCCGACCATGCGGCCATCGACCCGGACCGGGGAAATATTGAGGTAATCGGTGATCTTGCCGGGGTTGCCCATCAGCTCGTTGCGTACCGAGGAGAGCTTGCCATCCTGGTTGCCCGGCTTGGGCAGCGGCTTGCCGTACTCTTCCCCGTCCAGCATCAGGGTTTCGTCGCGGCCGTCCCGCTCGATGATGACCCGATCCGGGAACACCTGGCGGATCTTGGCCTGGGTACCATCGATGAGATCACCGATGCCGTAGGAGTTCTGCAGCCCATTGTGGGCGATGATGGCAATGGATTTGGCGGGATCCGAGCTCGCCAGCACGCCGTTAAGCTGGGCGTTGAGCTGGGTCTTGGGAGCATCGGCTGCGACAACATCGGCCGCCTGGGCCTGCTGTTTGGCCTTGCCGAACAGTGCCAGCCGGCTGACGCCGCTCAGGTCGAGCCGGTTTGCACCCTGGCTCTGATTGGCGACCACCGACGGTTGCCAGGACTGGCTGACGGGCCGGCTGCCGAGATCCAGCAGACGCCAGGTGAGACCGGCACACTGGTGGGCCAGCAACAGCAGCAGAAGCCAGAACAGAGGCTGGCTGAATCGGGAGAGTGGCACGGTTTTACAACGGGCCAGAAGGGAGCTCAACAAGTCATCCCTGAACGGTAGCGTCATGTTTATCAATATTTTCTGGCATCCAAATCGGTTGGCTATTGTGTACGGCAATGGACCCAGAGACAACCGACCGGATGGGATGAAGCTGCGAAAATTGACATTCCGTCACACCATCAGCCCCCCTGTTTCTATCCCGGGGCCCGCCTCTGGTATAATCAGGCACCCCTTTCAGCCATTCCGGAGTCGATTCATGCCGAACCCCGCAGAAACCCCAGCCCTGGTCCGTCTCGACAAGTGGTTGTGGGCGGCACGTTTTTACAAGACCCGCAGCCTGGCCCGCGACCAGATTGAAGGGGGCAAGGTGCATTACAACGGCCAGCGCAGCAAACCGGGCAAGCATGTCGAGGTCGGCGCTCTCATTCGCTTCTGGCAGGGTCAGGACGAACGGGAAGTGCGGGTGCTCGAGGTGAGCGAGCAGCGCAAGTCCGCCCCGCTGGCCCAGCAGCTCTATGAAGAGACCGAGGCCAGCCTGAAAAAGCGGGCCGAAAACAGCGAGGCACGCCGCTTCAACAGCCAGTTTGCGCCAAGCCCCGAGCGTCGCCCCGACAAGCAGGAGCGGCGCCAGCTGATCAAGGTCAAGCAATATTGACCCGCCAAGATGGCCCTTTTATGACGACAGTTGCCGGAATAAGTTCCTAACCAGCTGTTTATTAATGTTTTTATCTATTTACCCCACCGAAGAACCCAGGAATGCATGATGAGTAACCAAGATCTCCTGTATCGCTATCTGTTCGAAGAGTACGAAGTCCGGGGCGAGCTGGTCCAGCTGGACCACACCTACCGCCACGTGGTTGAGGCCCAGAACTACCCGGTACAGGTGCAAAAACTGCTGGGTGAACTGCTGGTCGCCACCAGCCTGCTGACCGCCACCCTCAAGTTCGAAGGCTCCATCACGGTGCAGCTGCAGGGCAACGGCCCGGTACGGCTGGCCGTCATCAACGGCGACAACAATCAGCAGCTGCGTGGTGTGGCCCGCTATGAAGGGGAACTGCCGAGCGACGACAAGCTGCAGAGCCTGATCGGAGAAGGCCAGCTGGTCATCACCATCACCCCGGAGCAGGGTGAACGCTATCAGGGCATCATAGCGCTGGACGCCGACACCCTGGCTGGCTGCCTGGAGCACTACTTCGCCCAGTCCGAACAGCTGGCGACCAAGCTGTGGATCCGTACCGGCTACCACCAGGGTGAGCCGCGCGCCGCCGGCATCCTGCTGCAGGAGCTGCCTGCCCAGAGCGAGGATCACAGCGACGATTTCGAGCACCTGACCCAGCTCACCAGCACCATCAAGGATGAAGAGCTGTTCGGTCTGGAAGCGGAAGAGATCCTCTACCGCCTCTACCACCAGGACAAGGTGCGGGTGTTCGATCCGCAGGCGGTCGAGTTCCGCTGCACCTGCTCCCGCGCCCGTTGCGAAGGGGCTCTGCTGCAGATAGAAAAGGAAGAGGTCATGGAGATGGTGCAGGAGCTCGGCAAGATCGACATGCACTGTGATTATTGCGGCGCCCAGTACCAATTTGATGGGATCGACGTCGAAACCCTGTTCAGCAGGGCTCCCGGTAATGATGCAAACAAGTTACACTAATTGAAGGCGGGCAAAACCCGCCTTTAACTTAAATAACAAAAAAATACCCTATTTTATAAAGTTTGATGGCGATCGCTAAACTCTACCACCTAAGTGATAGGATGAACGCCAGATAGAACCCTACCAACCTCTGAACCCAGGAGAATACAATGACAATCGTGGCAGAACCCACCCTGGCCAAGCAATTAGGACTGGACCAGTACGGTATCAAGAACTCCACTGAAATCCTGCGCAACCCTTCCTACGACCAGCTGTTCGCGGAAGAGACACGTGCCGACCTGGAAGGGTTCGAGCGCGGCGTGGTGACCGAACTGGGCGCCGTCAATGTCAATACCGGCATCTTCACCGGCCGCTCCCCTAAAGATAAATATATCGTCAAAGACGCCACTACCCAGAATACTGTGTGGTGGTCTGACCAGGGTAAAAACGATAACAAAGCCATCAGCCCGGAAGTGTGGTCACATCTGAAATCCCTGGTGACCAAACAGCTCTCCGGCAAGCGCCTGTTCGTGGTCGACGGCTTCTGCGGTGCCAACCCGGACACCCGCCTGGCCGTGCGCATCATCACCGAGGTGGCCTGGCAGGCTCACTTCGTGAAAAACATGTTCATTCGCCCGAGCGATGAAGAGCTGAAAACCTTCAAACCGGACTTCGTGGTGATGAACGGTGCCAAGTGCACCAACCCGAACTGGAAGGAGCAGGGTCTCAACTCCGAGAACTTCGTCGCCTTCAACCTGACCGAGAAGATCCAGCTCATCGGCGGCACCTGGTACGGTGGCGAGATGAAGAAGGGGATGTTCTCCATGATGAACTACTTCCTGCCCCTGCGCGGCATCGCCTCCATGCACTGCTCCGCCAACGTGGGTCAGGACGGTGACGTGGCCATCTTCTTCGGCCTGTCCGGTACCGGCAAGACCACCCTCTCCACCGATCCCAAGCGTCAGCTGATCGGCGATGACGAGCACGGCTGGGACGACGACGGCGTGTTCAACTTCGAAGGCGGCTGCTACGCCAAGACCATCAAGCTCTCCAAGGAAGCCGAGCCGGACATCTACAACGCCATCCGTCGCGATGCGCTGCTGGAGAACGTGACCGTGGCGGCCGACGGCACCATCGACTTCGACGATGGCTCCAAGACCGAGAACACCCGGGTCTCCTACCCCATCTATCACATCGAGAACATCGTCAAGCCGGTCTCCAAGGCGGGTCACGCCAACAAGGTGATCTTCCTGACCGCCGATGCCTTCGGCGTGCTGCCCCCGGTCTCCAAGCTGACCAAGGAGCAGACCAAGTACCACTTCCTGTCTGGCTTCACCGCCAAACTGGCCGGTACCGAGCGCGGCATCACAGAGCCGACCCCGACCTTCTCCTCCTGCTTCGGCGCAGCCTTCCTCTCCCTGCACCCGACCAAGTACGGTCAGGAGCTGGTGAAACGGATGGAAGCCGCCGGCGCGGAAGCCTACTTGGTCAACACCGGCTGGAACGGCACCGGCAAGCGCATCTCCATCAAGGATACCCGCGCCATCATCGACGCCATCCTGGATGGCTCCATCGAGAAGGCCGAGACCAAGGTGCTGCCGATCTTCAATCTGGAAGTGCCGACCGCCCTGCACGACGTGAACCCGGCAATCCTCGACCCGCGCGACACTTACGCCAACAAGGCCGAGTGGGATGCCAAGGCGGTTGACCTGGCAGGACGCTTTATCAAGAACTTCGAGCGCTTCACCGACAATGAAGAGGGCAAGCGTCTGGTAGCGGCAGGCCCGCAGCTGTAACAGCCAGCCCGTTTACTGCCAATCTCATACCGGTCAGCCCAGCTGGCCGGTATTTTTTTGAGCAGAGCGCGGCGTTTGACTCCCGCCAAACCTTGCCTTGTGGGCCCTTGCGCGTTAGATTCAGCCCAACTTTATACAATATACAATTTTGTAACGATTCCCCTGTGACCCGATCATGACCCCACCCTACAAGACCCGAACCCAAATGGTGATGGAAAACCTCCGTGGCCGGATCCTGCGCGGTGAGTTTCCCGCCGGCGCCCCCCTGCGTCAGGACGCCATCGCCAAGGAGCTGGCGGTGAGCCGCATTCCGGTGCGGGAAGCCCTGATGCAGCTGGAAGCGCAGGGGCTGGTGAAGTTCGAGGCACACCGCGGCGCCGTGGTCACCATGCTGGACGCAGCGGCCATCGAGGAGCTCTTTTATTTGCGAGCCCTGCTGGAAGCCGATACCCTGTTCCACGCCGTCGACCTGATGACGGAGGAGACCTTCGCCAGGGCGCAGGCGATCCTCGCCCAGTTCGACCAGGCCCTCGAGTCGGGCACCCAGATCGAACGCTGGGCCGAGCTGAACCACAGTTTTCACGCCACCCTCTATCAGGCCGCCGGCCGCCCCCAGGCACTGGAGCTGATCGCCCAGATCAATCTGAGCTGTGACCGCTATGTGCGCTTCGAGCTGCTGTTCGCCAGCGATGGCGTCGACAAGGCCGAGCGCGAGCACGCCCAGCTGCTGGAGCTGTGCCGCGCCCGCCGCAAGCACGAGGCGGTGGTACTGCTCAAGCAACATATCGAGGCGGCTGGCCAGTCCATCAAGCGGATCCTGGACAGCGGCCACAACCACTGAACACTCACATCACAACAATCTGGCATTAACGACATGAATCATTTCGAGATTATTGAAACCCGCGTCGCCCAGGTCAGGGCCGAACTGGCCATGATGGAGCTGGACGCCTTCATCGTCCCCCACGACGACGAGCACCTGGGGGAGTACATTCCCGCCTACGCCGAGCGACTGGACTGGATCACGGGTTTCAACGGCTCCGCCGGCCTCGCCATCATCCTGGCGCAGCGGGCGGCCCTGTTCATCGACGGTCGTTACACGGTGCAGGCCCGCATGCAGGCACCGGCCGAGCTCTTCGAGTTTCTCCATCTGGTGGAAGATCCCCATGTGCAGTGGCTGGCGGATCAGCTGCCGTCCGGCTCCCGGGTCGGCTTCGACGCCCGCCTGCACAGCCTGGCCTGGTATCACAATGCCAAGGCGGTGCTGACCGAGCGCGGCATCGAGCTGGTGCGGGTGGAGCAGAACCCCATCGATCTGCACTGGAGCGATCGCCCCGCCCCCACCAAGAACCCGGCCATCCTCTACAGCGAAGCGCTGGCGGGCCAATCCAGCCAGGCCAAGCGCGAGATGCTGGCCAGCGATCTGCGCAAGCGCGGGCTGGATGCAGTGCTGCTGACCCAGGCCGAGCCCATCAACTGGCTGCTCAACCTGCGTGGTCGCGACGTGGAGCGGCTACCGGTGGTGCTGGGCTTCGCGGTGCTCTACGCCAACGCCACCATGGATTTCTTCGTCGACACCGACAAGATCGACTGCTTCGCCTTCAGCCAGCACGTGGGGCAGGATGTCTCCGTCTACCCCATCGACAAGCTGGGTGACGTGCTGCAGCGCATCGGTGAAGACCAGCAGAAGGTGCTGGCCGATCCCAACACCGCCAACGCCTGGACCCAGCTGGTCATGGAAGAGGCGGGCGCCATCCTGGTGGCCGGTCAGGACCCGACCATGCTGCCCAAGGCATGCAAGAACGAGGTGGAGCTGGCCGGCATGCGCGCCGCCCATCTGCGCGACGGTGTCGCCGTCACCCGCTTCCTGGCCTGGCTGGATCGGCTGATCGCCAGCGGCGAGTTCGACGGGGTGGATGAAGGGACCCTGGCCGATCAGCTGGAAGCCTTCCGCCGCGAGCAGGAGCACTACGTCGAGCCGAGCTTCGACACCATCTCGGCGCTCGGCCCCAACGCAGCCATGTGTCACTACCGCCACACCAACGGCACCCCGCGTACCTTTGGCCAGGACAGCATCTATCTGGTGGACTCCGGCGCCCAGTATCTGGACGGCACCACCGACATCACCCGTACCCTCAAGGTGGGTGAGCTGACCGACGAGCACAAGGCGATGTTCACCCGGGTACTGCAGGGTCACATCGCGCTGGATCAGGCCCGCTTCCCGCGCGGCACCGCCGGCATCCAGCTCGACGTGCTGGCCCGCCAGCCGCTGTGGCAGGCCGGTTACAACTACGACCACGGCACCGGCCACGGCGTCGGCCACTTCCTGAGCGTGCACGAAGGCCCGCAGCGCATCGCCCCCAAGGGCAGCCTGGTGGCCCTGCAGCCGGGCATGGTGCTCTCCAACGAACCTGGCTACTACCGGGAAGATGCCTTCGGCATCCGTTGCGAGAACCTGGTGGTGGTCACCGAGCAGGAGCAGATCGGCGAGCTGCCGATGCTCGGCTTCGAGCGGCTGACCTATGTACCGTTCGATACCCGCCTCATCGATCGCAGCCTGCTGAGCCCGGCCGAGTTCCGCTGGATCAACGAGTATCACGCCGAGGTCTACCGCCGCCTGAGCCCGCTGCTGGAAGGCGAGGATCTCGCCTGGCTGGAGCAGGCAACCAGCCTCATCTAAGCGCAGACAAGCAGAGCTGTCTGATGAAACAGGGCCCGCGGGCCCTGTTTTTTTGCCCGCCGGTTTGACCTGTATCAAGACCCCGTCGCCCCAGGTCCGGACAATGCCCTGCATGACGACCCATCACTCCCACCCCGCGCGCCCGGCCCGTGCCGACAAGGCGCCCGTGCATCCCAGGCTCAAGCGGGAGCAGCAGACGGTCAGCGCCATGATCCGCCTCTACTGCGACCATCATCATCAGGATCCCGTCTGCCGGCACTGCCAGCAGTTGCAGGAGTTTGCCCACCAGCGGCTGCGCCGCTGCCGCTATGGTCACGGCCACAAGCCCACCTGTGCCAACTGCCACATCCACTGCTATGCCCCGGCCATGCGCAAGCAGATCCAGCTGGTGATGAAGTGGAGCGGCCCGCGCATGCTGTGGCATCACCCCTGGCTGGCCCTGCGCCACCTGCTGGACAGCCGCCGCAAGGCCCCCAAACGACCGGGCAGCCGTCCTCTACCGCCCTGAGCCGGAGCGGCCCTGCCGCTCAGCGCCCCAGACCCGCTTGCATCAGCCCGGCGGGCCCACTACCCTGTGGCTCCTTTTTGACTGCCGCCCGGCAGCACGTACGACACCACAGGAGCCCGGATGCACCAGCCCCCCGTTTTGAGAGTGGCGCGCCACACCGACATGCACGCCATCTGGCAGATCGACGTCAATGTATTCGGGGAGGATGTCTATCCCGGCTTCTTCTTCCGCCAGGCCATGGATCTGTGGCCCGAGCTGCTGCTGGTGGCCGAGCTGGACGGCAAGCTGCTGGGCTATGCCCTGGGCGGACTGGGACAGGATCGGTCGCAGGGCTGGCTGCTCTCCTTGGCGGTGCTGCCGGAGGCGCGCGGCTTCGGCCTGGCCGAACGCATGATGCTGCAGGTGGAGCAGTCACTGCTGACACTGGGGATCGAGCGGGTCAGACTGACGGTGGATCCGGCCAATCCCGCCCAGCGCCTCTACTTTCGACTCGGTTATCAACAACTGGCCGAGGAGCGCGACTATTTCGGCCCGGGCGAGGATCGCCTGCTGCTGGAAAAACGGCTCGGCTGAGCCGGCGGTGACAGGGTTTGCGGGGCCCGGGCCTTATAATTGGTTACACTTTGCTGGTTTCATGCTCAATCCGGTTGGCGTAGAGTTGAATCACTGACCGAACAAACCAGATTAGATGCCAGCCCAGGAGGCCCATCATGTTGAAACGCATTACCCTCATCGCCCTGTTGGCCACCACCACCGCCACCACCCTCAGCGGCTGTGCCAACAGCGACGTCTACTCCGGTGACGTCTACACCAAGGATCGCGCCAAGCAGGTGCAGACCGTCAGCTACGGCACCATCCTCTCCACCCGCCCGGTCAAGATCCAGGCCGATGAGAACTCGCTGATCGGCACCATTGGCGGCGCCGTGGTCGGCGGCCTGCTCGGCAGCACCATTGGCGGCGGACGCGGCAGCGACATCGCCGCAGCCGGTGGCGCCATTGCGGGTGCGGCAGCGGGCAAGGCGGCCGGTGACAAGCTCAACCAGGTGGACGGTGTCGAACTCGAGATCAAGAAAGAGAACGGCGAATCCATCGTGGTGGTGCAAAAGGCCAGCCCCACCTTCGTGCCGGGCGCCCGGGTCCGTATGACCCAGGGCAATGGCACCATCAACGTGGCCGTGGTCAACTAAGCCCTCCGCCCATGAAAAAGCCCTCGCAGTGCGAGGGCTTTTTTTATTGCCATGTCGGCCGGAAATTACTGACGGATCAGCCGGAAGATGGCGTAGCCAGGGTGCTGGGCATCATCCATCGGCAGGGTGGACTTGTACTCCAGATCCGCACCCGCCAGCTGTTTGGCCTCCTCACGGGGCGAGGAGTAGAGCCGCACGTCCACGTTGGCCGGCAGGGCCTTCATGTGCCAGTTGTTGTTGGCCGCCGGGCTGAAGCCGGCAGGGTTGTCGGCAGACTGGGCCTTCAGGTACTGGGCGATGATCTCGCGCGTCTCGAAGGGGTCTTCATGCACTATGTTGCTGCCGTCGATGCCCGGGAAGTGGCCGCCGCCGCTGGCGCGGTAGTTGTTGGTCACCACGTAGAACTTCTGGGTCGGATCGATGGGCTGACCGTTGAAGGTGAGGCTGCTGATGCGCTGGCCGTCGCTGACCTTGGCCCCTTCCTTGTTGTAACGGGCCGGCTGGGTGATATCCACCTCGTAGTTGACCCCATCGATCACGTCGAAGTTGTAGGTGGGGAACTTCTCGTTCACCAGCCACTGCACCTCGGTCTTGCCGGTGTCGATCTGGTTGAACTGGCCGGCACTCATCTCCAGCCACTCCTTGACGGTGGCCCCGTTCACCTCGACCACCTGCAGGGTGTTCGGATAGATGTAGAGGTCGGAGACGTTGCGCAGGGAGATGTCACCCTGGGCCACATAGGTGAAGTCATTGATGCCGTTGCGACCGCCACGGAACGGCGCCGCCACCGACAGGATGGGGTAGGACTCCTTGAGCAGGCCGTCTTTTTGCAGCTGCTCGGCATGCTTGCGCTGGGCATCGCTCACCAGCTGCACCGAAGGATCATCCTGCACTAGGGCGAAGAAGCTGTGGATGGAGGAGGTGATCTTGCCGAGCGGCTCGTCCAGCCACTGGTTGGTGGCGTCGTGGTCGGCCTGCACCAGGTCTACCACCCGCTGATCCACCGCGCTGCCCTCGCTGGAGTCGATCTTGCGCAGGCTGGCCTGGCTCTGTTTCACCTGCCACTTGCCGTCCACCTGCTCCAGCTTGAGGTCGATGATGCCGAGGTGGTTGCCCCAGTAACCCGGCATCACGGTCGGAATGCCGCTCAGGGTGCCGGCCTTGTTGTCCACCTCCGGCAGATCCGGGAAGTCACCCGGGAAGTTCTTGTGGGCGTGGCCCAGCATCAGGGCATCCACCCCCTTCACCTTGGCCAGGTGCCAGGCCGAGTTCTCCATCATGGCCTCGTAGCTGCTGGCGTTGATGCCGGTATGGGCCACCACTACCACGATGTCGGCCCCCTTGGCGCGCAGCTCGGGCACATAGTGGTTGGCGGTCTCGACCATGTCGGCCACCACCACCTTGCCTTCCAGATGACGCTTGTCCCACTGCAGTACCTGCGGCGGGGTCAGCCCCAGGATACCGACCTTGACGGTCTGCAGCTGGCCCTTGTCATCCTTCACCTTGCGCTCCAGCAGCAGGTAGGGGGTGAACTTGTTGCCGCTCCAGTCTATTTGCCCCTTGGCATCGCGCTTGAAGGCGCCCGCCTCGAACACGTTGGCGTTCACATAGGGGAACTTGGCCCCCTGCAGGGTCTTGGTGAGGTAATCCAGCCCGTAGTTGAATTCGTGGTTGCCCAGGTTGCCGGCATCGTAGCCGAGCTCGTTCATCGCCTTGAACACCGGGTGGGCCTGCTTGTCGAGGTAACCGGCACCGGACTGCTCGAAGATGTAGTCCGCCAGCGGCGTGCCCTGGATCAGGTCGCCGTTGTCGAGCAGCAGGTTGTTGGGGTTTTCGGCGCGGGCCGCGCGGATCAGCAGCGCGGTGCGAGAGAGGCCAAACTTGCGATCTTCCTTGTTCTGGTAGTAGTCGTAGCCCAGTACGTTGGAGTGGATATCGGAGGTCTGGATCAGACGCAGGGCAACCTCACCCGGTTGCGCCTTGCTGTCGTTTTCATTGCTACAGGCAGATAACAGCACGATGGCTGCAATAGCACCCAGCTTCATGGTTTTATTCACTGTCTTGTCCCTTTTATTATGAGTGTCGCTTTACCAGCGACGGGAATTTAACAGACGAATATGTCAGCGCATGAAGCCGGGATTAATTTTTATGAGGTGCGGCACAAAAATAGCCTATGACGCCAGCAGAGCCCCGCTCGCCAGCTGCAACGCCAGCCCCAGCATGATGAAACCAACAATAGTATCAATAGCTTGCTGAACCCTACCGCGAGCGAGCCAGGGTGAGAGGGCGGCCGCCCCGAACGCCAGGCTGTAGAACCAGACCAGCGAGGCCAGCATGGCCCCCGCCGCAAAGGCCGGCCGCAACTCTTCGGCAAACTGGCTGCCGAAGGAGCCGAGCAGCATCAGGGTGTCCAGGTAGACGTGGGGATTGAGCAGGGTCACCCCGAGGGTCATGGCCAGCACGCTCTTGACCCCCATCAACTGGGGCGAGTCCGCCAGCTTGGCTCCCTGCCCGCGCCAGGCACTGCGCAGGGAACGGATACCGAACCAGCCGAGAAACAGCACGCCGCCCCAGGTCAGCAGGGCCAGTCCGATCGGGCTGGCCGCCAGCAGGTTGGCCCCGCCAAACACCCCGATGCCGATCAGCACGAGATCGCACAGGCAGCAGAGGGTCGCCGTCAGCAGATGGTGGTTGCGGTGGATGCCCCGACTCAGCACGAAGGCATTCTGGGCACCGATGGGAATGATCATGGCAAGGCCGAGGGTGAAGCCTTGCAGGGTGGTAGCAAACATGGATGAACCGTCCAGCAGAGTGATTGGACGGCACTATAAGGGGGCAGTTCTATTTAGAGAAATTCATTGATCTGCTGAGCCATTGGTTTTGCTAATGACTGCAGGGCAGGCATAACCCCTTCGGGGCAGAAGGGCCGCCATTCGACCATGACTGTCAATTGCAGGATCTGACAATTGTTAGCCAATCACTCTGCCCCGAGAATCATCGGGTTTTATTGCATCAGCTTGGGGAAGTTGGTGACCACGACCTGCTCGAGATTGGGCAGCAAAATGCCACTGCTCACCCCCTTGGCGATGGCCTGGTAGCGATTCATCGACCCCGTTTTACGGGTGACCTGATTGAGGTGGTAGTTCACGGTTCGCTCCGTGATCCCCAGGATGCAGGCGATTTCACCCGACGTTTTCCCTTCACTGGCCCAGAACAGGCATTCGGTCTCCCGGTCAGTCAGGGCCTCCTGAGGGTCATCTTCCCGCAGACTGACCCGCACAATCCGGATCGCCGCCTCGAAGATGTAGTTGGACATCCAGGAGAGGATGGGCGAGGACTCCAGCAGCAGATCGCTCGATGCCCGCTCGGCGGTGATGAACGACAGTATGATGCCGTTCTCCCCTGCCGCACCGTGCAACGGGAACGAAATTCCGTTGCGCAGCCCGAACTCCGCCGCCAACCCCATCACGTCAAGACTGCCCTCTTGCAGAAAACGCGCCCGCTCATCCAGCCGGTTCCAGTAAATGGGCAAGGTCTGCTTGCGGGCTAATTGAATGATGGGATCACAGGCCAGCATATGGTTGGCCGTGTAGGCCTGCACCCAGGAGTCTGGGCACTGGTTGAACAGCACCACCTTGGGTCTTTGCATCGACATGGGAATGATCAGCGCAAACCGGTAGTAGTCGTAACCCATACCGAGCGTGAACCGACCGATCAACTCGGCCAAACGATCCCCGTCCGTTACCGAAGTGAAATGTTCGAGGTACTCAAGCAGTTGGTCTTGTTTCATATGCTAGCCCCCCTGGCCAGGGCCTCGATTATAGCGCCGAACACTGAAATGGAGACATCTGAATGCTTGTTTTCAAAGGAAAATTAAAAGAACACCCCAGATGGGAGGTAGAAAACGAGCTTTATCGCTTTCGCAATCGCGTCTTCTCCGATCGCCTCGGCTGGGATGTGGAATCCCACCGCGGTCTGGAGCAGGACAGTTTCGATACCCCTGATACCCACTGGGTGCTGATCGAAGACGAGGAAGGCCTGTGCGGCTGCATCCGTCTGCTCAGCTGTGCCCAGGATTACATGCTGCCCAGCATCTTCCCCACCGCCCTCGCCGGTGAAGCCCCGCCGCGCAGCAACGACGTGTGGGAGCTGACCCGCCTCGCCATCGATGCCGAACGGGCTCCCCGGCTCGGCAACGGCATCAGCGAACTGACCTGCATCATCTTCCGCGAGGTCTATGCCTTCGCCAAGGCGCAGGGGATCCGCGAGCTGGTTGCCGTGGTCAGCCTGCCGGTGGAGCGGATCTTCCGCCGTCTCGGCCTGCCCATCGAACGGCTCGGTCACCGCCAGGCGGTGGATCTGGGCGCCGTGCGCGGGGTCGGGATCCGCTTCCATCTGGATGAGCGTTTCGCCCGTGCCGTCGGCCAGCCCCTGCAGGGTGCCTATGACGAGGCGCGCGAACTGGTCACCGAATAAAGGCGACACAAAAAAATCCCGGGGTAAGACCCGGGATTAAAAGTTCTCGCTATGGCCCGTTTCCACCCCATGCAAAAACGGACGCAAAGGAGTATCTCTTGAATACCTTTTGACCACCACTGTCACATCTCACAGTGACAAATCCGCTTTGACCCCACAGCCCTTGTCACGCCTGGTCTGCCGACATTTTCAGCGATCCCCGGTTGTTCTCCCGCCACCACTTGAGTAGCATCCCTTCTCAATTCCCTCTGTTGATAAGGCATGCTGATGAAGGCGTTGGATTACAAGCTGCTGCTGGCGCTGGATGCGGTGATGCAGGAGCAGAACTTCGAGCGGGCCGCCCAGCGCCTGCACATCACCCAATCCGCCATCTCCCAGCGCATCAAACAGCTGGAGCAGCAGTTTGCCGAGCCGCTGCTGATCCGTGGCCAGCCGCTGCAGGCCACCGCGCTCGGGCAGAAGCTGCTGGCCCACTACCGTCAGGTACGCCAGCTGGAGCTGGAGCTGGCCGGTGAACTCTCCCCCGCCGAGCCGCAGGCGCCGATCCGGGTCAGCATCGCCGTCAACGCCGACAGCCTGGCTACCTGGTTTCTGCCGGCCCTGGCCCCGCTGCTGGAGCAGCACCCCATCGAGCTCAACCTGCTGGTGGATGACGAGAGCCGCACCCTGGATCGGGTGCGCGAGGGGCAGGCGTTCGGCGCCGTCAGCCTGCACGGCCAGCCGCTGGCCGGCTGCTGCGTCGACGAGCTCGGCGAGATGCGCTATCTGCTCACCGCCAGCCCCGCCTTCGTCGCCCGCCACTTCCCGCAGGGGCTGACCCTGGCGGCGCTGGCCAAGGCGCCGGCGGTGGCCTTCGATCAGCGCGACGACATGCACGTCAGCTACATGGCCCGCCACTTCGGGCTGGAGCCCGGCGGCTACCCCTGCCACACGGTGCGCTCATCCGAGGCCTTCGTCGCCATGGCCGAACAGGGGCTGGCCTGCTGCCTGATCCCGGAATTGCAGATCCGCCGCCAGCTGGCGGAGGGCAGCCTGCTCGATCTCAGCCCGGACCAGCATCTGGTCGAGCGGCTCTACTGGCACCGCTGGGTGCTGGAACGGGGGCTGCACAAGCAGATATCCCAGCGCCTGATCGAGCAGGGTCGCCGGGCACTGCAACCCGGCTGAACCGGCCATTCACCTTGGCTTTGGAGGGGTAAAAACGTATAGTGCTGGGCGATCCGTCATCAGGTCTCCACCCAGGTTTTCCACTTCAGGTTCCTCACTTATGTTCCAAGACAATCCGCTGCTGGCCCAGCTCAAGCAACAAATCCGCGAAAACATCCCCAAGAAAGAGGGTGTGATCCGCGCCTCCGATCGAGGCTTCGGCTTCCTGGAGGTCGATGAGAAGACCAGCTATTTCGTGCCGCCTCCCTACATGAAGAAGGTGATGCACGGTGACCGGGTGAGCGCCCTGATCCGTACCGAAAAAGAGAAGGAAGTGGCCGAGCCGGATGCCCTGCTGGAGCAGTCCGTCACCCGTTTCGTGGCCCGCGTCAAGATGTTCCGCGACCGCCTCAACGTGGTCGCCGATCACCCGCTGATCAAGGATGCCATCAAGGCCCGCGTCAAGAAGGGGCTGGACGAGAAAGAGTTCAAGGAAGGGGACTGGGTGGTTGCCACCCTCAAGCGTCACGCCCTGGTGGACGGCAACTTCTCTGCCGAGATCACCCAGACGATCGCCTCGCAGGAAGATCACAACGTGCCCTGGTGGGTGGTGCTGGCGCGCCATAACCTGGCCCAGGTCGAGCCGGCGGATCTGCCGGAGTGGAAGGTGATCGAAGAGGAAGAGCTGCCGCGCACCGATCTGACCGCGACCCCCTTCTTCACCATCGACGGCGCCAAGACCAAGGACATGGACGATGCCCTGGCCATCCGCAAGCTGGACAACGGCTGGGAGCTGCTGGTGGCCATCGCCGACCCGACCGCCTACGTGGCCGAAGGGAGCGAGCTGGACAAGGAAGCTGCCCAGCGCGCCTTCACCGTCTACATGCCGGGCCGCAACGTGCCGATGATCCCACGCACCCTCTCCGACGAGCTCTGCTCCCTGAAAGAGGGCGAGGAGCGCAACACCCTGTGTGCCCGTCTGCTCATCGCCGAGGATGGCCTGCTGCTGGAAGAGACCGAGTTCTTCGCCGCCCGCATCAGCTCCCACGCCCGTCTCACCTATGACGACGTCTCCGACTGGGCCGAACACGGCAAGCAGCTGGATATCGACGCCGGCGTGCTGGCCCAACTGCCGCTGATGAAGGCGATGACCGAGGCGCGCATCGCCTGGCGTACCGAGCATGCCCTGGTATTCCCGGATCGTCCCGACTACGACTTCGAGCTGGGCGAGAACGGCGAAGTGCTGGCCATCCACGTCGAGCCACGCCGCATCGCCAACCGCATGGTGGAAGAGTCGATGATCGCCGCCAACATCTGTGCCGGCCGCGTGCTCGGCAAGCAGGTCGGCTACGGCATCTTCAACGTCCACACCGGCTTTGACGAAGAGTCCCTCGACGGCGCCATCGATCTGCTGAAAAGCGCCGAGGCCCCGTTCGAGAAGGAAGAGATTGCCAGCCTGTCCGGCTTCTGCGCCCTGCGCCGCTGGATCGACAACCTGGACACCCGCTGGCTGGACGGCAAGATCCGCCGCTTCCAGAGCTATGCGCTGATGTCCGCCGAGCCGGGCGCACACTACGGCCTGGGGCTGGATGCCTATGCCACCTGGACCTCACCGATCCGCAAATACGGCGACATGGTCAACCATCGCCTGCTGAAGGCCGTCATCGCCGGCAAGACCCCGGGTGAGCGCCCGAGCCTGGAGCTCACCGAGCACCTGACCGCCTGCCGCCGCCTGCACCGCATGGTGGAGCGCGACATCGGCGACTGGCTCTATGTCCGCTACCTCAAGGCCGATGCCGGCACCGACAAGGTGTTCAACGCCGAGATCATCGACGTGATGCGCGCCGGCCTCAAGCTGCGTCTGCGCGAGAACGGCGCCGTGGTGTTCATGCCCGCCCGCCATATCCTGGACAACAAGGATCGGCTGGAGTGCAACTGGGACAATGGTCGCGTCTATCTGGACAAGACCGAGGTGGTCTACGAGCTCGGCCAGATCATCGAGGTCAAGCTGACCGAAGCGGTGGAAGAGACCCGCTCCCTCATCGCCAAGCCGGCGGTGGAGCTGGTGCCGGGCCCGGCGCCGGTCGCCCCGACCAGCGAGGCCGATGCCACGCCTGCCGACGAGGCCCCCAAGGCCGAATAAGCCAGGCCTCCCCACCTTGTAAAAAGCCCGCACTCTGCGGGCTTTTTTATTGGACCATGCCACCCGCCGAGTCCGGCGATCATTTTTTGTACGCGCCGAGCTTGCCAGTTGCTCGTTACGGGCATAGAGTGAACCCACAAATGAACGAACGTTCGCTCATGTTAAGTTTTCAGGCAAGAGGCATCCCCATGACCACCAACAACCTGCGGCTGGAGCAGCGACGCGAACAGATCATCCAGGCGGCGCTCGGCTGCTTCATCGAGCGGGGCTTCCACCAGACCGGCATGCGCGACATCGCCGCCGCCGCCGGGGTGAGCCTCGGCAACCTCTACAACCACTTCGCCCGCAAGGAGGAACTGATCGCCCTGATCGCCTCGCTGGAGGCGGCCGAGCTGCAACCCCTGCTGGATGAGCTGGTCCAGGGGCCGGCCCGGGCGGCGCTGGCCCGCTTCGCCGCCGGCTACCTCGCCTGGTCGCTGACCCCGGAGAACCTGCTGCTCGGCACCGAGATCCTGGCCGAGCTGACCCGCCACCCCGAGATGGCAGCCACCTTCGCCAGCAACCAGCGCCAGCTGTGCGATACCCTGGCGGCGGCGGTGCGCCGTGGCCAGCAGGCGGGGGAGCTGGCTGCACACCTGCAACCGGATCTCACCGCCCAGCTGTTGCTGGACGCGCTGGAGGGGCAGGCGGTGCGCCACGCCCTGGCCCTGCATCCAGAGCAGGCACCGGTGGAACAAAGGTTGCCGTCCCTGCTGGACCAGTTGCTGGGTCCGGCCCGCTGATCACCCCAAGGAGTCACCACCATGACGACCCCGCACAATCGACTGGAAGGACTGGATCTGGCCCGTGCCATGGCGCTTATCGGCATGGTGCTGGTGAATTTTCGCATCGCCATGGGGGTGTTGGCGGGGGGGCCGACCTGGCTCAAGCCCCTGCTGGATGCACTGGAAGGGCGCTCCGCCGCCAGCTTCGTGGTGCTGGCCGGCATCGGGCTGGGGCTGTCGACCCGCAAGCTGGCGTGGTCGGCGGCCATGAGCCACACCGCCAGGCGGGCCCTGTTCCTGCTGATCGTGGGGCTGCTCAACTACCTGGTGTTTCCGGCCGACATCATCCACTACTACGCCGTCTACTTTCTGCTGGGGGCCTGCTGTCTCCGGCTTCCCTCCCCCTGGCTGCTGGCTCTGATCCCGCTGCTGGCGGCAAGCTTCGTCGGCCTGCTGTTCCTGCTCGATTACGATCGGGGCTGGCAGTGGCACAGCTTCAGCTATCCCGAGTTCTGGACCCTGGCCGGCTTCATCCGCAATCTGCTGTTCAACGGCTGGCACCCGGTGGTGCCCTGGCTGGGCTTTCTGCTCTACGGCCTCTGGCTGAGCCGCCAATCTCTGGCCAATCCGGTCACCCAGCGCTGGCTGCTGGCCGGCGGGGTGAGCGCCATGGCGCTGGCCAAGGGGCTGTCGCTCTGGTTGCCGACCCTCTTGCCGGCCCCCGAGCTGGCGCCACTGCTGGCGACCCAGCCCATTCCCCCGGCGCCGCTCTACCTGCTGTTCGGCATGGGCGCGGCCAGCACCCTGATCGCCCTCTGCCTCTGGCTGGGACGCGCCCTGCCCGAGGCACGCTGGTGGCGAGTGTGGCTGCCGGTCGGCCGGCAGACCCTGACCCTCTATCTGGCCCACATCATGTTCGGCATGGGAGTACTGGAGGCGATCGGCTGGCTGCAGGGGCAGGATCTGCCCGAGGTGGTGCTGGCCGCCAGCCTCTTCGCCCTGGCGGCGCTGCTGTTTGCCAATCTATGGAGTCTGCGTTTCGAGCGAGGCCCTCTGGAGTGGCTGATGCGTCGCCTCTGCGGCTGAAGAACATCATGAAAAACTGAAAGTGGGTTACAAAATAATTGATTCATTGGTTATTTGAATGTTGATTCAACTAATCCATCGTCAATGCCTTCACTTTTCAGGTCAGGCGAATTGCTCCAATTGAATACAAATAATAGAAATGAGAAACAGATCACATTGACATCGGGTTTGCGCAAACAGCAAAGAGTGATTTCTGTCACATAAAAACGATACCGGCGGCAGCAAAGATCGAAATGTAGCCGAAATACAGAGAGTGAATGTGATCGACATCACTATGAAGGGAGGGGGGTGGTCGGGGTATTTGAGAGCTGTGTCACAAGACACCCCGTTTTCAGCCTAATTTGATCACAAGCTGGTAGATTGAAGTTGCTTAGACGACAGGGATGGCGGTTCGGCAAAACCGGCCAGCCCGACTACCACTTTTAATCAAACAGGCTTAAAACGGGGTCCCGACATGTTATCACCGGATACCAAAGTCAAGATACAGAATTTTGGACGCTTCCTGTCCAATATGGTCATGCCCAACATAGGCGCCTTCATCGCCTGGGGCTTTATTACCGCCCTCTTCATCCCCACCGGCTGGCTGCCGAGCGAAACCTTGGCCAAGCTGGTCGGCCCCATGATCACCTACCTGCTGCCGCTGCTGATTGGCTATACCGGCGGCAAGCTGATGGGCGGTGAGCGCGGCGGCGTGGTCGGTGCCATCACCACCATGGGCGTCATCGTGGGGACCGACATTCCCATGTTCATGGGCGCCATGATGGTCGGCCCGCTCGGTGGCTGGGCCATCAAGCGTTTCGACAAGGCGATGGAAGGTCGCGTCAAGAGCGGCTTCGAGATGCTGGTCAACAACTTCTCCGCCGGCCTCATCGGCATGCTGCTGGCGATCCTCGCCTTCTTCGTGATCGGCCCTTTCGTCAAGGTGCTCTCCGGCGTACTGGCCGGTGGCGTCGGCTTCCTGGTGGACAACAACCTGCTGCCGCTCACCTCCATCTTCGTTGAGCCGGCCAAGATCCTGTTCCTCAACAACGCCATCAACCACGGCATCTTCTCGCCGCTGGGGATCCAGCAGGCGACCGAGCACGGCCGCTCCATCTTCTTCCTGATCGAAGCGAACCCGGGCCCGGGCATGGGCGTGCTGCTGGCCTACATGGTGTTCGGTCGCGGCGCCGCCAAGCAGTCCGCTGCCGGTGCCTCCATCATTCACTTCTTCGGCGGCATCCACGAGATCTACTTCCCGTACGTGCTGATGAACCCGCGCCTCATCCTGGCGGTGATTGCCGGCGGCATGACCGGGGTGTTCACCCTGACCCTGTTCAACGCAGGTCTGGTCTCCCCCGCCTCACCGGGTTCCATCTTCGCCGTGCTGTTGATGACACCGAAAGCCTCCCTCATCGGGGTGCTGCTCTCCATCGTCGCCTCCACCACCGTCTCCTTCCTGGTCGCCGCCGTGTTCGTGCGTGCCCAGCAGCCGGAAGCCGACGAGGCCGATGCCCTCGGTGAAGCCACCCGCAAGATGAAAGCCATGAAGGGTGCCAAGCCCGAGACCGCAGCGGCCAAGAAGCCGGGCGGTGAACTGATGGCGGTGCGCAACATAGTCGTCGCCTGCGATGCGGGCATGGGCTCCAGCGCCATGGGCGCCGGCCTGCTGCGCAAGCGGGTGCAGGCCGCCGGCCTCGACATCAGCGTCACCAACCGCGCCATCGATCAGCTCGACGATCAGGTGGACTGGGTCATCACCCACAAGGATCTGACCGAGCGGGCCCGTCGCCACGCGCCGCACGCCCACCACATCTCGCTCACCAACTTCCTCGACAACGGTCTCTATCAGGAGCTGGTACAGAGCCTGACCCAGGCCGTCAACGATGACGTCGCCAACCCGCAGCTGCTGGTGGCGGCCAACGACGACAGCTACGAGCCGCAGGCCGCCGAGGTGTTCACCCTGAGCCGTCATGACGTGCACCTGGGACTCAAGGCTGACAACAAGGAGGCCGCCATCCGGGCTGCCGGCAAGCTGCTGGCGGAGCGGGGCTACGTGGCGCCCGACTACGTCAACGCCATGCTGGAGCGCGAACAGCTGGTCTCCACCTACCTCGGCGAATCCATCGCCGTGCCGCACGGCACCATCGCCGCCAAGGAGTTTGTGAAACGCACCGGCATCGTCATCTGCCAATACCCGGCCGGGGTCGCCTTCGGCGAGGAGGCCGATGAAGTGGCGCGGCTGGTGATCGGCATCGCCGCCCGCAACGACGAACACATGCAGGTGATAACCCGCCTGACCAATGCACTGGATGAACCCGGCCTCATCGACCGGCTGGCCAGCACCCAGGATCCCCAGGAGTTCCTGGATCTGCTGGGTGCCGAACAGGCTGCCTGATCGTCCTTCATCGTCTTTGGTTCAAGAGGTTAATATAATGAAAACATTGCATTTTGGTGCCGGCAACATCGGTCGCGGCTTCATCGGCAAACTGTTGGCTGACGCCAGCCACCAGGTCACCTTCGCCGACGTCAACGAGACCCTGATCGACCAGCTCAACCACCGCCAGGAGTACAAGGTGCACGTGGTGGGAGCGGATCAGAAGCTGGACGTGGTGCGCAACGTGGCGGCGGTGAGCTCCGCCGGCCACGAGGTGATCGCCCGCATCATCACCGCCGATCTGGTCACCACCGCGGTCGGCCCCAACATTCTGGACAAGATTGCCAGCACCCTGGCCAAGGGGCTGCAGGCCCGCTTCGATGCCGGCAACCTGACACCGCTCAACGTCATCGCCTGCGAGAACATGGTGCGCGGCACCAGCCATCTCAAGCAGGAGGTACTCAAGTACCTGCCGGTCGCGTATCATGCCACCCTCGACGCCTGTATCGGCTTCGTCGACTCGGCGGTGGACCGCATCGTTCCGCCGGCGGCTGCCAACGATGATCCGCTGGAGGTGACGGTGGAGAGCTTCAGCGAGTGGATCGTCGACCAGACCCAGTTCAAGGGCGAGCTGCCGCAGGTGGCGGGCATGGAGCCCACCGACAACCTGATGGCCTTCGTCGAGCGCAAGCTGTTCACCCTCAACACCGGCCACATCGTCACCGCCTACCTCGGCAAGCTGAGGGGCTATCGCACCATCCGCGAGGCGATCGAGGATCCGCTGATCCGCAGCAAGGTGCGTCGCGCCATGGAGGAGAGCGGCGCCGTGCTGGTGCAACGCTACGGTTTCGACCCGCGCCTGCACGCCGCCTACATCGAGAAGATCCTGGCCCGCTTCGCCAACCCCTATCTGGTGGATGAGATTGACCGGGTCGGCCGTCAGCCGCTGCGCAAGCTGGCGGCGGGGGATCGGCTGGTGAAGCCGCTGCTCGGCACCCTCGAGTACGGCCTGCCGAGCGATCACCTGCAGGAGGGGATCGCCGCGGCGCTGCACTATCGCAACGCCGACGACCCGCAGGCGGTGGAACTGCAACAGCTGCTGGCGGAGCTGGGCCCGGCCCAGGCTCTGGCGCGCATCACCGGCCTGGCTGCCGACAGCGACATCGTCAGCGCCATCGTCACCCGTTATGGCAATTTGAAGTGACCTGATGAGGCGCCGCCGGCCCACCCAGGCCGGCCACCAAAGCGCCTCATACGATAAAAACCGGGAGAGAGGCCCACTCTCTCCCTGTCAGCTGGACCCAATGCACTTATGACCACACACCAGGAAGATGAAGTACTGGAGCGACTGAACGAGCAGGATGGCCCTCGCGGCTTCTTTCTCGAGGTCGTGACCATCCTGGAAGAGGCGGTCGACTCTCTGATGCGACGCGCGTTCCGTCAGGAGGAGTATGCCGTCAAATACGCCATCGAACCCCTGCTCAACCAGAGCGGTCCTCTCGGCCAGCTGGAGGTGCGCCTCAAGCTCATCTTCGCCCTCGGCCTCATCTCCCTCGAACGCTATCAGGATCTCGAGGCTTACCTGAAGATCCGCGATTTTCTGGTGCGCGACCCCAAGGATTACCGCTTCAGCGACAAGCCCATCCGCGATCTGCTGGCACGCCTGCACGGCGTCAGCCAGGGCGGCATGATGCCGCAGGAGGCCCCCGCCAACGAGGAGGACTGGCCCTTCTACCAGATGCAGCTGAACCGGCTCGATCAGGTGGTGCGCTCGGCGCTGGTGCTGGCGGTGGCCGACTGCGTCACCGAACTCCACAAAGAGAGCCCCATCTAATCCGGCTGGTGGCCGCAGTTAGCGGCCACACCCCGCCCCTCTCCCGCGGTCATGCCCCCGTGACGCCCGCTGTCGCGCGATCCGCTTCCCCCCTTGTTCCCGCCGCCGACTGGTGTCAATCTGACCATCTTCCCCACTACACTTCCTCCAGGTTCATCGCCTTAATCGAGGTCTGCATGATTGCTCTCTCCCTGGCCGGGATCGCCCTGGTCTCAGTGCTGGCCCAGTGGCTGGCCTGGTCGCTGCGGGTGCCCGCCATCCTGTTTCTGCTGCTCACCGGCCTGCTGCTGGGCCCGGTCAGCGGCCTGCTCGACCCCGACGCCCTGCTCGGTGACCTGCTGTTTCCGCTGGTCTCCCTGTCGGTCGCCATCATCCTGTTCGAGGGAGCGCTCACCCTGCACCTGGCCGAGCTGAAAGGGATCGGCAAGGTGGTGCGCAACCTCTGCTCGGTGGGCATGCTGGCCAGCTTCGCCGTCATCGGCAGCGCCGGTTACTTCCTGCTGGGGCTGGACTGGCGGGTCGCCATGGTGCTCGGCGCCGTGCTGGTGGTGACCGGCCCCACCGTGGTCGCCCCCATGCTCAACGTGATCCGCCCGACCCGGGAGGTAGACCGCATCCTGCGCTGGGAGGGGATCGTCATCGATCCCATCGGCGCCCTGTTTGCGGTGCTGGTGTTCGAGGCGGTGCGCCTCGGCAGCCAGGGAGATCTCATCGGCCACACCCTGCTGGCGCTGGCCAAAACGGTGGGGGTAGGGTCGCTCATCGGGGTCGGCGCCGGCTGGCTCACCACCCTGCTGATCCGCAAGGACTGGCTGCCGGTCAGCCTGCACAAGTTCGGGGTGCTGGCGCTGGTGCTGGTCACCTTCAGCCTCTCCAACTGGCTCAGCCACGAATCCGGCCTGCTGGCGGTCACCGTGTTCGGCATCTGGCTCGCCAATCAGGAGGGGCTGGATCTGGAGGAGGTGCTGGCCTTCAAGGAGGATCTCGCCGTCATCCTCATCTCCTCCCTGTTCATCCTGCTGGCGGCCCGCCTCGATCTGGCCCAGCTCTGGCAGCTCGGCCCCATGGTGCTGGCGCTGCTGTGCGTGGTGCAGTTCGTGGCGCGCCCGCTCTGCATTCTGGTCTCCACCTGGGGATCGGATCTCTCCTGGCGGGCCCGCGCCCTGCTCGGCTGGATTGCGCCGCGCGGCATCGTCGCGGCGGCGGTCAGCGCCTCGTTCGCCATCAGCCTGCACCAGGCCGGTATTCCCGATGCCGACAAGCTGGTCCCCCTGGTGTTTGCGGTGATCATCTCCACCGTGGTGCTGCAGAGCCTCACCTCGGCGCCGCTGGCCGGCCTGCTCAAGATGCGCCAGAGCGCCCCCAACACCTGGCTCATCATCGGGGCCAACTCGGTGGCGCGGGCCATCGGCAAGGCGCTGGCGGATCAGGGGGTGCCGGTTCAGCTCTGCGATCCCGCCTGGGAGTTCTGCAAACAGGCGCGGATGAGCAACCTGCCCTGCTACTTCGGCAACCCGCAATCCGAACACGCCGAGCTGCACCTGCCGCTCACCAGCATCAGCACAGTGCTGGCGCTCTCCCCCAACCGCCACAACAACGCCCTCGGCGTGCTGCACTTCGCCCACCTCTACGGCGAGGAGAAGGTCTACTCCCTGCGCTCCAGCGAGCAGCACGGCAAGGCCAATCGGGAGAGCGCCACCTTTCGCGCCCGCCAGAACCTGTTCGGTCCCGACATCAACTACGCCCGGTTGAGCGGCCTGCTGAGCCGGGGCGGCCAGATCAAGGCGACCCGGCTGAGCGAGGCGTTCGATTGGACCCAGTACCAGGAGGCCAACCCGGGCGCCATTCCGCTGTTCGTGCTGGACGGCAAGGGGCGGGCCCGCATCGTCACCGGCCCCGTCGAACCGCTGGCCGGGGAGCTGCTGATCGCCCTGCAACCGCCGAAGGAGACGGCCACCCCATGAGCGAGACACGGCCCAACCCGCTGTTGGCTCCACTGCTGACACTGCTGCGGCAGGCAAGCGGCAGCTACAAGGTGCACGAACTGCTGGCCGAGCTGCGCCGCCAGGAGGTCATCCCGCCTCTGCCGGGGGATGAGCAGCTGCAGCTGTTTCGGCTCAACTTCCTCATCATGAACGCCCTCTACCACCTGCAGGCCGAGCTTCATGGCGAAGGGTGGTGGCTGGTGATCAGCACCCTGGATATCCGGCTCGAACCACTCGCCATTCGCGAGGGGGCAAGCGCCCTCGCCCAAGGCGAGGCGCTGCGCAGTTACTACCTCGACTGGCAGGTGTTCTGGCAGACCGACCGGGAGGAGGTGGAGGCGCTGCTCGGCAGCTTCTGGCGGGCCTGTGAGCGGGATGAGCACAGGGCCGAGGCACTGACCCTGTTCGCCCTGCCGACCGGGGCGCAGCCCGATGCCATCCGCCGCCGCTGGCGGGAGCTGGCACTGCAACACCACCCGGATCGCGGGGGCGATGCCGACACCTTCATCCGCCTGCGCTGGGCCTGGGAGCACCTCAAATCGGCCAAATGAGCCGGCCGACCCCGACCGCAACCACTAGACTTGAAGTGGCATCAAGCGTCACGGGAGGATGTCATGACAGTCAGCGAACTTCGCCAGCTCTATCAGCAGCAAGCCTTCAAGGAAGCCGAGATCCTGCAGGACGCCATCCTGCCCGGCTGGATCGTGGAGTTCAGGGGTCAGGACGGCAAGCTGTACGAGATGACCGACACCCTGGGCTGCCCCCGCTACTTCGGCTCGGTCGAGGAGGCCCGCCAGCACGTGCACCTGGTGGCGGATTGCCCGATCCAGGTCGAACACCTCTACCGCTTCTTCGAACGCTGAGTGATCGGCAGGCTCAAAAAAGGCTCCCGCAGGAGCCTTTTCTCATTCCGGTTGCAGGGGTTCCACCCCCTTGCCCTCCAGCCGCCTGACCGGCTTTTGCAGGATCAGGTTGGCCGGATAGGTGACCAGATCGCCATTGTCATCGCGCACCCGTACGTAGAAGAGGCCGATCTCGGTGATGACCCCGGTGACCGAGTCATCCTTGTCGAGGATCCGGATCCGGTCGCCAATCTTGTAGGGGAAGGCGAAGAAGATGGTAATGCTGGCGGTGATGTTGGAGAGGATCGACCACTGCGCCACCATGGCGACGCCAAGCACCGCAAAGAAGGAGGAGGCCAGCACCACCAGCCGCGAGAAGTCGAGCCCCCACACCCCGGCCAGGATCAGCAGGGTGGCGCAGCCGAGCAGGAAGTGGAACACGTGCTCCACGTAGAGCACCCGGTTCTCGCTCACCTGCCGGGTCTGGGCCAGCGCCAGCAGGCTCTTGTGAATGAGCCCGCGAACGAGGGTGTGGCCCAGCAGCAACAGCAGGGTCACGCCAAAAGATTCCCATGTCGTCATGTCTGCTCCTTACCACCAGCGCCGATGTTTGAGCCAGACCGCCAGCCCGGTCGCCAGCGCCACCAGGGAGCCGCAGAAGATCCAGAAGGCAGTCGGACTCTCGGCCCCGGGAATGCCCCCCAGGTTGATGCCGAACAGGCCGGTCAGGAAGCTGGCGGGCAGGAACAGCAGCGCCATCACCGACATCTGGTAGGCGCGGCGATTGGTCGCCTCCGCCATCAGGTTGTTGATCTCGTCCGCCAGCACGGCGGTACGCGCCACCCCGGCATCCAGATCGTCCAGCCAGCGCCGCAGCCGGTCGGCGATGTCGAGCAGACGCCGGCGGTCATCTTCATCCAGCCAGCTGATCTTCTCGTTGGCGAGGCGCGCCACCAGATCCCGCTGCGGCGAGAGGTAGCGGCGGATCATGATGAGCTGCTTGCGGATCAGCGCCAACCGGCCATTGGCGGGCAGATCGCGCATCAGCACCATCTCCTCCAGATCCAAGATCTGATCGTGCAGCTCCTCGACGAACTCCCCGGCCCGGTCGGTCAGGGCGTCGCAGATCTCCACCAGCCAGTCGGCCGGGGTATCGGCACCGCCCCCCAGCTTGAGCTGGTTAAACACGTCCTGCTCCGACAGCAGCGGCCGGCGCCGGCTGCTGATGATGAGATCCGGGGTGATGTAGATGCGCAGCGCCACCATCTCTTCCGGCCTGTGATCCTTGTTGTGGTTGATGCCGCGCAGGATCAGCAGCACCGTCTCCCCCATCCGCACCAGCTTGGGACGATTGCTCTGGCCGAGCAGCGACTCGCGCGCCGCATCATTGAGCAGCGGGGTCTGCAGCAACCAGCGCGCCGCCTCCGGATTGCCGTAGTCCAGATGCAGCCAGCCCGGCTGCTGCGCCGGTATCTCACTGCCCGCCACCAGTGGCTGCATGCCACCCCTGCCATCCAGGGTCAGGCCATAAATTACGTCACTGGGCACCCGATCCATCTGCTCGTCCTTTTTGCTCATGTTCATCGGCCCAGCTTACACCAAAGCCGGGCCCGACTCAGCCCCGGGGCAGCCGCCCCGCGCCGGCCGTGTTAAGATGCGCCACTCGTTTCAGACACAGGAAGCCCTGCCATGCCCATCTGGGTCGATGCCGATGCCTGCCCCATTCCGGTCAAGGAGATCCTTTACCGCGCCGCCCACCGTGCCCAGGTGGTGACCACGCTAGTGGCCAATCAGGGGCTGCGGGTGCCTCCTTCCCCCTTCATCAAGACCCAGCAGGTGGAGAAGGGCTTCGATGTGGCAGATCATGTCATCGCCCAGCAGGTCAAACCCGGCGATCTGGTGATCACCGGCGACATCCCGCTCGCCTCCTGGGTGATCGATGCCGGCGGCGAGGCGCTCAATCCCCGCGGCGAGATCTACACCCGCGAGACCATCAAGGCGCGGCTCGGCATGCGCAACTTCATGGAGGAGCTGCGCTCGGCCGGGGTGCAGACCGGCGGCCCGGCCCCCCTCAACGCGGCCGACAAGCAGCGCTTCGCCAACGCCCTCGACAAGTGGCTCATCCGGGGCAAGCTGAGTTGATTACCCCCTCCCCGGCATCCAGCCGGGGATATTCATTCCTACCTCCTTGTGCTTAATTTTCCCTTAAGTTTGGTGCCCTAACCTTGTGGCTGTTGACCCAACCACCCGCAAGGAGCAAGCAATGAAACTGACCCCCCTGTTGTTACTGATCCCCCTGTTGAGCGGCGCAGCCCTGGCCGATCCCCAATGTACCCAGGCCGACAAGAGCAAGTGGATGAGCGAAGCCGACGCTCAGCAGCAGATCAAGGCGATGGGCTATGACATCAAGAAGTTCAAGGTCACCAAGACCAACTGCTACGAGATTTACGGTTGGGACAAGGAGAAGCGCAAGGTCGAGATCTACTTCGACCCGACCGATCTGAAGAAAGTCAAAGAAGAGATCGACGAATAATCCGGCCATGGGCCGGCCTCCTGCCGGCCCTTTCTATGGAGCCACACCATGACAACCTCTGAAGTGAAAGTCTGGGATCCCCTCATCCGGGTGTTTCACTGGGCCACCGTCACCCTCTGCCTGCTCAACTTCTTCGTGCTGGAGGAGGGCAGCAAGCCCCACAAATATGCCGGCTACACAGTGGGCATCCTGCTGATCATCCGCCTGCTGTGGGGGCTGGTCGGTCCCCATTACGCCCGCTTCGGCCAATGGTGGCCGACCCCGGCCCGGGTGCGCTACTACCTGCGCCAGCTGGCCCAGGGCAGTCACCCCTACTACCTCGGCCACAACCCGGTCGGCGCCCTGATGATCTGGCTGCTGCTGCTGTCGCTGGTCGGCACCGTCGTCACCGGCTGGCTCACCACCTGGGATGCCTTCTGGGGCGAAGACTGGCTGGAGGAGCTGCACGGCATCATTGCCAACACCCTGATGGCTGCCGTCGGCGTCCATGCAGCCGTGGTGATCCTGACCGATCGCCTCACCCGTAGCGACCTGGTGCGCGCCATGGTGCTGGGCAAAAAACGGGTGCCCGCCGACGCCAAGGTGGAAGATCCGCGCAGTTAATGACCGGGCTGCCCATCGGGCCCCGGTTTTTTGCTGCAATGGCCCGCGACACTGGTAAGATGCGCCGCCATTTTCCCCATGTCGTAGCCATCATGACAGCCCAAGGGCACCTGCTCTTCTCCGTTACCTGCACCCTGCTCGCCCACAAACTCCAGCTGACGCCGGCCCTGGCCGACGCCAGCCTGTGGCACACCATTCCTGCCGCACTGGCCAGCGCCCTGCTGCCGGACCTCGACCACCCCAGGTCGGTGCTGGGGCAACGCCTGCCCTGGATCTCGAAACCCTTGTCACGGCTGTTCGGCCATCGCGGTTTCACCCACAGCCTGCTGGCGGTGGCCGCCGCCATCTGGGGGCTGGATCAGAGCCTGGCTCCCGCCCTGCTGCCCACCGGCGTCAAGGATGCCCTTATCATCGGCTACCTCAGCCACCTGCTGGGAGACTGGCTCACCCCGGCCGGCATTCCGCTGCTGTGGCCCAGCAAGCGCCGCTACCGGCTGCCGGGCTGGCCGCTCAAAAGCGGCAGCGCCGTCGAGACCAGCTTTTGCACCCTCACTCTGCTGGCCGCCGGTTACTGGGCCCACTGGCCAGGCTAGCGGTCCGTCAGGCCAGCTAGCACCTGCTGTCGCCCCAAAAAACAAACCCCTGCCGAGGCAGGGGTTTGTCATGGAGAGAGCGGGTGGCGGTATTACAGCATCACACCGGCAATCACGGCGGAGAGCAGACTCACCAGGGTGGAGCCGTACACCAGCTTCAGACCGAAGCGGGAGACCATGTTGCCCTTCTCTTCGTTCAGCGCCTTCACCGCACCGGCGATGATGCCGATGGAGCTGAAGTTGGCGAACGACACCATGAAGATGGAGAGGATGCCGATGGTACGCGGAGAGAGCTGGGCAGCAATCTTGCCCAGATCCATCATGGCCACGAACTCGTTGGTCACCAGCTTGGTCGCCATGATGGAGCCGGCTTGCAGCGCTTCACCACTCGGGATGCCCAGGATCCAGGCGATCGGGTAGAAGAGGTAGCCCATGACGAACTGGAAGTTGACGCCGAATGCCATCTCGAACAGGTAGTTGATGAGGGCAATCAGGGCGATGAAGCCGACCAGCATGGCACCCACGATGACCGCCACGGTGAAACCGGCCATGATGTACTCGCCCAGCATCTCGAAGAAGTTCTCTTTCTTCGGGCTGTGGTGCTCGTCACCTTCGGCCAGCGCCTTGGCGTCGGTCACGGTATTGTCCGGCTCGTAGGGGTTGATCAGCGACAGCACGATGAAGGTACTGAACATGTTGAGCACCAACGCGGCCACCACGTAGCGCGGCTCGATCAGCTGCATGTAGGCACCGACGATGGACATGGAGACGGTGGACATGGCAGTGGCGGCCAGGGTGTACATCTGCTTCTCGTTCAGGTGCGGCAGGATGTTCTTGAGCGCGATGAAGTTCTCGGACTGGCCGACGATCATGGAGCTGATGGCGTTGAAGGACTCCAGCTTGCCCATGCCGTTGATCTTGGCCAGCACGGTACCGATGCCGCGGATCACCAGCGGCAGCAGACGGATGTACTGCAGGATACCGATCAGCACGGAGATGAAGACGATGGGCATCAGTACCATCAGGAAGAAGGAGAAGGCCCCTTCATTGACCAGGCCGCCGAACACGAAGTCGGTACCCTGTTTGGCAAACTCCATCAACTTGGTGAAGCCGGCCGCGAAGCCACCCACCACCGCCAGACCCACTTCGGAGTTCAGCATGAACCAGGCCAGCGCCAGTTCGACCACCAGCAGTTGGCCGATATAACGCAGTTTGATCTGTTTCCAGTTGTGGCGGTTGGCCAGCAAAGCAAGAGCGAGGACCATCACGAGTCCGAGCACAAAGTGAACGTATTCCATACCAGTAGCACCTGAGTAATTTGTAATTTTTTGACCGGCGCCATCATAGACATTTGCATATTTAAAAATCAGATAGCCATCACAATCTGCGGTAAAAATATGCATGTTGGATAATACAAACGTTTTTAAATTAATTAAACGCTCACGCAAGCATCTAATCATTGTTCAATGAACATAAAAATCATTAATAAACAGATAGTTAAAAATAAACCATTCAGTCTGAAAGGGCTATTTTCACAGCTTTCTCACATTTATTTAAAACCTGGCGAATGGCGTCATAGCGGTGAGGTTAAATTTACGGCGAATTTATTTAATCAAATCAAAGTGACAAACGTTTATCTTATTTGCGATGAATGGCCCGGCTTCTTTCAGCTAATTCCCGAAAGGCAGTGGGGTATTTTCAGACGAGCCGGACAACATGCCGCCACCGGTTTTCCCCGGCCGCAGCCCCGCCACCGTCGCCGTCCAGTCGTTCAAAAATCCGCCACACCCGGCAGCGCTTTCTGATACAATGCGCGCCCTTGCGCACGGCGCAGCCCGTTTTCTCCGATATAGAGTCTTTTTGTGAACAACGAATTTAGCAGCCTGAACCTCTCCCCCGCCCTGCAGGACAACCTCGCCAGCCTGGGTTATCTGCAGATGACCCCGATCCAGGCCCAGAGTCTGCCCCTGGTACTCGATGGCAAAGACCTGATCGCCAAGGCAAAAACCGGTAGTGGCAAGACCGCTGCCTTCGGCCTCGGCCTGCTTGCTAACCTCGATGTCAACCGGCTCGAGGTGCAGGCGCTGGTGCTCTGTCCAACCCGCGAGCTGGCCGATCAGGTTGCCACCGAGATCCGCCGTCTCGCCCGTACCCTGCCCAACGTCAAGCTGGTCACCCTGTGCGGCGGCACCCCGACCGCACCGCAATCCGCCACCCTGAGCTTTGGCGCCCACATCGCCGTCGGCACCCCGGGCCGGATCCTCAAGCACCTGGAGCAGGGCACCCTCGAGCTGGACGGCCTCAAGACGCTGGTGCTGGACGAAGCGGATCGCATGCTGGACATGGGCTTTGGCGAAGACATCAACCGGGTCATCAGCCACGCCCCGCGCGACCGCCAGACCCTGCTGTTCTCCGCCACCTATCCGGAGGGGATCGCCCAGATGAGCCGCGGCGTGCAGCGCAACCCGGTCGAGGTGAGCGTGGAGTCCCTGCACGAAGACAGCGCCATCGAGCAGAAGCTGTATGAAGTGCCGGCCGGCCAGCGCCTCGACGCCCTCGGCTGGTTGCTCAGCCACTACCAGCCGAGCTCCTGCGTGGTGTTCTGCAACACCAAGCGCGCCTGCAACGACGTGGCCGATCACCTGGCCGCCAAGGGCTTCTCGGCGCTGGCGCTGAACGGTGACCTGGAGCAGCGCGAGCGGGATCAGGTGCTGGTGCGCTTCGCCAACGGCAGCGCCACCATCCTGGTGGCCACCGACGTGGCCGCCCGCGGTCTCGACATCAAGGAGCTGGGCGCCGTCATCAACTACGAGCTGACCTACGACCCCGAGGTACACGTGCACCGCATCGGTCGTACCGGCCGCGCCGGCCAGCAGGGCCTGGCCCTGAGCCTCTACCAGCCGAACGAGGCCCAGCGCGTCAACTTCATCGAGGAGTACCAGCAGGCCCCCATTCCCCAGGGCGATCTGGCCGGGATCGGCCGCGACATCAAGCCGATTGCACCGCAGATGGTGACCCTCTCCATCGATGCGGGCCGCAAGAGCAAGGTGCGCGCCGGTGACATCCTCGGCGCCCTCACTGGCGAAGGCGGCATTGCCGGGGCCGATGTGGGCAAGATCCAGATTTCCGAGCAGTACTCCTACGTGGCGGTGAAGCGCCAGGTGGCGAGCGCCGCCCTCAAGCGGCTGCAGGAAGGCAAGATCAAGGGGCGCAGCTACCGCGCTCGCAAGCTGGGCTAAGGTTCACGACACAGGCGCCGGTTCGGCGCCTGTTTCATATTTATCCGTGCCCATGAGAACAAGGCAGATGCCATGACCCAGACAACCCGACCCGAAGTGAGCTGCCAGAACTGCGAAGCCTGCTGCTGCCGCCTCGAGGTGATGCTGTTTACCGATACCGGCGTACCGGATCGCTATGTGGAAGAACGGGAAGGTGAAGTGCCGGTGATGCACCGGCTGGAAGATGGCTGGTGCGCGGCGCTCGACCGCAACACCATGATGTGCCGCATCTACGAAGTCCGCCCCTTGATATGCCGTGAATTTGAAATGGGCGAGCCAGACTGTATCGACGAGCGGGACAAGTGGTTTATCAAGCTCAACTGACCGATGGGCGAGCACTCGATCGCACTCCCGCGATGATGTGCCCCATCCATGAAGTACGCCCCTTGATATGCCGTGAATTTGAAATGGGCGAGCCCGACTGCGTCGACGAGCGGGACAAGTGGTTTATCAAGCTCAATTGAGCGATGGGCGAGCACTCCATCACACTCCCGCCATGGTGCGCCGTCAGACCAGCCCGGCCAGTTGCCGTTCCAGCCACTGCAGCGCCTCGTCGGTCTGCTCGAAGTAGCGGACGCCTTGAAACGGCAAACCGCTGAACACCTGATCTGCCAGATACTGCTTGAAGCTGCCCGCCAGCACCACCGCCAGAAAGGCGCAGCCGTTGCTGGCGCACCAGCCGAACTGGCGGCGAAAGCGGGTCAGCACCTCGGGGCCCGCCGCCTCGAACTCGGTCGCCACTTCGACAATGCCCCAGGGCGCGTCGCGCAGGCTGGCGATCTGCTGGCTGAACTGAGCCTCATAGGCCATGGCCCCCGCCAGATTGAAAGGGCCGCTCGGTCGGCAGATCAGCACCTGACCTCGTCGCTGCATCTCGAAATGGCCGTGTGGTTGCAACTTCACGTCTGCCTCCTTCCCTGGATTTTCGTCGCGCAAGCACCCTTTTATGTTGCAACAAGGTAAGGATTTCTCTGCAAAAAGTCCATTCTGCCAGGCGCGAGCCTGGATGGGCTGCGTCACCGGTTGACCCACTGGCGGCCTGCTCAGCACGCCCTTGCCCGCCGCCTCGACCAGCCCTCATGTTCTGTTGCAGTTAACAAAACGTTGCTGCTATCATCCGCGCGCCACCAACATTCCACCAACTGAAACGTTAACTCACGGCGCAAGGAACAGAGATGAAAAATCGGGACGCGAACCACTATCAGCGCATCTGGCGCTGGCACTTCTATGCGGGTCTCTTCGTCGCCCCCTTCCTGATCCTGCTCTCGCTGACCGGGATCGTCTATCTGTTCAAGCCCCAGCTCGACAACCTGATGTATCCCGAGCTGATGAAGGTCGCCCCCGTCAGCCAGCCGCTCAGCGCCGATCAGCTGCTGGTCAAGGCGATGGTGACGATGCCGGATGCCAGCCTGAGCAAGTACCTGCCACCGGTCAGCCCGGAGGCCAGCGCCCAGTTCATCGTCCGCCAGGGCGGCAACGAGCTGACCCTGTTCCTCGATCCCGCCAGCGGCACCCTGCTCGGCACCCTGGACAACAAGTGGAATCTGCAGGCAGTGGCCCGCGCCCTGCACGCCGAGCTGATGATAGGCACAGTGGGGGACAGGCTGATTGAGCTGGCTGCCGGCTGGGGAATAGTGCTGCTCATCAGCGGGCTCTATCTCTGGTGGCCACGCAAGGGGCCAGGGGTTGGCGGCATCCTGTGGCCGCGCTGGAGCCAGCGCGGGCGGCTCTGGTGGCGCGACCTGCACGCCGTGGTCGGTTTCTGGGGGGCCGGCTTCCTGTTGCTGCTGCTCTTGAGCGGCATGACCTGGACCGGTTTCTGGGGCGATCAGTTTGCCGCCGTCTGGAATCGCTTCCCGGCCGCCATGTGGAATGAGGTGCCCAAGTCGGCGCCCCTGGCGCGTAGCCTCAACCATGCCCATCAACAGACAGTCCCCTGGGCGGTCGAGAACACCCCCATCCCCAGCTCGGCCGAGCCCAAGGCCCACGACCACAGCGCCATGGGTCACGGCGGCGAGCACGACGGCATGGTGATGACGGAGCACCGCATCCCGCTGCAACAGGTGGTGGAGATCGCCACTGCACGCCAGGTCACGCCGGGCTACAGCATCACGCCACCGGCCGGGGCGAGCGGCGTCTACACCATCGCCATCTCTGCCGATGATCCGCGCAACGATGCCACCCTGCACATCGATCAATACAGCGGCAAGGTGCTGGCCGACGTGCGCTGGCAAGACTACGGCCCGGTCGCCAAGACGGTGGAAACCGGCGTCATGTTGCACATGGGCAAGCTCTACGGCTGGCCGCACCAGCTGGCCATGCTGCTCATCTGCCTGCTGGTGTTGCTGAGCTCGGTGAGCGGGCTCTGGATCTGGTGGAGCCGCCGCCCCAGTGGTCGCCTCGCCGCCCCGCCCTTGCCGGCCAGCCTGCCCCCCATGCGCGGCGCCATTGCCCTGCTGATCCTGCTCGGTATCTGCTTCCCGCTGGTGGGCGGCTCCATGCTGGTGATCTGGCTGCTGGACTGCCTGCTCTTCGCCCGCCGTCGGGCGCCCAGGCTGGCACGGGTCAGCTAGTCGCCGGCGCCGTGCGCCGCACCAAGCCGCCACTCAAGGAGGGCTCCCACACGGGAGCCCTCCTGGTTTCAGCGCGCCTTTACGCTTGCTCCACCAGCTGGAGGATCTTCGTCGCCTTCTCGAAGTGATCGAGGCGCTGGGTCTGGATCCACCAAGTCGCCGCCTCCATCAGCAACTCGGGATCATCGTTGCGGTTGGTAAAGAACGCATAGAAGGAGACGCCGACCGCCTCCCCCTTCTGCGCGATTTTCTGATGGCACACCTGAATGATTTTCTGTTTGAGCGAGTCGCGCATGGCGGCGTTCCGACCTGATGAGTGATTGGCCGGCCAGCATACCCCAACCAACAAAAAGGGCCCCCGTCCGGGAGCCCTTTTGCCTTGCCGATCACATGGCACCCAGTCAGGAGAGCGCCAGCCCGATGGAGAGCAGCAGGCTGAACAGGAAGGCGCTGATGGCGGTCTTCTTGAGCGCGCCGGTCAGCACCTCGCCATCGAAACTCTGGCGCAGGGTCTTGGCGGCATCGGTGAGCGGCTTCATGGCCGGCAGGAAGATCCAGGGCCAGAAACTGGCGGGCTGGGTCAGCAGGAAGGCGATGGTGGTCAGCAACGCCGCCCCCAGCAGTACCCAGTGGTAGGCAATGGCCCGGTTGCGACCGAGCCGCACCGCCAGGGTGATCTTGCCGCTGACCGCGTCGGTCTCGATGTCGCGCACGTTGTTGATGTTGAGCACCGCGGTGGCCAGCAGGCCGCAGGCGGTGGCCGGCAGCAGCAGATCCCACTGCAGGGTCTTGGTGAACAGGTAGTAGGAGCCGAGCACCCCCAGCAGGCCGAAGAACAGGAACACCGAGATGTCGCCGAAGCCGCGATAGCCGTAAGGAGTCTTGCCCACCGTGTAGGTGATGGCGGCGACGATGGCGGCGCCGCCGAGCAGCACGAAGGTGAGGATCTGCAGCCACTGATCGCCAAAAGCGCAGCCCAGCAGGGCGAGGCCGCTGACTACTGCGGCCAGCGCGGTCAGCGCCATGGCCACGCACATCTGCCGGCGGGTGATGAGGCCGGAGACCACGGCGCGCTGGGGGCCGATCCGTTCGCCATTGTCCGCCCCGGATACCGCATCCCCATAATCGTTGGCCAGATTGGAGAGGATCTGCAGCAGAATGGCGGTCAGCAGGGAGAGCGCCATGATGGTACCGTCGAAGGCACCGCGGCTGGCCGCAAGCCCGGAACCCAGCAAAATGGAGGAGCACGCCAGCGGCAACGTTCGCAAACGCGCCGCCAGCAACCAAATAGATAAGGTATTTGTCATATTGTGATGGCCAAACAATCAGATATTGATCGTGTTAAGGGTTATCGAACCGGATTTCGGTATACTTGGCCCCTCGGGAGGTAGCTCCCCGGGCGATTTACATGGACGAATGGGCAGATAATATATAGGAATAATCGCTCCTTTGGCATAAACCAACGGCATCCTTCTGCAGGATGGACCGTCACTATCGGCTCATAGACGAAATCCATGTTGGCTCAGACCCATATCAAGCAACAACTGGACGCCCTGCGTCACGGCAATGCCAGCGGCTTCGTGCGGCTGCGCGTGGCAATCGAGGTCGGCTCCTTTCTGGGCTGGCTCGCGGCGCAGACCCTCTATCCCCGTATCTATTGGCATGCCAGAGGACACGACCGCCCCGAATACGTGGCGCTGGGCTGCCTGCGCGAGCTGACCGAGCCCCAGGCGATCCGCCAGGTCTGCGAACACACCAGCCAGCCCCATGATGACAGCCCCCGCTACTATGGCGGACTGGCGTTCGACCCCACCCAGCCCGGCTGGCAGGGGTTCGGCCCCTGCCGCTTCGTGCTGCCCCGCATCGAGCTGGTGCGCCGTGGCGAGTGCGTCACCCTCTGCCTCAACCTCTGGTTGCCGGAGCAGACCGGCAGCGACGCCTTCGAGGTCGAACTACAGGCCGCCGCCGCCGCCCTCGACGCCCTTCGGCCGGAGGCGCCTCTGCCGCCGCTGACCCGTCATTCATGGCAACGGGAAGATTGCCCGAGCCAGCCACAGTGGCAGACCCTGGTCGAGCAGGTCACCGCTCCCGAGTTCCAGGCCCACACCCCCAAGGTGGTGCTGTCGCGCCAGAGCCGGCTCACCCATGACGGTGCGACGCTCACGGCCGACCCGCAGGCCGTCGCCCCCTGGTCGCTGCTGGCCAGCTGGGCACAGCACGGCCAGGACTGCTTTCACTTCGGCTTCCAGTTTTCACCCGAGCAGAGCTTCATCGCCTGCTCCCCCGAGCGGCTCTATCGCCGCGAACAGCAGCACCTCTTCACCGAGGCGCTGGCGGGCACCATCCGCCGCTCCGGCGACGAGGCGACCGACGCCGCGCTGGCCGCCGAACTGCTGGCCGACAGCAAGAACCGGCTGGAAAACAGGCTGGTACACGCCGACATCCTCAGCCGGCTGGCGCCGCTTACCACAGATGCCACCCTGACCGAGCCGCGCATTCTCAAACTGCGGCTGCTGCAGCACCTCAAGTGCGACATCGAAGCCGAGCTCAAGCCCGGCGTCTGCGACTGGCAATTGCTGGAGGCGCTGCACCCCACCCCCGCAGTGGGCGGCGCCCCCCGCGAGGCGGCGCTGGCCTTCATCCGCGAACGCGAGCCCTATGATCGCGGCTGGTATGCCGGCGCCTGCGGCATGCTGAGCCGGGAAACCTCGGAGTTCTCGGTCGCCATCCGCAGCGCCCGCATCACGGCGCAGGCTATCACCCTGTTTGCCGGCGCCGGTATCGTCGCGGGTTCCGAGCCTGCCGCCGAGTGGGCCGAACTCGACAACAAGATCGCCAACGTGCTCTCCCTGCTGGGATAGCGTTTTCTCATCGTTTCCTCACTGCGAGAGCCTCATGTCCGCGCGCCAAGAGTTTGCCAGCCACCATGCCACCTTCAACCACGTCTGGTCTTCCCTCTTGCTGGAGGAGCTCTTTCGCCTCGGCGTGCGCGACATCGCGCTGGCCTCCGGCTCGCGCTCGGCGCCGCTCACCATGGCGGCCGCCGCCCACCCCGGCTTTCGCCGCCATCTGCACTTTGACGAGCGCGGCCTCGGCTTCATGGCGCTGGGGCTGGCCAAAGGCAGCGGCCGCCCGGTCGCGGTGATCATGACCTCGGGCACCGCGGTGGCCAATCTCTGGCCGGCGGTGGCCGAGGCCCAGCTCACCGGCGTGCCGCTCATCATCCTCTCTGCCGACAGGCCGCCCGAGCTCATCGACAACGGCGCCAACCAGGCCATCGACCAGCAGGGGATCTTCGGCCGCTACCCCGTCTATCAGCAGAACCTGCCGAGCCCCACCGCCACCATCCCGGCCGCCTTCGTGCTGAGCTCGGTGGATCAGGCGCTGGCCCAGCAGGCGCGCACACCGGGGCCGGTGCACTTCAACTGCATGTACCCCGAGCCACTCTATCCAGGCGACGCCTATCTGGACTTCTCCGCCTACCTGGCCCCCCTCGGTGACTGGCTCCGCTCATCCGAGCCCTGGAGCCCCTGGCAACTGACGCAGGCACCCTGCCCGTGTCAGCCCGACTGGGACGAGCTACAGGGCAAGCGCGGCCTCATCGTCGCCGGCCGCATTCAGGATCCGGTCCAGGCCAAGGCGGTCGCCGCCCTGGCCGAGCGGCTCGGCTGGCCTCTGCTGGCAGATCTGCAGAGCCAGCTGCGCTTCGATGGCCGCAACCTGGTGCACGCCGATCTCGCCCTGCAACACAGCGGCTTCGTGGCCGAACTGGCCCGGGCCGAGGTATTGCTGCAATTTGGCGCCCGCCTCATCTCCAAGCGGCTCGGCCAGTTCATCAAGCAGCAACCCTGGCAAGCATACTGGCTCATCGACCCGCAGCCAGCCCGGCTCGACCCGGACTACCGGCTGCGCCGCCGCCTGCTGTGCGACCCCGCCGCCTTCGCCGCCGCCCATCCGGTGGCGCACCCGCACCTGCCCTGGCACCGGCTGGCGGAGCGCCAGCAGGCCGTGAGCCAGCAGGTGCGCAGCGCCTGCGAGCGTTTCTCCGAGCTCGGGGTGTGTCATCGTCTGAATCAGCTGATCAGGGGCCAGCTGTTTGTCGGCAACAGCATGCCGGCCCGGCTGATGGACATGCTCGGCGAGGCGGGCAAAGGCCCCAGCCGGGTGATGACCAACCGTGGCGCCTCCGGCATCGACGGCCTCATCGCCACCGCCTACGGCTTCGCGCAATCGGTCCAGCCGGGCAGCAATGAGCCCACTACCCTGCTGCTCGGCGATCTCAGCGCCCTGCACGACCTCAACAGCCTGGCGCTGCTTGGCAAATCGAGCCGGCCGCTGGTGGTGATCCTGCTCAACAACGACGGCGGCAGCATCTTTCGCATGCTGCCGGTGCCGACCCAGGACGCGCTGCTGGAGACCTACTACTGCCTGCCCCACGGCCTGCACTTCGAGCACGCCGCCGCCATGTTCGGCCTCCACTACCGGACGCCGGCCAGCCTCGCCGACTTTGAACGGGATTACACCACCGCACTGGAAAAGGGGGTAACGCTGATTGAAATCAAGGTCCCCAGCAGCGAAGTCGCCGAGGATCTGAAGGCACTGGGAAGCGCGATCCGTGGCAGCTAGTGCCGATCAACCGACGCTGGTGCTGCTGCACGGCCTGCTCGGCGATGCCCACGACTGGCAGCCCGTGCAGGCGGCCCTGGCCGGCCTCCCCAGCCTGGCGCTGGATCTGCCGGGCCACGGCAGCAACCGGGCTGTGCGGGTTGCGGGGTTCGAGCAGGCCCATCGCTGGCTGTGCGACGAGCTGGCCGCGCGCGACATCGATCGCTACCAACTGGTGGGCTATTCGCTGGGCGGGCGACTCGCCCTCTATCACGCCAGCCAGTCGCTGGTTGGGTTGCAGGCCCTGCTGCTGGAAAATTGCCACCCCGGCCTGCCACCGGCAGAGCGGCCCGCCCGCCTCGCCCACGATGAGGGCTGGGCCCGGCGCTTCGAGCAGGAGCCCCTGGCGGCCGTGCTGGCCGACTGGTATCGGCAGGGGGTGTTCGCCGATCTGGGTGAGGATGCCCGCGCGCGCCAGATAGCCCGCCGCCTTGGCAACGACGGCGAGGCCGTGGCCGCCATGCTGCGCGCCACCTCCCTGGGCCAGCAGCCTAATCTCGGCCCCTGGCTGGCGCAAGGTGCGCTGCCGGTCACCTGGGTGAGCGGCAAGCGGGATCACAAATTCCATCAGCTGGCTTGCCTCATGGCGAGTCAGCATCGCAAAATCAACCACTTGGAGCTGGATGGCGGCCACAATCTGCATGCCCACCAGCCTGAGACTTTTGCCCGGCTCCTCGCGGAGTGGGTCAACCAACAACAAGAAGAGAAGCGTCATGATTGAAGCAATGACTGAAGCGGAACTCTATGCCCCCGTCGAGTGGCGTGATTGCTCCGCCGGTTACGAGGATATCCTCTATCACAAGTCCGACGATGGCATTGCCAAGATCACCATCAACCGCCCCCAGGTTCGCAACGCCTTCCGTCCCCGCACCGTCAAAGAGATGCTGCAGGCGCTGGCCGATGCCCGCTACGACGATCAGATCGGCACCATCATCCTGACCGGCTTTGGCGAGAAGGCCTTCTGCGCCGGCGGTGACCAAAAGATCCGTGGCGACTACGGTGGCTACCGCGATGACGAGGGGACCCATCACCTCAACGTGCTCGACTTCCAGCGCGACATCCGCACCTGCCCGAAACCGGTCGTCGCCATGGTGGCCGGCTACGCGGTCGGTGGCGGCCACGTGCTGCACATGATGTGCGATCTGACCATCGCCGCCGACAACGCCCAGTTTGGCCAGACCGGTCCGAAAGTGGGCTCCTTCGACGGCGGCTGGGGTGCCTCCTACATGGCCCGCATCGTCGGCCAGAAGAAGGCCCGCGAGATCTGGTTCCTGTGCCGCATGTACGATGCCAAGCAAGCCCTCGACATGGGCTTGGTCAACACCGTCGTGCCGCTGGCGGAGCTGGAGCGTGAAACCGTGCGCTGGTGCCGCGAGATGCTGCAGAACAGCCCGATGGCGCTGCGCTGCCTGAAGGCCGCTCTCAACGCCGACTGCGACGGCCAGGCCGGCTTGCAGGAGCTGGCGGGGAATGCCACCATGCTGTTCTACATGACCGAAGAGGGTCAGGAAGGGCGCAACGCGTTCAACGAGAAACGCCGTCCCGACTTCTCCAAATACAAGCGGAATCCCTGATGACACTCGCTCTCTATCGCTACCAACTGCCTTTTACCCAGCCCCTGACCTTTCACGGCAAGGTGGAGGTGGCGCGAGAGGGCCTGTTGGTCCGCGTTGACGACGGCTGGGGGGAAATCGCCCCCCTGCCCGGCTTCTCCCGCGAAAGCCTGGCCGAGGCGCAAGCCGAAGCCATCGCCTCTCTGGAGCAGCTGGCGGCGGGGCAGGAGATCGCCCCGCAGCTCCCTTCAGTGCAATTCGGGCTGGACTGCGCCCGCCGCTGCTGGCCTGCCCAGACCACCCCGCTGCCGGAGCCTTATCCGCTTATTCAGGGCTCCCCCCAGGAGCTGCTCAAGCACTGGAAGAACTGGCTGCACACGACCCCCAGCAAGGCCAAGCTGAAAGTGGCCCGCTACCCCATGCGTGACGAGCTGGCACTGATCCGCCTGCTGTGCGACCGCATCCCTACCCTCAAGCTGGTGCTGGACGCCAACCAGGGCTGGACCCGCGAGGAGGCCTGGGCCTTCTGCGGCCATCTGGATCCAAACCGGATCGAATACCTGGAAGACCCCTGCGCCAACTTTGCCGACATCGCCTTCGTGGCCAATCGCACCGGCATGCCGGTGGCCATCGACGAGCTGCTGGCCCAGGGCAAGCCGTGGGAGCCCATCCCCCAGCTGCGCGCCCTGGTACTCAAGCCCACCCTGCTCGGCTCCCTGGCCCACTGCGAGGCGCTGGTTGCCCGCGCTCGCGAGCTGCGCCTCAAGGTGATCGTCTCCTCCTGCTTCGAATCCGGCCTCGGCCTGAACCAGCTGTTCCATCTGGCGGGCGAATGGGCGCCGGATCAGGCCCCCGGCCTGGATACCCGGCGCTGGCTGGCCGCCGATCTGCTGGACGCGACCGGCAAACCCGACCTGAGCCTGCTGGAGCCCCTGTTTCACCGTGATTGAAGGGGCCTGCATGCCACCGCTATCTGACCATCACCACCCTCTGCAACCCTGCCCGGTGCGTCACTGGGCGAGGTCCGCCTCGGACCGCATCGCCATTCACGCCGCCGACCCGCTCACCTACCAACAGCTAGATATCAGACTCAACGGCCTGTGCCGGCAGCTGGGGCAGGCGGGCCTGCAGGCCGGTGATCGCCTCGCCGCCGTGGTGCGCGGCGCCCTGCCCGACCTGTTGCTGGCCTGGGCCTGCGTGCGCAGCGGCATCGTCTTCTGCCCGCTCAACCCCGCCTTTCCATTGGCGCGGCAAGCGGAGCTGGCGGCCCTGCTCGCCGTCAGGGCCTGCTGGTCGGCAGGCGAGATCCCGACCGGCAACTGGCAGCCACTGCGACTCGACTTCACCCATGAGCTGGTGGCGGACGAAGGCGACTGCATGCTGGATCCTGCCCGGCTCAACAACATGATCCTCACCTCGGGGTCCAGCGGCACGCCCAAGGCCGTGGTACACCGGCTGGCCAATCATCTGGCCTCGGCGCGGGGATCGGCCGCCGTGATCCCGCTCGACGCCGAGTGCGGCTGGCTGCTCTCCCTGCCGCTGTTTCATGTCGGCGGTTACGCCATCCTGTTCCGGGTCTTTCTGGCGGGTGCTGCCCTGGTGCTGGACGATCGCCGCCGCCCGCTCAGGGAGCGGCTCGAGCAGCAACCCATTACCCACCTCTCCCTGGTGCCGACCCAGCTCTGGCGACTGCTGGCAGAAGGCTTTGATCCCGCCAGAACCCGGCTGCGCGAGCTGCTGCTCGGCGGCGCCGCCATTCCCCAGCCCCTGGTGAACCGGCTGAGCGCCATGGGGCTGGTGCCCAAGGTGAGTTACGGCCTCTCCGAGATGGGCAGCCAGGTCTGCACCGGCCAGCCGTCCACCGCCGGCGTGGTGGGCAAGGCACTGCCGGGACGGGAGGTCTGCATCCAGCAGGGGGAGATCTGCGTGCGCGGCGACACCCTGTTTGCCGGCTACTTCAAACAAGGCGGGCTAGAGCGGCCGCTCGATGAGGCAGGCTGGTTCCACACCCGCGACAAGGGGCATTTCACCGTCGATGGTGAACTGGTGGTGGAGGGGCGGCTCGACAACCTCTTCATCTCCGGGGGTGAGAACATCCAGCCCGAGACCATAGAGCAGCGGCTGGTGGATCACCCCGCCGTGGCACAGGCGCTGGTGGTGCCGGTGCCGAGCGATGAGTGGGGGCAGCGCCCGGCCGCCTTCATCGAGTGGCATGGCGAGCCGGTGCCCCCTGCCGAGCTGGCGGCCTGGATCCGGCAGACCCTGCCCGGTTTCATGGTGCCGGACCAGTGGCACCCCTGGCCCGATCTGGGCGGTCACCTCAAGCCGCAGCGCAGGCAATATCAGAATATTCTTAAGGCGCAATAATCACTCCTGCGACAGGACTTGGCATGCAGGAGTCATCCAAATACGCACATTATTCGAAAGAAAATGCTGGCGGTGTCAAAATCCCCCTCACTGCCCCAAGTAAGTGAGAACGATTACATAAATGGCTATTTTTTTGCACGTTTTTTGAACTGAATTAATTACCTGTAGTACCATATCCGCCATCATGCATTTCAATGGAAAGGTAACCGTTTGATAGTTAAAGATATTGTCAATTTTGCATTATTTGAACAAAGACTGCATGGTGGTAAAATGCTCTCCTTGGCAGTAAGGCGAGTCACACATGAGTAACAAAAATTATAAAATTGCAGAGGAGATATTTTTCTCCGCGGCAATATTCCGACTCTCTAAGGGAGAAAAGGACATCAAGCTCAGCAACAAAGAAGCCGAGCTGCTCGAAATGCTGTGTGATGAGGCAGGCAGTGTCATTCCAAGAAGCAAACTGCAAGATGCCTTGTGGCCAAACCAGGACAATACCGATACCAACCTGAACCGGCAGATCCTCTCATTGAGAAGAAAGCTGGAATCATTCGGTTTAATGGATGCGATCGATACCATTCCACGCGTGGGATATATCTTTTGTGCCCCTATTGAGGCCGCAGGAGAGACCGAAGAAGCTGCACCAAATGAAGAAACGCAAGCGGCGAATCCTTCTCATGCGCCTCAGGCCAGACGGCAATATACTCGCCGCAAATATGACCGCTATTTCAGCCCAAAGCGTATTCTGCTGTTTGCTCTGCTGCTGGTCTCACTGACTTCGCTGGCCATCGTCATCTATAACTATGCGACGGCAAATACGCTGCGTACCATCAATCTCAGCCAGATTTCCCTCTACTCTATATGACCAGCGAGACGGAAAAAGCGCTGAATGTGAAAATCGATTCTCTGATCCCCTTGATACAGCGTATTTCACGCAAGGCGGATGAACAGGTTTCCATTCTGGTCGGTAAAGAAGCCATCAGCTATTTCTCCATCGACAATAACAGCAGGAAATTATCCGAGAATGTGTTTCTGCTGCGCAGCGGTCATCCAGTGGCGGAAGAAGTGCAATGTGTGATCACCACCATGACCCAGCAGGGAGACAATGTTTCCCACAACTATTACAACAATCCAGATACCACAGTCCGTTATCACAGCAATTGCCAGGCGCCGGACAACTGGGTGGAGATGACCAGAAAGAGCAAATTCATTGTCACCATGAACAGGGAAATAGTGGTGGCAACCGTGATCGCCACCGACAATCAGGGCAAAACACTGTTCAATCTGGATTCCGTCGGGGATCTGGAGCGGGATGATGGCGATATTTCGGTCGAGGTGAAAAATACCATCGTCAATTTCATTGATCAGCAGGCACTGACCAGCAATGGCATGGTAGCAACCCTGGTAGCGGCGCTGACACCACCCAAACAAACGGCACAATTTGTTCAGTTGCCGGGCGGCATTTACCTCTCCAATTATCTGGGTGGCGTCATCACCTGGCCCAGCCTCGGCAATTCAAAGGTCATCCAGCGCAATGACCTCTGAGTTTATTCATAAGCAACGATGAAGTTGGCAACGGCAGAATAGTCACCGGGCTGGATGTTCTTGGCCGCCAGCGCGTCCGGGTGCCCTTCCACCCGGGCAAAGAATTGCAGTTCATTGTCTGCGCTGCCGCCCAGCAAATAACCGCGGGAGGGAGTGCCCAGATCCAGGGGTGTCTGGGTCACGTCATACAAGCGGATGCCGGCGCCCTTGGCAATGCCCGCGGTAAAGGCCAGCCCGCCGCTGAGCTGGGCATCCTTCGAGCCGGTAAAGGTCACCTTGGCCATGCGGAAAATCCCCGGCTTGCAGTTGGTCAGGCGGATGGAGAAAGGTACCTGCTCCCCGGCCCCGTTGGCATAGAGCTGCTTGACATCGACCACCCCCATCTCGACCTCCTGCTCAAGGGATTCGGGGGCGACCACACAGGGCTGGTCGATTATCCGGCCATGGAGGTTTAGCTTGTCACCACGCAGTTCCAATCCATCACCAGCACGAGGTATAGCTGCAACAGCAATCAACGGGCTAAGCATCAAACTGATCAACAATGTTCGTAACATATAACTGTCTCTCACTGGAATTCGGCAACTATGGTGGCGGTAGCATAAAAATCGCCCGCGGCCACATCTGCCCCTGCTGGCGATACCGGTGCGGCAATAAAGCCCCAGTCACCAATATTTCCCTGCATGGAAACAGGATAGAACTTATTGATGCTCATCTGAGAGCCATCCAACTGCTTGAACTTAATCCCAAGATCAGGAATCACAGCCCCCCCTTGATAGCCATCTTTAGTTGTTCTCAAATATTCATCACTAAAAGATGCTGCTTTCCCTGAAATACCAAGATTTATCTTCAGTGCATTACCTTCAAACTCTCCACCCTTGCATTGAAAGGTTAGTGGGACAGTCTTTTCAAAGTTATTACCATCAAGCCCATTCCCAGGTAAATCACCAAATTCTACTTCTATTGTTTGCCCCCCATTAATTGTACATTCCTCTGGGACATATAAGAGTGCAGACTTTATTATTATCCGAGACATAGCCATAGGGCCATAGCCATTTGCAGCACTTCCTCCCAAGCGACCAAACATCTCGACGACCTTACGGTCTTCTATTTGAACTCCGTTTATTATGGGTTTTCTTACTCTGAAGGTAACTTTACCCTTACTACCGCTACGATAACTAAAGCGATCAGATGGTGAATAACAAGTCCATTCCAACCGATTACTTTCTTCGGTAAATGGAGCCGTAACATAAGTCCGTCTATTCCCCTCAAACCATATCTCAACCTTCATATCCAAAAACTCGTTCAATTTCATAAATCCACCACCGACAGGTGGAATAGACTCATTCATGATCGCCTTGAAATATGTAGGCCCTTTTATTCTCCCATTAGAGCAATCTATTGATGCGTTATATTGTCTTTTTAAATCCCACTCCAATGGCGGCTTGGTTTCATAGCCTTTTTCATTTTTAATGCTAGAGTTACCCAAGTCTATATCATATTCATATGTACCACCGTCAGGGTATACATACCCATTGCCATATGAGAGCGCTGGATATAGTAAGCTCAGCAGTAGACCCGCAATCGAAGCTTTACGCAGCATTAGCTTACTTCTCTTTAACGCTTTCACAGCGGTCACCTTTACACTGGTATTTGATATCCATATATCCGCCGTAGTCATTGACGTAGCTGATCACAAATTCATTGCCCAGTGCTTCCGGGATGGTGACCGTCTGCTCTGACTTGGGGGCAACCATAAAGGCCGAGAAGCCCTTCATCGCGGTTCTCCCTTTGCCCTGCGGATGGCCTAGGCCCACGTAGGTGATGTAGTAAGGAGTCGGGTTGTTGACCTTGAGGGCCTTGCCCAGCTTGGTGATCAACACCTGATCCTGCCAGATGGCACCGCGCTCGGGCAGGATGGCCTCTGGGCGGTAGAACAGCTTGATCTTGGACTGCACGGCAATCTGCATCACGTTGCTCTTCTCGCTCTTGGGCGGGATCTCGCGCAGATTGAAGTAGTAGATGGACTCGCGATCCTTGGGCAGGCTGTCGATGGCCGGCACGCTGGCGATCCGCACGATGGACTTCTGGTTCGCATCCACCCGCTGTACCGGCGGCAGCACCGCGAAGGGAGACGCGATCTTCTGACCCTGGGCATCTTCAATCCAGGACTGCGCCAGGTAGGGCAGCTTCTGGTTCTCGTTCTTGATGTTGAGGCTGATGGACTTGGCACCGCCCGGATAGACGACACGAGTACGGTCCAGCACGATGGCAGCGCTGACGTTGAGCGAGGTCATGCCCAGCACGGCCAGACAGGTATAAGAGAGCAGCTTTTTCATCGGTATCCCATTACTTGCAAGTGAGAGTCTTCATCGACAGATCGGTTACTTGTTGCGGCGCCACTATCTTGCACTGGCGGGCGCCGCCCCAGGAGAGTTCAAACGCTTCATTCGGTTTCACCCCGGTCAGATAGACCAGGCCATCTTCATCCACCACCGAGAGCACCCGGCCGGAATCCTTGACGACGGTGGCACCAAACGGCGGCACTGAACCATCGGGCAGTTTGACGTTGGCCAGCAGCTTGAACCCTTCGGCCATTTCGAAGGCATTATACCCAATTGCGCCCTCGGTCAGGGTCCCCTGCTTGATGGCGTTCATCGCATCGATGTCATCGCTCAGCTGATCCACGTCCACCCGGGTGTCGCTCTTGCGATAGTCGGTCATGTCGCTGATCACCGCGACGCCAAAGCGGTTGGTTACGGCGCGACCGTTGTTGAAGGAGACGCCGGAGGTCTTGTCGGTGTCCACCATCATCCGGGTACCGCCACGACGGGTCGCCTGGTGCAGGGCTGCACCGTGCTGGGTCGCCGTCAGACCGCCACGCAGGCTGGCGCCGACCGAGGTGTATTCGCTCTGCACGCTGTAGGCATTGAGGCTGACCGCCCCGATGTCGCTGTTGTGGTTGTAGTAGCCCCGCGCCACGGCATGGCCGTTGCTCTGCACGCCCGCCCCCAGCTGATAGGTATCGTCCGGCCGGCTGTAATCCTGATAGGTGGCCAGATGGGTGACCTTGCCATTGGAGGACTGCACGCTGTATCCCGCGCTCTTTCTGTCCCCGATCGGCATGCTCAGGGTCAGCATGACGCTCTTGTCATCCTCGTAGTTCTCGGTCTTGGTCTTGTAGGCCGACACATAGACGGAGACATCCTTGAAGCTGCCGATGTTCACGTTCTTGTTGATGGTGAGGCCGTAGCGATCCTCGGCATCGTGCTCCCAATAAGTTCTGTGGGTGTAGTCCAGATAGACTGTCAGCGCCTTGGCCGCATCCTCCGCCCAGAAGGTCTTGTTGGCGGTGATGGTGTAGAGCTCCTTGTCACCCCAGGTGTTGTAGTCATCGCTCGAGGTCGTTTCGTTCTTCTCCAGCCGCTCCTTGTTGCTCAGGAACTGCGACATGGTCATAAAGTTGTGCTGGGAGAAACGATAACCGGCGAAGGTGATCGAGCTGTTGTATTCATCAAACTGCTTGGCGTAGTTCACCCGCACCGACTGGCCAATCTTGGTCGACAGGCCCGGCAGCTTGGCAATGGACTGGGTCAGGTCGGCCGAGATGGCGCCGAAGGCATAGAGATCGCGACCGATACCCAGCCCCATGGAGTTGTATTCACCCGCAACCAGGCTGCCACCGTACAGCGACCAGGAGTTGGCCACCCCCCAGGAGAAATCTCCGGTCACAAAGGCCGGGCCATGCACATCGTGCACCGAATCTGTCTGTTCGGAAGGTGCGCCGACCGCCAGGTTGTATCTGACGTAGCCGGGACGGGTCAGATAGGGGACGGTCGCGGTATCGACCTGGAACGAGTTGACGCTGCCATCCTGCTCCTCTACCCGCACGTCGAGGCGGCCGCGTACCGAGCTGTCCAGCCCCTGGATGCGAAACGGACCGGCCGGCACGTTGGTCTCATAGAGGATGCGGCCGGACTGGGAGATGGTGACCTTGGCGTTGGTCTTGGCGATGCCGCTTACTTCCGGCGCATAGCCCTGCAGGCTCGGCGGCAGCATGCGCTCATCATTGGCCAGGTTGACGCCGGTATAGCGGAAGCCGTCGATCAGTTGGGAGTTGAGCTGCTGCTCACCCACCGTCAGCTTGGCGGCCATGTCTGGCAGCGGACGATAGGCATAGATGCGGTTCAGCTCGGAAGTGGTCCGCTCGTTGTCACCCCAGTAGGCATTGGCCTGGTAGTCGCCCCGCAGGCGCCAGGCGCCATAGTTGAACCCCAGCGTACCGTAGCTGCTGATGTTGCGGTTGGAGTAACCATCCCCTTCATTGACCTGGGCGTTGATGTTGTAATCCAGCATCATCCCCGGGATCCCTTCATCCCACTGTTCGGGCGGAATCCAGTTGGGATCGCTGTACTTCATCCACGCCTGGGGCACGGCGATGCGCAGCAAGCCGTTACCTATGTCGTTCGCGATCACCACACCGTCCAGCGCCAGCAGGTTAGCACACTGGCCATCGTGCCAGGTATCGATCTTGGCGATGGCCTCGTCGGTCAGCGCCAGCTTGGGGATCACCTCTTGCGGCAGGCAGGCCACCCCACCCTTTCCCTTGCCGGTATCGGTCTCGTAGAAAGGGATCTTCTGCAGGGGCAGCTTGTTCTTGTTGACCTCGATCTCGAGGTAGTAGTCGCCGGGCAGGATGTAACCTTCGTCGGCAAACTGGGAGAGGTCGATCTTGGTCCGTTCGTCCAGATCGAGCGCATCAATATTAAACTCCGTTTCTGCCCATGCGTGATTTGCCACCGCCATCAGGCCGGGCACGCATAGCATGAAAACCATTTTTGAATAATGTTTTTTTCTCACAGAGTCTGATGTTGAAACGCTCATATTTTCACTCTAGGAATTGCATAACGGTCTCACGTAATGAGGTATCTACACTAAGCAATTGGCTTGCTTACATATAATTGAGTTCAAACAGCGTCGTACTGTCTTGGAAAAACAGCTGACTGCTGGTGAGCCCCAAATTGAATTCCAGATCACTATTGACGATATCCGAAACAATAAAGCGTTCGCCGGATACCTTGTGATATTGGCCGTTGTTGAGAATGCCCAGCTCATCGCTCATGGCACCGCGCACGGACATGGAAATAAAAGGCAGTGATGCCTCCGTCGCCCCTTCAACCTGACAGCCGCTGATTTTCAGCGTGCCCGGCTGCCGAGCCTGCAGCGGAATGCTGCGCAGCACCTCCAGCGTACAGCCCGATTCGGCCAGTCCATCCGTGAGTTCATTGGCGTGGACTGACCCCGCCATCATCACCAGCTGCAGTACCATGGCTGCCATCATTGAAGTTTTCATGATCAAGGTTCGATGTGAGGAGACAGAATGTGTGAGGTTGTGGTGGTTCGCACCACCACAACCCTGATCACACGTTAAGGCACTCTATTACTCGTAGGAGAGAGTAAAGTTGGTCACTGCAGTGAAAGCGCCGGCTTTCAGCGGGTTGGCGGTCTGATCGGCATAACCTTTCAGCACGGCGCTGAAGGGCAGCTCGTTGTCACCGTTGACCAGGCCGAAGGCGGCAGTCGGAGTACCCAGCACGATCGGGGCACCACCCGGAGCGGTCATCTTGATACCGGCACCAGCGGCGTCACCACCACCGATAACCAGCAGGCTGGAATCTACCGGGTCTTTGGCACCGCTGAAGGTTACCTTGACGGCATCTTCCTTGTCGGAGATTTCACAGTTCAGCAGCTTGATGCTGAACGGCTTGGAGTTGGACTCGCCACCGCTGGCCAGCTCTTTGGTGCTGATCTGACCCATTTCAACTACCTGGTCAACAGACTCAGGAGCAACGGAGCAAGGAGCGTTGATGATTTCACCATTGAAGGTGACTTTGCCTGAACCAGCGCCACCGGCAGCAACAGCGGAGCCGCACAGCAACATGGAACCAACACCCATAGCAACCAGAATCTTGTTAGCTTTCATTCGTTTATACCTACATTAACGTGTGTTGTACTGCATCACTCCAATCATGCTGGAGTCACGATCTTCAGTGATGCCGCGATATACTGCACAGCAACTGCTGGTGCCCAACCTCTCATTAAGCCGGTGAGGGGTCATGCCAATAATCAGCTGTGCCTTTTAAGGTCTATTTAAATAAGCAAAAGCAGCACACCGCATCAGGGGCAGTTCCCGCTACACCTCAACTGCACAACTACATACATCCTTGTCGTCTGTGCAGAAAGCCGTGTTCCGCTTTTGCTTGATGGACAAATTAACGACTCATATGATGCACATCAAATACATTTTGATTTTTATAAATTCAGATATAAACACTTATAAAACAATCACTTAAAGTTAAATCGGAACATTGGCGAACGCCATGAAATAAATAGCGTTCATATAGCAAACACCCATTGCATAATTTGAAGCCGGATATTTTTAATCACTTAACAATCATTAACAAAAACACAACAAAATAATGTTTGAGCAGTATTTTAGGCGATTCTAAAAATACCTATAAAGCAATAGTCAAAACGGCTCGCTTATATCGCCAGGTAATCAGGTAATCAGGTAATCAGGTAATCAGGTAATCAGGTAATCAGGTAATCAGGTAATCAGGTAATCAGGTAATCAGGTAATCAGGTAATCAGGTAATCAGGTAATCAGGTAATCAGGTAATCAGGTAATCAGGTAATCAGGTAATCAGGTAATCAGGTAATCAGGTAATCAGGTAATCAGGTAATCAGGTAATCAGGTAATCAGGTAATCAGGTAATCAGGTAATCAGGTAATCAGGTAATCATTTTAACCCATTAGGCATAGAGGAAAGTTGATATCTCTGCTGTTGCCACCTTCCTGTGTGACCCTGGTTTTAATTCACCAGATGCTAGTCATGTATGTTCACCACAGAATAAGGCTTCGTCGAAAACCAGTAGTCAATAGTGATGAACAAGATTGGATATATACCGCCTAATATGGGCCAGACCATATATTTCCTGTCACGGTCATATATAAAATTTTATTTGTGACTGATATCCCACACTTTTTTATGGCGATTGATTTCTCAAAGTGGGGTGTTATCATCTAAACATAGAGTAAAGGGCAAACCGGTCGAAAGGTCGGGACGCAAAGCCACCGGTCTAAGGGTTCATAACCTAAGACAGCGGAGCTGCCATCTGAGAAGAGCGATGTCATCAGTTGTATCTGTGTCATTCTCTTTGATTGCGTTGCCCTTTTCGTACAACGACATGTGACGAAAAGGACATAAAAATGAACACTTCCACCGCTTCCGTTCGCAACAGCGCCATCCGTTTCGCTTCTTCTGCTGCGGCAGCCATGCTGCTGGGTGCTGCCTTGCTGCCTGCCACTGCCTCCGCTGCCGACGGCACCATCACCTTCACCGGCACTATCTACGAAGCCCCCTGCGACTTCGCCGACAACAGCGTGACCTGCTATTCCGGCACCCAGCGCCAGACCCTGGATCTGGCCAGCCTGCAGCAAGCCGGCAGCCTCAATACCATCAGCAGCACCATGCAGTACAAGCTGTCTGCCGGCAGCAGCAACATGGCCATCGTCACCGTCAGCTACCTCTGATCGGGTCGTTCCTGCCATCTGCCCGGGGTTGTTCATTACCTCGGGCGGATCTGTTCGCCTTTTGCAGGATGAGCCCCCACAGCCTCCCCTAGGTTGCATCGTTAATCACTGCTCTCCATCCACCAATCCCCCTCCCGTTTTCCTCGGTTGCCATGCCAACTGCCGCCCGGCGGCTTTTCACTACGATACTCACTGCGATACTCGGCTTTCTACGCAGGCAGATCAGCACTTTCCCTGCTTGCTACCCAGCTTGCTACTGTCGCATTCCCGCTTGGCAAAAGAACCTCAAACGAGACGTTGATCACAGTTGCCGGCCTCAGACTGAGATCCCCCCCAGATGGCAGATGAGTCCTTGCTATCAACCAGGCCCCCAATGGGGCTCACTTTGTTTTGATTTAATCTAAATAAATGATTTATATGGCCTGATTGGTGGGTTGATATCCCTTTGGGGCTGACTAGATTGCACGCGTCAATCACGCAGACAATCAAGCAAAGGGATAAAAATGAACAATCTGGGTACCAGGTTGCTGCTGCTGGCAGCACCGGGCCTGTTTGCCACTTCGGCGCTGGCCAACTACTCCCCCTCCGACTGGCAACAGTATCAACTCAAAGGTGAATCCAGCCGTCAGCTGGGAGATCGTCTCACCGAAGTGACCTACGAGCTGAGCGCCCGCAGCGGCGGCGCCCCCTATCAGCAGCTGAGGGTGTATCGCCGCTTCGACTGGAGCGATGCCAACCTGGCTGCGCTGGCAGAACAGCAGTGCGGCGAGCCGCAGCTCAAGATCGAGCTGGGCTGGCAGATCCGCTACCTCAGCTGTGAAGAGGTGGTGCCGGCTGGCAAGGCCGTTCCGGCCAGCAGCTATGACTATGGCTACGGCATGAAGCAGGGCCGCTGGGAGCCACTGGCAGGCACCCCGACCGCGCCGCGTCAGGATCGTCTGCCGCTGGCGGAGCGGGTCATCCTGGGTCACAGCGAGCAGGAACTGGATCGCTGCGAGCTCAACGCCGAAGGCCGCTGCGCCGAGCAGGCATGGCAGTACCAGCCGCAAAACTGGCAGCAGTTGAAGGTGCTGGAAGAGACCCCCAATGAACGGGATGGCCGCCTCGAGCAGATCTTCTTCCGCCTGCAGCCCATCGTGGGCAGCCAGGCCGCCAAGCAGGTGAGCGAGCTGCACGTCTGGCGCCAGTACACCTGGTTGCTGGAACAAGCCAAGACCCAGCAAGAGTGCGATGAACCCCAGACCCGTCAGGAAGGGGACAAGACCATCAGCTACCGGGTGTGCCGCCAGACCCTGCCCGCCGGCAGCGAAGTGCAGGTGGTCTTGAAGGACACCGGCTATCAATACCCGGTGGGGGGCAGCGAATGGCAGACCCTGCCGGAAACAACCGAGTGGCAGGAGAGCCGGGTGCTCAACCACCCCATCGTGCTGGCCAGCAAGGAAGAGCAGCTCGACTGTCGCCGTGCCGACGGCCGCGCCTGTTCCGAGCCAGATCTGCCGGGCACCGAGCTGCTGGACGCCGAAGCGGCCAAGATAGTGCAGGATGCCAGTGGCCAGCCTGCGCCGGTCTGGCAGGAGAACTATGGTCACGATGACACCAAGCTGCTGGCCGTGTCGCGCGGCATCCAGAGCCTGCTGGCGGCCAATCAGCCGGCCCATCCAGCCATGAAGCTGCTGCTGGAATACGTGCGTGCCCACAACTACCACAACTACGGCAAGCACAAGGAAGACGGCCCGGCCGCCGCCGAGGCGCTGGCCGAGGCGTTGACGGCGCTGGGCGCCCATCCGCTGCTCTTCCCGGAGCAGGCCAGCGACGAGGTTGGTGCAGTCATGGGTGCCTGGAGCATCGCCCTGCACGGTCAGTTCAAGAGCCCAGCAGTGCAGAGCCGCTTTGGCACCCTGCTCGGCGAGTTCAACCAGATGCTGGCCTACAGCACCCGCCATGCCAGCGAGATCAACGGTCAGCACGCCTGGGCAACCGGCCTGTTCGATCTGCTCAACTTCCTCGACTTCGCCAGCGACTACAGCGACCCCTTCGCCAACGACTTCCGCCAACAGGACGGTGAGCTGCGCAAGCAGCTGCACGCCCTCGGCATGAGCGAACTCGCGTTGTGGAAGGGACGGGATGGCGCCGATCTGTTCCTGCTCAACAACGTGCTGGATGCCTACACCCGCCTCTACCGGGTCGCCCGCTATACCCGCCCGGACGAGCTCGACGGCTATCGCAAACTGTTGGATGACTCCGTCATCGCACTGGTTCGCCACCACAACCTGATCCCCGGTGGCCAGCAGAGTCAGGATCTGCTGGAAGACATGTCACTGACCCTCTCCACCTACTACCTGACCTACACGGACCGCACCAGCGAGGCCTGCATCAGCGGTGACTTCGCCGGGCTCTGCACCCCTGTCCGGGTGGAGGACGTGCTGCCGTTCGAGCACACCTGCTCGCCGACCCTGCGCCTGCGGGCCCAGGACCTGACCATGGATCAGGCCGAAGGGATCTGCCGTGAACTGGGTGCCGAAGAGCAGCAGTTCCATCAACAGATGGAGACCGGCTGGCAGCCGGTGGCGGACGATCACAACGAGGCGCTGGAACTGGTGGTCTTCAACTCCTCCGCCGACTGGAAACGCTATGGCAGTGCTCTGTTCGGCGGCGTCTCCACCGACAACGGCGGCATCTACCTCGAAGGGGATCCGGCTCGCCCCGGCAACCAGGCCCGCTTCTTCGCCTACGAGGCGGAGTGGAAGCGCCCAGCGTTCCAGGTGTGGAACCTGCGCCACGAGTATGTGCACTACCTGGACGGCCGCTTCAACCAGTACGGCAGCTTCGGCCACTACCCGCTCAACCGCACCACCTGGTGGTCGGAAGGGCTGGCGGAGTTCATCGCCCACGGCCAGTGCTTCGCCCGCGGTCTGGACAACGTCGCCGGCCGTCCTGCCAGTGATCGTCCGGCCTTGGCCGACATCCTGCACCTGGATTACGACAAGGGTGGCGAGATGGTCTACTCCTGGTCCTACACGGTGCACCGCTTCCTGAACGAAACCGGTCGCGGCGCCAGCTGGCTGGCCATGGCCCAGGCCCTGCGCAACCCGGATCAGCAGCAGGCCATGAGCACCTTCGAAGCCGAGCTGGACCAGCTGATTGCCAATGACAGCGAGGCCTACCAGCAGTGGCTCGGCCGCGAGCTGCTGCCCTGGTGGGAAGCCAACAAGGACTCCGACGAGTGCAAGGCCAACGACTCCTCCCACTGAGGACGAGACGGCTATGACAAGGGGCGGCCATGGCCGCCCCTGCTTATGAACGATTTTAATCGGCTCAGGATCAAGCAGTTAGCCGACCTCTCCCTGCGACAACCTCTGCCCGAGTGACGTCTTCGGCGGTCATCAAGCCTGACGTACGGCGGCAACTTGTAATAGAATGACCCTCTGTCACCTCTTACTTCAGACCCGAACCGCACCGCGCATGAAGAAGTTTGCCAAGATCCTGCTCGCCTGCCTCTGCCTGTTGCTGGCCTCCGTCGCCACACTGCTGGGCTACAGCGAGTGGACCGTCTCGGACGCCCGTCACTACACCTACGACGACGTCAATGCGGTGCCCTACAACCGGGTCGCCCTGGTGCTCGGCACCTCCAAGTACCTGATTGGCGGCAGCCCGAACCACTACTTCAAGTACCGGATCAAGGCCGCCGCCGAGCTCTACAACAACGGCAAGGTGGACTACATCCTGGTCTCCGGCGACAACGCCACCGTGCAGTACAACGAGCCGCGCCAGATGCGGCGGGCCCTGATCCAGGCCGGCATCCCGGCCAACGCCATCTACAGCGACTACGCCGGCTTTCGGACTCTGGACTCCATCGTGCGGGCCAAGGAGGTGTTCGGTCAGGCCCACTTCACCGTGGTCTCGCAGGCCTTTCACAACGAGCGCGCCATCTTCATCGCCCGCCATTTCGGCATCGAGGCGGTCGGCTTCAACGCCGTGGATCCCAGCGCCTATCAGGGCATCAAGACCCGGGTGCGCGAGGTGTTCGCCCGCCTGATGGGGCTGCTCGACCTCTATGTGCTGGACAAGGGTCCCAAGTTCCTCGGCGAGCCCATCGTCATCGGCGGCCCGGTCCCCTGCCAGGCGTTGAGCACCATAGGGGCAAGCCAGCCCTGCCTGCCCATTGCACCGCCCCCTCATAAGCCGAAAGCCAAGCCGGCAGCGGCAGTGAGCGCTGCAACCGCCACCAGTGCGGCGGCGGCAACCAGCGGTGCCGTGGCCACCAGCGCCGCCGTGCCAAACGAGGCAGCGCCCGTGGATAACCCGGCTGCCGCCAGTGCGGCAACGCCAGCCGGCAACATCCCAGCCACCAATACAGCCGTGCCGAGCGAAGTTACGCCCGTGGATAACCCGGCTGCCGCCAGTGCGGCGCCGCCAACCAGCAGTGCGCTGACCCCTCAATAGCAGAGACCCGCCAACAGGCGGGTCTCTTTCATTGGGCTCGGTATTTCCGGCGATCAGGCCAGCGCCGCCACGTAACGCCGCGCTACCTCGCTCCAGTCGATAACGTTGTAAAACGCGGCTATGTAGTCGGGACGCTTGTTCTGGTACTTCAGGTAATAGGCGTGCTCCCACACATCCAGCCCCAAGATGGGCACCTGCCCATCCTGCAGGGGGCTGTCTTGGTTGGCGCTGCTCACTACCTGCAGCTTGCCGCTCCGATCGACCACCAGCCAGGCCCAGCCGCTGCCAAAACGGCTCAGCGCCGCCTGGGTAAAGGCCTGTTTGAAGGCCTCCAGTCCGCCTAGGTCCCGCAGGATCGCCGCGGCCAGCTCGCCGCCCGGCTCGCCACCCCCCTGCGGACTCATCACCTGCCAGAACAGGCTGTGGTTGGCATGACCGCCGCCGTGATTGCGCACCGCCCCCTGCACCTTGCCAGGCAGGCTGTCGAAGCGGGCAAGCAGCTCCTCCACCGGCAGCGCCGCCAGCTCGGGGAGATCGGCCAGGGCGGCATTGAGGTTGTTGATATAGGTCTGATGGTGACGGCTGTGATGGATCTCCATGGTCAGCGCATCGATGTGGGGTTCCAGCGCGTCATAGGCATAGGCAAGGGCTGGCAGGGTATGGCTCATGGTCACCTCTGTTTATTGTGATTAATGCAGTTGGCGGGCGGACTCGGTCTGGCACAGGCACTGGCCGAGGCAGCGGCGGATGCCGTCGTGGTTGCCGTGTTTGCGCAGGAAGGCGAGCAGCTCGGCATGGGTGCTGCGGGTGTGGCGCAGGGCCGCATCTCGCAGAGGATCTGGGCTGGCCGGCGACTGGCTGGTGGCAAGCAGGCAGTCGTGGATGTGGCACAGCAGGTCGGCAGCCCGCTCCGGCCGCGCCATGGCGACCAGCAGATCCGCCAGATTGTGGTGGGCCACCACCAGCGCGGCGACCGCCTCATCCACGTCGTGCCAGCCGGTAAACTGCTGGCGGGCCAGCCACAGCGCCTGCTGATAGCAGGAGAGCGCCTTGCCGTGCTCACCGGCATCGAAGTGGCGATTGCCGCTCATGGTCTGCACCTTCCAGTGCACCATGCTGCTGTCGCTCTCCTCCGTCCCCACCCATCCTCTTACCCAGCTCGCCGCCATGATCCTCAACACCACAAATGATAATAATTATTATTTAACTTATGTGAGCGGCGAACACAAGGGATAGTTGTGCCGGCACCGCCAACAGCCCTGCCCATATGGGTAGGGCTTTTTTGAATCTGTCTGTTTGGTGATCATTTGCACAGATGCAAATGTCCCGCTCCATCATGCTGGTCGGTACTGGCATGAGGCCGGTGGTTGCCGCTGCGGCAACCTTATTCACAAGGATGGACAAGATGAAAAAATGGCTATTGGTGCTGCTGTGCGCCCTGCCCATGTTGGGCCAGGCGGCAGGTTATACCCAGACCCGCTACCCCATAGTGCTGGTGCACGGTCTGTTCGGCTTCGACAAGCTGCTCGGGGTCGACTACTTCTACGGCATCCCCCAGGCGCTGACCCGGGATGGCGCCAGGGTCTACGTGGCCCAGGTCTCCGCCACCCAGAGCTCGGAACTGCGCGGTGAGCAGCTGCTCAAGCAGGTGCAGCAGGTGCTCGCCATCACCGGGGCGGAGAAGGTGAACCTCATCGGCCACTCCCACGGCGGCCCCACCATTCGCTATGTCGCCTCGGTCGCCCCTGAGCTGGTCGCCTCCGCCACCAGTGTGGGCGGGGTCAACTACGGCTCGGAGATCGCCGATCTGGTGCGCGCCAACGTGGCACCAGGCTCGGTGGCCGAGAAGCTGGCGGTGGCCGCCGCCTCCGCCCTGTCCGGGGTCATCTCGCTGCTCTCCGGCGGTAGCCAGCTGCCGCAGGATCCCCTCGCCGCCCTCGACGCCCTCACCAGCGCCGGCGCCCAGCGCTTCAACCAGCGCTACCCGGAGGGGCTGCCCAACCAGTACTGCGGTGAAGGGCCCATGCAGGCCGCCAACGGGGTCTACTACTTCTCCTGGAGCGGGCGCGGCACCATGACAAACATCCTGGATCCGGTGGATCCGGCGCTGGCGCTGACCGGCAGCTTCTTCAAGGAGCCCAACGACGGCCTGGTCGGAGTATGCAGCAGCCACCTCGGCAAGGTGATCGGCACCGACTACCGGATGAACCACCTGGACGAGGTGAACCAGTCGTTCGGCATTCGCCACCTGTTCGAGACCGACCCGATCAGCCTCTATCGCCAGCACGCCAACCGCCTGCAGAGACTGGGGTTATGAACAAGGCATGGCTGATGGCCGCTCCGCTGGGTGCGGCCCTGCTGCTGGGCGGCTGGCAGCTGTGGCCCGCCCCGAACTCCACCCCAGCCACTCCCCCGGTGGACGAGGCCGGGCCGAGCTCCCCCCTGGCCCGGCAAGCGGCCTCCTCGCCCGATGAGAGCTCGCTGCAGGCCCGCTATGAAGCCTTTCTCGCCGCCGAGGGCAGCCTGACGGTACCGACCGATCCGGGCCTGGCCAGCCTGCAGGTGCTGTTCGACGAGCGCGAGCAGTTGCGCCAGCAGAGCTTCACCCCGGCCGAGCAGGAGCAGCTGTTTGCCGAAGATCGGCTGATGGAGCAGTGGACCCTGCGCCGCAAGGCGCTGGCGGAGGCTGGCGATGCCGACAAGCCGCTGCTGGCGAGCGAGCTTGAGCTCTGGCTAGCGGAGCAGCCCCAGTGGTTTCGGGAGGCGGAGGCCAACAGCCGCCTGCTCGGCGACCTGCAGAGTCTGGAGCGGCTGCCGGCGGCCGAGCGTGACGCCGTGCTGCGCGAGCAGCTGGGGCCGGAGGCGGCGGACCGGCTGCACCAGCTGGCGGAGAGTCAGCAGGGGTTCGAGCAGCAGCTGGCCGGCTATCTGGCCGAGAGCAAGCCCCTGCCCGCCGAGCGGCGGGCCGAACAGCAACCGGAGATCCTGGCGCGCTGGTTCGAGCCCGACCAATGGCGGCGGGTGGAGGCCCTCACCCGGCTCAGGCTGGGCGAGTAACCGCCACAATAACCAAAATAAAAAGGGGCCCATATCTGGGCCCCTTGCTTTGATACTGCCGCGCTTACTGCGGCTTGTTGGCACCCGGCAGCGGCTGCCAGGTAAGGCGGGTCACCTGGGATCCCTGCACCTCGCACTTGAGGCTCAGATCCTGCCACCCCTTCTCCTGGCGCAGGGAGACTTCCCCCTCGATACCCTCGGCGCGGGTCTTGAGCTTGGCCTGCTCGAAGGTCACCTTGTCGCCCCCGGCCAGTGCCATCAGCTTGCCGTTGCAGAGCCAGTGGGCGAGCTCCGCTCCCTTGAGCTTGACGCCCCCCTTGGCCGCCTTCTGTTCGGCCGGGCTCTGGGCAAACAGTTTGCCCAGCTCGGCCGCCCGTTTGGTAAGCCAGACTTCCCGCTGCTGCATGCTCATCTTGCTGACGAACTCGGCGGGCTGCCCCTTCTCGTCCAGCCACTGGGTCAGCTTGCCGCCGTCGTCAAAGGCGAACTGGGCGGCGGGCTCCTTCACCCCGAACAGCTTGCCGCCCTTGAAGTAGTAGCGGCTCTCCCCTTCCAGCTTGCCCTGCTCGTTCATGATGGGCACGGCGATGATGACGGGAGCACCATCCACCCAGGCCTTGATGTCGACGCCGTCGTGGCTGAACAGACGGGTATCGAGGGCGCTCTCGGCCCCCTTTTCCATCAGGGAGAACTGCTCGGCGAGGGAGGCCGCCACGGAAGGCAGGGAGCAGAGCCCCAGTCCCAAGCCGAGGCTCAGGGCGATCACGGTATTGCGCATAAGTGTCCTGTGATTGGCCGGTGGGCCAAGGTTAGCTTTCTATCAGCCAGGCCCGCAGCCCCTCCCGGTGGCGATCGCTCAGGGGAATGGACTGGCGGGACTGGTAGTCAAAATGGATCAGGGTGGTTTCGGCGGTCACCGCCAGCTCGTCCCCCTGCCAGGCTTCCTGCCAGAGCGTGAAGGAGCTGGAGCCGATGCGGCGGACCCCGGTTTTGATCAATACCTGCTGGCCGTAGAACAGCTCCCGTTTGAACTGCACCGTGTAGCCCGCGATGATCAGATGCCAGTTGTGCACATCCAGCTCGGGGGAGAAGATGCGAAACAGCGGGTCGCGGGCCGATTCAAACCAGACCGCCGGCACCGTGTTGTTGATGTGGCCGAGGGCATCTGTCTCTTGAAAACGGGGTTGGATCTGCATTTCCAGCATGGATATCGACTCCTTGTCGTTGGACCGCGCTCAGGCTAACGCGGCCCGCCTTTGGACTCAAGCTCCCCCGTCGTATCGCCGCCGCCGACGGCCAGCTCCGGGCGCAGCCAGGCGCTGCGAAAATCGAACCAGCCGAGCGCCGTCATCCGTACCCCGTGCACGCCGACCCGGCTCTCCAGCTCCAGCCAGTGGTGAAACAGCGGCACGAACCAGCCCTGCTGCTGCACGCTTGCCAGCAGGGCGCGCGGCCCCGGCTCCTCGCCGCTGGCACGCCACTGCGTCAGCCCCTGCCACAGACGTTGCTGGCTGCCCCACACCTTGCGCAGCAGCGGGGTGCCCTGCAACCAGGCGTAGGGGGCGAAGGCGTGTTCGTGCTCCAGGTTGAGGGTGCCGAGCCAGAGATCCACATCCTCGTCCACCCCGCTTACCCAGCGGCCGTAATCCAGGGTGCGCACCTCGAGCCGGATCCCCTGCTCTGCCAGCAGGCTGCTCATGGCGTTGGCGCACTCGTTGAATTCCAGGTGCTGGTTGAAGCAGGCCAGCACCAGCTGGCGCGGCAGTTGTTCCGGCATCGGCAGCGGGGCCGGCTGCGCCTCGCGCCAGTGGGGCAAGAGACCGAGCGCGCTGGTCCAGCCCCGCTGCAGCTCGGGGGCGACCCGCGCCATCAGGGCGATGGGGTTGAGCAGGCCGGCCAGCCACTGGCGCAGGGCGGGATCCTGCAAGGATGCGGATCTGTCGTCCTGCAGCAGGAAGTAGCAGCCGGATTCCAGCTCGGACTCGCCGCGCATGGTGCCGAGTTCGGGGCTGTCGCGCCCCAGCTGCAGGTGGCTCTCCAGCCGCTCCGCCAGCTCCGGCAGCATCCAGATGTCGATCTCGTCGAGCAGGGCCCGCAGGCCGAAGTAGTCGTCGAATGCCTCGAGGCACAGTTGCAGCGGGTCGTTGGCGGTCACCCGGTAGGGGCCTGTGCCTACCGGCTGCAGGGCAAAGCCCGCCTCCTCCTTGAGCTCGCGCGGCAGGATGGCCGCCACCGGCTCGGCCAGCAGCTGGGGCAGCAGAGGATCCGGGCTGTCGAGATGAAGATCCAGGGTGCGCGGCCAGGGGCTCTCCAGCCGCGCCAGATGGGCAAACAGCGGGCGATCCCGCAGGGCCAGCAGGCTCTCCACCACATCCTCCACCACCAGCTCGCGGCCGTGGTGAAAACGCACCGCCGGCCTCAGGTAGAAGCGCCAGTGGCAGGGGCCCAGACACTCCCAGTGGTGGGCCAGATCCCCCTCGATTTCCCCATTTTCCTCATTTCGCCGAGTCAGGCCATTGAAGATCTGGCGGCTCAGGTGGATTTCGGAGCGACGCAGCGGGCCGGTGGGCAGCAGGCGCGGCAGCGGCCGGTAGTAGGGCACCCGCAGGATCTGGCGCCCTTCCCGGGTAGCCTGGCCGAGCTGCTCGATCAGCAGCGGGGTGAGCAGATCGAGGCGATCTTCGGCCAGCCGCACCGCCTGCGCCAGCTGGCCCTGGCTGAGCAGATCCCGCAGCCGGCGCCGGGTCAGGCTCTCCTGGTTGTCGAGCAGGGTGAGCCGGGAGCGCCGCCCCCGCCCGGCTTCTGCCGCCCAGCTGAGCCAGCCCTGATCCTGCATGCGGCGCAGCAGCAGGCGAGCGTTGCGCGGGGTGCAGCAGAGCAGATCCGCTACCTCGGCGAGGCTGATCTCCCGCTCGTCGCAGCCAAGCTGCTGGGCGAGCCGTTGGAATTGCTGGTAGAGGCGACTGGTGGGCATAAAAGGGGAAATCCTGTTGCTGAAAGTCATCAGTTTTTACTTCCGCATTTTAGCTCAATACTGCTGGCGAACGTGAGAACCACAGCAGAGGAGCACCATCATGAGCCATGCCAACCCCATCAAACCGAACCGGATCCAGCAGATCCTGCGCCGTTACTTCAAGCGGATCCTGCCCAGGCCGCTGACCCTGATCGAGGATCCCATGAGCCAGCTCAACCGCCTGATGCAGTGGGATATGAACCAGATCGACGATCGGGAGTATCGCCGCCGCCTCTGAGCCCCTCTCGCCCGGATCGCGCAAGGGAGAACGCAGTTCACCAGCGGGCGCAATTGCTTTGCCGGATTGGGTGGTTTACATCGACGCTGGGCCTGATAGATTGGACGTCTATCCATCTATAACTGCTACCCAGCAACATCCAACAAGGAGTGTGTGATGAAAGATGCGACCCTGGCCCTGCACCACGGCTTTACCAGCGACCCCACCACCAAGGCCGTTGCCGTGCCCATCTACCAGACGGTGGCCTACGAGTTCGAGAGCGCCCAGCACGGGGCGGATCTGTTCAATCTGGCGGTACCAGGCAACATCTACACCCGCATCATGAACCCCACCAACGATGTGCTGGAGCAACGGATGGCCGCGCTGGAAGGGGGCATCGCCGGCCTGGTGGTCTCGGCGGGTTCCGCCGCCATCACCTACGCCATCCAGGCGCTGACCGCAGCCGGTGACAACATCGTCTCCACACCCCAGCTCTATGGCGGCACCTACACATTGTTCGCCCACATGCTGCCGAGTTTCGGGGTCGAGGTGCGCTTCGCCAAGGATGACAGTGCCGAGGCCATCGCCGCCCTCATCGACGACAAGACCAAGGCGGTCTACTGCGAGAGCATAGGCAACCCGGCCGGCAACATCGTCGATCTGGCGGCCTTCGCCAAGGTGGCCCACGCCCGCGGCGTGCCGCTCATCGTCGACAACACGGTCGCCACCCCGGTGCTGTGCAAACCCATCGAACACGGCGCCGACATCGTCGTCCACAGCCTGACCAAATATGTCGGCGGCCACGGCAACTCGCTGGGTGGCGTCATCGTCGACTCGGGCAAGTTCCCCTGGGCGGATCACGCCGAGCGCTTCCCCCAGCTGACCAAACCCGAGCCTTCTTATCACGGGGTGGTCTACACCGAGGCCTTTGGCCCGGCCGCCTTCATCGGCCGGGTGCGCACCGTGCCGCTGCGCAATACCGGCGCCGCACTGGCGCCGATGAACGCCTTCCTGCTGCTGCAGGGGCTGGAGACCCTGAGCCTGCGCATGGAGCGCCACGTGGACAACGCCCTGCGGGTGGCCCACCACCTCAAGCACCACCCCAAGGTGGCATGGGTCAGCTACGCCGGTCTGCCGGGTCACCCCCACTACCTGCTGGCGGAGAAATACATGGCTGGCCGCCCCTCGGCCATCCTCTCGTTCGGGCTGAAGGATGGCTACGAGGCCGGCGTGCGCTTCTACGATGCGCTCAAGATCTTCAAGCGGCTGGTCAACATCGGCGATGCCAAGTCGCTGGCCTGCCACCCCGCCTCCACCACCCATCGCCAGTTGAGCGAGGCGGAGCAGGCCAAAGCCGGCGTGAAACCTGAGATGATCCGGCTGTCGGTGGGGATCGAGGCCATCGAGGACATTCTGGCGGATCTGGATCAGGCGCTGGAGGCCTGAGTCAGTCAACGCAGGAGCGGGCATCCAGCCCGCTCTTTTTTGGCCAGCGGTGAACCCGCCACCGCGCTGCTGCGTATCACCGCCTTCCGTCACTGCGTCGAGGTTTCCATGATAGTCCTGCACCACCTGAACAAATCCCGCTCCCAACGCATCATCTGGCTGCTCGAAGAGCTGGGCCTGCCCTATGAGATCAAGGCGTATCAGCGCGATGCCGCCACCTTTCTGGCGCCGCCCGAGCTCAAGGCCATCCACCCCCTCGGCAAGTCGCCGGTCATCGAGTTCGACGGCCGGGTACTGGCGGAATCCGGTGCCATCACCGAGTACCTGATCGCCCGCCATGCCCCGGAACGGCTGGCACCGGCTCAAGATAGCCCCGACTATGCCGAGTACCTGCAGTGGCTCCACTTCGCCGAGAGCTCCGGCATTCTGCCGCTGCTGCTCGACATGTTCGTGCGCAAGGACGGCAGCCCGATGCGCTTCCTGCCGGACTACGCCAAAGCCGAGTGCGCCAAGGTGCTGGGCTACCTCAACGATGTACTGGCAACCCGCCAATATCTGGTGGGGGGTCGCCTCACCGGTGCCGACATCCTGAACTCCTTCCTGGTGGATCTGCTGGCCCAGAGCGGCCAGCTGGCCCAGTTCCCGCATCTGCAGGCCTACTGGCAGCGCCTCAACACTCACCCGGCCCGCCAGAAGGCGGCGGCGCGGGAGCGCGAACTGGACCGCAGCGCCGGATAAACGGCGCTGCCCCGCTGACACCATGCAAAACGCCCCAATGATCGGGGCGTTTTTTTTCTGCTCGTCAGCCAGATGATCAGAGCACGTGAGAAAGGATCCTTGCTTCACCTATTGTCAGGATCGCCCCTTGGCCAAGGGCCTCAGGCCTAGAGGGGGTGAGAGAGGATCCGCGCCACTCTGATTGCCAGGCGCGAGTCCCCTGACTTAAAGCGCGTGGGACAGGATCCTGGCTACCTTGTCCGGATCTATGTCCTGCTGCTCCCCGAGGGCGGTCAGCCCGAAACGCTTGAGGTTGGAGCAGATGCCGGGGATGCAGCTCTCGCTCAGGCCGTAGTCGGCGAGCCGGGTGCCCACCCCCATCTGCTGGAAGAACTGCTCGGTGCGGATAATCGCCTCCTCGATGCGCAGCGCCTTGTCCTCGCGGCTGGAGTGCCATACCCGCTCGGCGAACTGGGCCAGCTTCTCCTGCTTCTGCCCCGATTGTTCCCGCAGCAGCGAGGGCAGCACCACCGCCAGACTCTGGGCATGATCCAGCCCGTGCAGGGCGGTGAGCTGGTGACCGATGGCGTGGGTGGACCAGTCCTGCGGCACGCCGCGACCGATGAGGCCGTTGAGCGCCAGGCTGGCCGCCCACATCAGATTGGCGCGCACCTGATAGTTGGTGGGCTCCGCCAGCGCTCGCGGGCCGTTGTCCACCAGCACCTGCAGCAGCCCTTCCGCCAGCCGGTCCTGCACCTCGCCCCCCACCGGGAAGGTGAGGTACTGCTCGATGATGTGGACGAAGGCATCCACCACCCCGTTGCCTACCTGGCGCGGCGGCAGGCTGTAGGTGGTCGTGGGATCCAGCACCGCAAACACCGGCTGCACCAATGGGTTCATGAAGGAGAGCTTGGCCTCCCCGCGGCTCACCACGGCGGCCGGGTTGCTCTCCGAGCCGGTGGCCGGCAGGGTCAGCACGCAGCCCAGCGGCAGTGCTGCCTTGATGGGGGCCTTGTGCAGCAGGATCTCCCAGGGATCCGCCCCCTCGAAGCAGGCCGCGGCAGCCACGAACTTGCTGCCATCCACCACGGAACCACCGCCGACCGCCAGCAGGAAGTCGATGCGCTCGCGCTTGACCAGGGCTACCGCCTCCATCAGCTGATCGTACTGGGGGTTGGCGCCGATGCCGGGAAACTCCAGCCACTCCCGTCCCGCCAGCGCCTGGGTCAACTGCTCATAGACCCCGTTCTGTTTGATGCTGCCGCCGCCGTAGAGCACCAGCAGGCGGCTGCCGGCCGGGATCAGTTCGGGCAGCTTGGCGATCTGGCCTTCACCGAAACAGACGCGGGTAGGATTGGCATATTGGAAGTTGTACACGGCAGAGCCCTCGGTTGAATGCATGCAAGGGAATTGTGCGCCTGTGGCTCCGGCAGGTCAAAAAACGGGAGCCGGCTATCAGATTGCGCAGCGGGGGGCGGGCCGCCGTAAGGAAGTCGTGCGGCGCCGCCCCTGTTTCCGTGCCGCTCTGCTATGGTCTCTCTGGGAACCGGGTGCGCAACCCTCAGCGCCCAGCTCCCGCCCTCTTCACTCTTTTGCTCATAAGGTCTGACACATGAAACTCAAGCATGCATGGATTGCCGGTTTGCTTTCCCTCTCGACCTGTCTGGCGCAGGCTGCCGAGGTGGCGACCGAAGTCGCCACGGCCCCTGGCAAGGCCAACCTGGTGGAGGCCGTCTCGGCCCAGGCCACGGTCACCGCCATCGATATGGCCAGCCGCAAGGTCAGCCTGAAAAATGCCGCCGGCGAGGCGTTCGACATCGTCGCCGGTGAGCAGGTCACCAACCTGGCCAACCTCAAGGTGGGCGACGTGGTGGCGCTCCGCTACCTGCAGATGCTGGATCTGGAGCTGCTCAAGGGCACTGCCGGGGTGAGAAAACGCATCGTGGAAGTGGCGGCCGGCAAGGCCGAGGCAGGTGAGAAGCCGGGCGCCGGGATCGGCAAAAAGGTCACTCTCTATGGCGACGTCATCGCGGTCGACAAGGGGCAGCAGACCATCACGGTGAAGGGGGTGGATCACACCCTGGTGCTCAAGGTACACAACCCGGCCCAGTTTGCGCTGATCGCCAAGGGCGACCAGATCAAGGCCGTGCAGACCCAGGCGGTGGGGATCGGCATCCTGCCCGAGAAGAAGTAGCGACGGCCTGAGTCGATGCAGCGGCCGGACGCCGTCCGGTCAACAAGGGAGTGGCAGCCGCCCTCCCTTTTTTGTTGCCGTGGTGGCAGCGCAGAGCGGCCCGTGCTGCATCGCATCGACAGCCCGCTCATGGTGCCTGCACAGGGGCAAGTGATTGCCCCCACCGACCATGGATTGCCGTTCGAGTCATCCCGCCGCTCAGGCGCTCTTGGTCTCTTCCTTGGCGCTGCTCTTCTTGCCGGTGAGGCGGTCCATCGCATCCTGCAACATGGCGTCCCGCTGCTCGTTGAGCGGCTTGCTCTGCTCCGCCCGCTCTTCGGCACTCAGCTGCTTGTTGTCGGCAATCGTCTTGAGCTTCTCTTCTATCTCGTTGAACTTCTTGCGATCAAAGCCGAGCGCCTTGTCCACCAGCTGCTGCATCACGCCGCCCTTGTCGGAGCCGATGTCGAGCGCCGGCGGCAGCTTGCTGTTCTTGGCCAGGTGTTCATAGGTCAGCGCCTGCTGGGCCTGGCCAGTGATCCGCTGGGAGGAGAGGTTGACCAGATCTTCCCAGCCGCCACCCTGACCGCTGTCGGCACTGCTGAGGGTGGCGAGGGCCCGGTTGTTGGAGGCGCTCTGGGCAAGCTGCTGGCTGTAGGGTTTGATATCCATGGGGGCTCCAGTCTGCATGCCGATCCGGCATGACGAGGTCGCTGATTCGATGGCATGAGGCGGCAGGCCCCATCATTGGCAATAAAACCAGCAAGTTGCAGGCCAACTTGCCAGATTGGTGCAGATCCCGGCTCGCACGGGCTCGCGAGCTGCCCCATGGCCATCTCGACGTCAGAATCATGACGCTGCGCTGCCCAATCGGCAGCTTCTGGTGCATATCGCTGCCTTTTTCACGCTTTACCAGACAAAGCAAAGGAACGACTCATGGATCACAAAACAAACAACCGGTGAGGCATACAATTTCGGCGCACAAAACGACCAGCAAGCAGTGTTATGGATGAAATGTTTGCGTCATCGACCATGAGCAGCACGATCCCCCGGCAGCGTATCGGCGGCCGATCGCTCTGCGGCAGACCTGCATCCCACCGCCTGGCTTTCACTCACAGCTACGCTTCGGGCAATCCCATGAAAAAACACACCTTGAGTCTTCTCTCCGCCACCCTGCTCACCCTGCTTGGCACCAGTGCCGACGCCTGTACCGGCCTCATCGTCGGCAAGGGCGCCAGTGCCGATGGCAGCGTGATGATCGCCAGAAACGAGGATTTTGGCGTCAACAACTGGAACAAGTACCTCGCCTTCCGGTCCGCCCAGCAAAACGAGGGCAAGGTCTGGAAACTGGGCAACGGGCTGGAAGTGCCGATGCCAAAGGCCTTCTTCGCCTACTCCGCCATTCGTGACTGGGATGCGACGTCCAGCGACCCGGCCGGCAAGTATTACGAGGAGCGCGGCATCAACGAATTCAACGTCGCCATCTCGGCCACCACCAGCGCCGAGGTCAACGACAAGGCCCAGAAAGCCGATCCGCTGATCGAGAAGGGGGTCATCGAGGCCATCATCCCCACCCTGATCCTGCCGCAGGCCAAGACGGCCAAAGAGGGGGTTGCACTGCTCGGCCGCTATGTGGAGCAATATGGCGCCGGGGAGGGCAACAGCCTCTATCTGGCGGATGTGAACGAGGCCTGGCTGATGGAGATAGGCTCCGGCCACCACTGGATCGCGGTGCGGGTGCCGGACGACAGCTACGCCATGGTGGCCAACGGTCTGCGCATCCACGGCGTCAATCTCGACAGCGCCGATGTGCTGCACTCGCCCAAGCTGCTGGAGTTCGTGCGCGAACACAAACTGCTGGATAACGCCGACCCGAAAGAGTTCAACTTCGCCAAGGCGTTCGGGGTCATCGCCGACCCCTACAACGTGGATCGGGAGTGGCTCGGCCAGAAGATGCTGACCGCCAGCCACCCGCAGCCGACCCGGCAGGCGCAGTATCCACTGTTCATGAAGCCGGATGCCCCCATCGCCGTGCCGGACGTGGCCAGGCTGCTGAGCGCCACCTATGAGGGCACACCGCTGGCGGGCAAGGCGGAGCGGCCGATCCGCATCGACAGGCAGCTCGAATCCCACGTCATCCAGCTGCGCAAGGAGATGCCCAAAGAGCTGCAGGGATTGATCTGGCAGAGCTACGGCGTGCTGGCCGAATCCGTGATGGTGCCGCTCTACAACACCCTGGAGTCCTACCCCCTGCCCTATCGCACCGGCAGCGACAGCTACTCCGATGATTCCGCCTACTGGCAGTTCCGCAGCCTGACCGCACTGGCCAGCGCCGATCCGGACAAGTACCTGCCGCTGCTGCGCGGCGTCTGGAGCAAGGAGAGCAGCAAGCTCTACCAGGAGGTGGCCCTGCTCGACCAGAGCCTGAAGCAGGCATATGCCAGCGACAAGGCCACCGCCATCGGGCTGGCCGCCGACTACTCCTATGGTCAGCTGGAGCAGACCTATCAGATGGCCAAAGAGCTGCGCTACAAGCTGATGACGGATCTCACCAAGCGCACCGAGCAGAAGTACTCGCCGGAGGAGTTCAAGAAGATCATGAGCCTGTAAAGAGGCCACCAAAACAGAGAGGCTCCCTTGGGAGCCTCTTTTATTTCGTCAGCTGCAACCATCAGCGACGGCTGATATTGAGCGGGCCGAAGGTCTGCGCCACCGGCATGATCTCGATGCTGTTGATGTTGACGTGGGCCGGCTGCTGGCTGATCCAGAGCACGGTATTGGCGATGTCTTCCGGCTGGATCGCCTGCACGCCCTGATACACGGTGGCCGCCTTGGCATCGTCACCGTGAAAGCGCACGTTGGAGAACTCGGTGCCGCCGCACAGGCCCGGCTCCACGTTGGTGACGCGGATGGCGGTGCCCGCCAGATCGGCACGCAGGTTGAGGCTGAACTGCTTCACGAACGCCTTGGTGGCGCCGTAGACGTTGCCGCCCGGATAGGGGTAGGTGCCGGCGATGGAGCCGATGTTGATGACGTGGCCGCGATTGCGCGCCACCATCCCCGGCAGCAGCAGGCGGGTGAGCAGGGTCAGGCCGCTGATGTTGGTGGCGATCATCTGCTCCCAGTCTTCCAGATCCGCCTTGTGGGCCGGCTCCAGCCCCAGCGCCAGCCCGGCGTTGTTGACCAGCAGATCCACCTCGCGCCACTCGGCCGGCAGCCCATCGATGGCGGCGCGGGTGGCCGCCTTGTCCTGCACGTCGAACACCAGCGGCAGGAACTGCGCGCCCAGCTCGTCGGCCAGCGCCGCCAGCCGTTCGCCGCGGCGGCCGGTGCCGATCACCCGGTAGCCCGCCTGCACCAGCTGACGGCTGATGGACTCACCAAACCCGGACGAGGCGCCCGTTACCATTGCTATCATCTGAACCTCCATATCTACAGCGCTATTGTTATTTATCTGTTTGAAATCAATCTGATTTATTCATCGCTCAATTCACGTCCGGTCGCCCTGCGCCAGACAAACACCAGCAGGTGGAGCAGCAACAGGCCCGATCCCCCCAGCGCGAACAGCAGGCCGGTGAGGGCGTTGACCGAGGTGTCGGCGCCACACCACCACCAGACCAGCCAGCCGACCAGACCGATGACGAAGGTCTGGCCGGCGCAGACCGGGCAGCGCCCCAGCTTGGCCTTGATGGCGGTGGCGAGGCAGTTGTCGCAGCTCATCCCCTCTTCCTCTCTCAGGCCTGCTTCAGCGCCAGTACCAGCCGGTGGGCGTGCTGACCGTGGCCATAATAGTCCAGCAGCTTCTGTCTGGGCCGAAAACCCAGCTCGCGATAGAGGGCCTGCGCCTCTTCATTGGCATCGCCGACCTCCAGCCGGATCGCCCCCCAGCCGGCCTCTTTGCCTTCCTGGATCACCTGCTCCAGCAGGCGGCGGGCCCAGCCTTGCCGGCGGATGGTCCAGCGAATGGCGAGGGTCTGGATGATCAGCCGATCCCAGCCCCTGTGCTCCAGCAGACAGAGGTAGCCCATCAGCTGCTCCTGCTGGTCCAGCACCAGCAGGGTACGCCCCTTGGCGTGGGTCAGCAGATAGTGCCAGCGGCTGCGGCCAAAGGCGACTTCGGGGGGAAAACAGTAGCGTTCCAGCTTAACGATGGCGCCCAGATCATCGGTCCGGGCCGCGCGCACGGTCAACACGGGGAGTCCTTGTTCGGTTATTTATCTTCATCACCAAAAATGCGACTTGTATCACAAGTTACCAAGGCGGCATATTAGGCACTGTAACCTCTTGTTTCCCCTCGCGCCATTGTCGTGCTTGTCGGTGCATCGAAGCCCACTGGGGATCCTGCCGTTCAAGGCAGTTTCATCTGTGGAGCCGAAAAAATGAGTACCTACGTCATCGTCGAAGAGCCGGGCGACTGGCCCTGCCATGCCGATTATCTGCTGACCGCCCGCACCTACCTGCAACACGGGGTGCCCACCACCGGCGGCCGCCCCCGCATCATCAACCTCTGCCGCAATCTGGAGCACCTCAGTGCCGGCTACTACTGCTCGCTGCTGGCCCAGGCCCGCGGCCACCACTGCCTGCCGGGTCTGCAGGCCATCAGCCAGCTGCAACCCCAGCAGCCGCCGGCCAAGCTGTGGCGCAAGCTGCAGGGCTGGCTGGCCCAGCAGAGTGAAGACCGAATCCGGGTGCGCGCCATCTTCGGCCAGTGCGAACAGAGCGAGCTGGCGGGACTGGCCCGCTACTACTACGGCCTCAGCCAGCTGCCGCTGCAAGAGCTGACCCTCAAGCGCGGCCGCCACGGCTGGTCGGTGCGCCAGCAGCAGAGCCTATCACCGCTGGAACTGAGCACGAGCGAGAAAGAGTTGATGCTGCACCACGCCCAGGCACTGGTGGGCACCGGCGACGAGGAGCAGGCGGCGCCGCTCTATCAGCTCGCCATTCTGGTCGACCCCAACGACGGCCGCGCCAGCAGCGATGCGCTGGCGCTGGAGCGCTTCATCCAGGCGGCCGCGGCGCAGGGGATCCGGGCCGAGATCCTGGCGCCGTCCGCCATCGAACGGCTGCCGGAGTTCGACACCCTCTGGCTGCGCTCCGAAACCGCGGTGGGCCACTACACCTTCGAATTTGCCCGCCGCGCCGAGCAGCTCAAGATGCCGGTGATCGACAGCTCCCGCGCCATCCTCGCCTGCAGCAACAAGCTCTACCTCTACGAGCTGATGGTGCGCAGCGGCGTGCCCATGCCGCCCACCATGGTGGTGACCCGCCGCGGCCGCCACCACGTGGACGAGCTGGTGCAGCGGCTCGGCCTGCCGCTGATGGTGAAGGTGCCCGACGGGGCGCAGGGGCGCGATCTGGCCATGGCCAGCGACGAGCAGCAACTGGCCCGCCTGCTGGATGAGGGGCTGGCCCGCTCCGCCCTGCTGCTGGTGCAGAGCCGGATCCCCGCCGAGTTCGACTGGCGCATCGGCTTTCTCGACGGCTCGCCGCTGTTTGCCTGCCGCCGTTTCCGCCCCGAGCCCGGCAACCGCATCCGCCGCCGCAAGCACCCCCTCGACATGAGCCGCATCGAGGCACTGCCGCTCAACGAGGTGCCGGAGCGGGTGCTGCAAACCGCCCGCCGCGCGGTCCATCAGCTCGGCAACGGCCTGTTCGGGGTCGATCTGCGCCAGCAGGGGCGTGACTGCGTGCTGCTGGAAATCATCGACAATCCCTGGATACGTGGCGATATTGAGGACAGAGAGGCAAAGGACCTCTACGAGCGCCTCGCCCGGGCCTTCCGCCAGCGGCTGGAGAACCGGGGGCAGAGCGCGGCCGGATAACAAGCATTGAGAGCAGAGGTGGATATGATGACGACTGATTGGTGGGACATAGCGCCCCTTGGCTGGGAGAACATCCTGGTCTGTCTGGTGTGCGGCACCCTGGTGGGGCTGGAGCGGCAGCTGCGCGGCAAGCCGGTCGGCATCCGCACCTCCTCGCTCATCATCCTCGGCACCTACTGCTTTCTCGCCATCGGTGCCGCCGTCAGCCCCCAGAGCGCCGATCAGGCGCGGGTGCTGGGCCAGCTCATCACCGGCATCGGCTTTCTCGGCGCCGGGGTGATGATGACCCGGGATGGTCAGGTACTGGGGGTCACCTCCGCCGCCACCGTCTGGATGCTGGCCGCCCTCGGCGCCCTCATCGGCATGCAGATGCTGCACCAGGCGCTGCTGCTCACCGGCGTCACCCTCTCCATCCTGGTGGGGGTGGACTACCTGGAGACCAGCTTCAAGAGCCTGCGCCGCGGAGTCCACAACCGGCTGGAGAGCTGGCGCCACGGCAATGGCAACGTGCAGGCTGCCCCCCATCAGGACGAACTCGGCAGCGGCATCGAGAAGTAACTTCCCCCATGAAAAAGGGCTCCATCACGGAGCCCTTTTTGTTGCCAACCTTGCTTAGCGCACCAGCAGGAAGCGGCCGCTCAGCGGCGGCAAATCCACCGTCACGCTGCTGCCGCCGATGGCCAGGCTCTCGCCGCTCTGCAGATCCACCAGGGCGCTGGCACTGCGCAGCTTGCCGACTGGCACCGCGTAACTCTGGGGCGTGCTTGAGACGTTGAGCAGGTAGACTACTTGCTCCGCCGCCGTCTGCTTGATGTCGCCATAGACGCTGCCCTCGGCTACCAGCTTGACCCGCTCCCCCTGATAGAGGGCGGGGTGGGCGGCGCGCAGGGCCAGCAGCTGACTGAGCCACTGTTTCAGCTCGCTCTGCTCGCTGCTCGGCACAAAGCCGGTGGCACCCGGCACCTTGCCATCGCTGCGGGCCACGTGATCATCGCACAGCCCCTGCGCGGCGCAGTCGCCCCCCACCTGCTTGGCAAAGCCCGGCACCTCGTCGCCAAACTCCTCGCCGTAGTAGAGGGTGATGGGGCCGGAGCGGGCCGCCAGGAAGCTGAAGGCCGCCTTGTGACGCTGCCAGTAGTCCGCCGGATTGAAGTTGCCGCGCTCCAGCAGATCGCCGAAGCGCACCAGATCGTGGTTGCCCAGCATCAGGTTGGGCATGGCGTGGTTCGGGTAGTTCTCCACCTTGTTCCAGCTGGCGTCGAGCACGCTGGCCCCCTGCCCGCCCTTGCCGGACTCCTCCACCGCCAGCGCCTGCACCAGACCGTAGCGCAGCGGGAAGTCGAACGCCGAGGAGAGCGCCGGGTTGTCGCTCGGCCCATACGCCTGGGCGCGGATCTCGTCGGCGCCCTTCCACACCTCGCCCACCATGTAGCCGAGGGTGCCCCACTGCTGGCCGGCTGTCTTGCGCGCCGCGCTGGCCCGCTCCACTTCGCTGCGAATGGCGCGCCAGTCGTCGAGGCCGAGCTGATAAGCCTGATCGAGGCGCCAGCCGTCGATGCCGTACTGCTCGACCCAGTAGCGGGCCACCTCCTTGAAGTAGGCGAGGCTCTGGGGCTGGCTGTAATCCACCAGCTGGCCGGGATAACCGGCCCCGCCGCTCTTGAGGGCGGGCAGCCGTCCTTCGGGAGAAGGCTTGCTCACCCCCACCTTGTTGACGTGGCCGAACACCCCGTCGAGGAAGACGTAGAGGCCGCGCTGATGCGCTCCGTCCACCAGCTGCTTGAGCTGGACGTTGCTGCCGAAGTTGGGATCCACGTTGAAGAAGTCGCAGGCGAAGTAGCCGGTGGCATCCAGCTTGTCGTCACCGCCTTGCCCCGCGCAGGAGTCGAACACCGGGGTCAGCCAGATGGCGTTGACGTTGAGGCTCTTGATGTGGTCCAGGCTGTCGATGATCCCCTGCAGATCGCCGTTGTGCTGGGAGGGGCCATAGCCGACACCGTAGTTGGCGCTGCCGTCGCCGTCGACGAACGACTCTACCATCACCTGATAGGTGCGCAGGTTGCAGGCCGGCTGATCATTGCCGTAGCAGGCGCGGCTGGCGGTGGCCGGCGGCGGGTTGGTGACCGGGGGCTGCTGGGGCTCGCTGGAGCCGCTCCCGCCTCCGCTGCCGCAAGCCGTCAATAACAGGGCGGCCCCGATAAGGCCGCCATGGCGCAACGTTCCTTGTTTCATTGTTATGTTCCCGCTGTGGTGGTATCGGCGCCCAAAGCGCCACACTGGGGCCATGATAGCGGCCCCGCCCGCACGGGTCTGTGACTGAAAACGTTACCTGGCTCAGTCGGTTGGCGCGCCGACCTAGAGCACGCCGGCCGAGGCGAAGCGGTAACTGACCGAGAGCCAGTAGGCGCGGCCCGGCTCCGGAATCCGCCCCACCTGCTCGTAGCCCAGCCCGGCCTGACTGGCGTGCACCGACTTGGAGAGGTGTTCGTAGTAGAAGGTGTCGAACAGGTTGTCGACGCCGGCCGACAGCTGCCAGCCCGGCTGGAACTGCCAGGCGGCGCTCAGGTTCATGGTGAAGAAGCCAGGGGTCTCCCCCTGATCCTGCCCGGCTACCGTGCCAGAGCCCACATCGACCCGCTCCTGCGCGGCCACGGCGCGGCCCAGCAGGGTCAGGTTCCACGCCTCGGCCGGCTGCCAGCCCAGCGCCAGCTTGCCATCGAGCGGCGGCATCTGGGCCAGCGGCTGGTGATCGCTCCGGTTTTCTCCGTAGACCACCGCCAGACCGCCATCGAGGCGCCACTGCTCGGCAAACTGCCAGCGCCCTTCCAGCTCGCCGCCGCGGGTCTGGGCGTCGATGTTGCGTACCTTGTTCGACTTGTTGTTATAGAGCAGGTAGTCCTGAATGTCGGCGCTAAAAAGGGAGAGGGTCAGATCCAGTTCGCGGCTGCGCAGGGCCAGCCCCGCATCCCACTGACGGCTGCGCTCCGGGTTGAGGGTGAAGGGCACGCTGTCCTTGCTGCGCTCCCAGTAGTCCGGCGCCCGTTTCGCCTGGCCCCAGGCCAGGTAGCTCGACCAGGCCGGCGACCACTGGTATTCGTAGCGGCCAAAGCCGCTGTCCAGGGTCAGGGTATCGCTGTAGAGGGTCTGATCCCCCGCGCCGTAACGGGTGGTCTCGACCCTGTCCTGCCGGTAACCCCCCTTGTAGCTGTGAGCCCCCTGCTGACGGCCCAGCTCGGCGAAGCCGCCCTGCTGCTCGAAGCGCAGGGTGCGCTGGCGCGGCTGGCTGGCATAGTCCACCCCGCTGCGGGCCCTGTGTTGATCCCGGTTGGCATCGAACCCAGCGGTCAGCAGCCAGTCGGCCGGCAGGGCGATGTCGTTGGCCCAGCGCCCGCCGGTGTTGCGCCGGTCCGGGTTGGAGAGCATCTTCATGCCGCTGTTCGGGCGCAGGCTGAAGTTGTCCATGATGTGGTCGATGTCGTTGTCCCACAGGGTCAGCTCGCTGCGCTGCCAGTGGCGGCTGATCTGCTCCTGCCTGAGCTTGAGGCCGAAGGATTCGCGATCGAACATGGGGCCGTCCATGGTGCGATCCGCATAGGCGGCGCGGGCGTTGCTGCGCTCGGCGGTGAGTTCGAGCCAGGTGTGCTCACTGGGCGTCCAGCCAAGCTGGGCGGTACCGTTCTCGCGCCGGTAGAAAGAGCGCACCTTGTCGCCGTGGCCGTCGCGATAGTCATCGCTGTCGGAGTGGGTGAACTGGCCGCGCAGATAGCCCTGCGGCGCCCCTACTGTGGCATCTAGCATCTGGTCGTCGCGCCCGAAGCTGCCATAGAGCGCCGACGCCTCGGCCTTGACGCCGGGGGCGGTGAACTCGGGCCTGTCCCGCTCGAACAGCACGGTACCCGCCAGGGTCGCCCCCTGTTCGAGGGATTGCGGCCCCTTCAGCACCCGGATCCGGTCAAAAGATTGAGGAAAGACATAGGCGGTGGGCGGGTCCATCCGGCCGCCGCAGCCACCGGCCAGCATGCCGCCATCCATCTGCACGTTGAGGCGGGACATGCCCATCCCCCGCAGCACGGGATCGCCACCCAGTCCCCCCTTGCGCACCATGCTCATGCCGGTGACGTTCTTGAGGTAACCGGCGCCATCGGCCGCCGGCATGGGGGAGCCCGGTTTCTTGGGATCCAGGGTCACCTCCAGGGTGCTGGCGGGGCGACTGGCGACCACCACCATGGGCTCCAGTTGCTGGACCGGCTCTTGGCCGGCGGCGCCGTGACAGGCGAAACCGCCCACCAGCAGGGCCAGCGGGGTGCGCATATGACAAGCCATACTCTTTCCTTATCTCTTTGTTTATTTTGTTTTTTTAATTTCGGCCGACAAACCATTCAGTTGCTGGAAGGTTTGCCGTCAGGCTGCAAAAAAGGCCTGCGGCGCGGTGGCGGCAAGCCCTCAGAGGCGAAGCCAAGCTAGGGTTGGCAAAATGTTGCGCAGGTTTTACCCAAATTGGGTGAGGAAGGCAAACGCTCAAACATTCCCGTTACAGGAATCTTGGTATGGCTCACAAAAACAGGGGGTTAGCTGAACGCTTCCCGCTCGTCGATGGGCTTGATCAGGTGATAGACCTCGTGGGCCGACAGGATGCAGCCGGCGGGCCACTCCAGCTGGTGGTGGCGATTGATGAAGACCCGGGCACAGCGCCGCTCCGAATCCAGCGCCGCGAACAGCGGCTGGGTGCGCCAGGGGGTCAGGTCCAGTGCCCCCGTGGTACCGTCCGAGAGCACCACGAACAGGCTCCACCCTTGCAAATATTCCACATCGATAAAGACCGGCATCCCTTCGGCTCCGATTGAGAAAATTCGGCGCCATTATAGATAAGCCCCCCGCACCGCTTTGCCGGCAGGATCACAGTTTTTCCAGCCGTTTATGCTGTCTTCGATCCCTGCGCGCCCTCACATAAAAATCATAAATCGTGCCAAAACATCCTTTTAAACAGCACCTACACGCAACCTTTCCCCGGGCCCGCTGTCATAACCCTGCAATATAAAAACAATGCGCCCGTGGACGGGTGCAAACAGGCTTGTAGGAACAACAATGACCACTATCAGACGATGGCTGGGACCGTTTTGGCCCATCGCCGTTTTTTCATTGATCGCGCTAGTCTCTCTCTCCATCAGCCGGCTCGCGCTCGGCCTCTGGCAGCTGGAGCGGGTCGACGCCGTCGCCGGCTGGCAGGAGATGCTGCTGCAGGGGCTGCGGGTCGACTTCGCCACCCTCTGCTGGCTGTGGGGCGTGCCCGCCGTGTTCACCCTGCTGCTGGCCGGCCCCCATGCCGTGGGCCGTGCCTGGCTGCAGTTCATCCGGGTCTGGCTGACCCTGGGGCTCTGGCTGCTGCTCTTCCTGGAGATCTCCACCCCCTCCTTCGTGACCGAGTACGGGGTGCGGCCCAACCGCCTCTACATCGAATACCTCATCTATCCCAAAGAGGTGTTCGCCATGCTGTGGGCCGGCCGCAAAGGCGAGCTGCTGCTGGCACTGCTGTTCAGCGGCGCCGTGCTGGCGGGCGGCTGGTGGCTGAGCGGCCGCTTGCTGCGCGGCATCAGCTTCCCGCGCTGGTACTGGCGGCCCGCCTTCGCCCTGCTGATCCTGGCCATCGGTTTTCTCGGTGCCCGCTCCAGCCTGGGTCACCGCGCCCTCAACCCGGCCATGGTGGCGTTTGCCAGCGATCCGCTGGTCAATGCGCTCACCGTCAACTCCTCCTACTCCCTGTTCTTCGCCATCAAGCAGATGCGGGCCGAGGAGGATGCCAGCCAGTTCTACGGCGAGCTGCCCCGCCAGCGCATTCTGGATCTGGTTCGCCAGGAGAGCGGGCGTGAATCCCACGAATTCAGCTCCGACACCCTGCCCAGCCAGACCTTCAACGAGGCCAGCTACGGCGGCAAGCCGAAGAACCTGGTGATCCTGCTGCAGGAGAGCCTGGGCGCCCAGTTCGTCGGCTCCCTCGGCGGCCTGCCGCTCACCCCGAACATCGATGCCTTGTCGAAAGAGGGTTGGGCGTTCGAGCAGCTCTACGCCACCGGTACCCGCTCGGTGCGCGGCATCGAGGCGGTGCTGACCGGCTTCACGCCGACCCCGGCCCAGGCCGTGGTCAAGCTAGGCCGCAGCCAGACCAACTTCTTCACCATCGCCGATCTGCTCAAGCAGCGGGGCTACGACACCAGCTTCATCTACGGCGGCGAGAGCCACTTCGACAACATGCGCAGCTTCTTCCTCGGCAACGGCTTCACCACCATCGTCGAGCAGAAGGACTTCAAGAACCCGGTGTTCGAGGGCTCCTGGGGCGCCTCTGACGAAGATCTGATGGCCAAGGCCGACGAGACCTTCCAGGCACTCAGCAAGCAGGGCAAGCCTTTCTTCAGCCTGGTGTTCAGCTCGAGCAACCACGATCCGTTCGAGTTTCCCGACGATCGCATCGCCCTCTACGAGCAGCCCAAGCAGACCCGCAACAACGCCGCCAAGTACGCGGACTACGCCATCGGCGAGTTCTTCAAGAAGGCGAAGCAGTCAGACTACTGGAAAGACACCCTGTTCCTGGTCATCGCCGATCACGACAGCCGGGTCAGCGGCGCCAGCCTGGTGCCCATCCCCCGCTTCCACATTCCGGGCGTCATAGTGGGTGACGGCATAGCGCCGAGACAGGATCCGCGCATCGTCAGCCAGATCGACATGGCGCCGACCCTGCTCTCCCTGATGGGGATCAGCGCCGACTACCCCATGCTCGGCAAGGATCTGACCCGCATGCCCGCCGACTGGCCGGGCCGCGCCATCATGCAGTACGACAAGAACTTCGCCCTGATGCGCGGCAAGGACGTAGTGATCCTGCAGCCTGAGCGAGCGCCGGAAGGCTTCATCTATGAGGATGCGACAGAGACGCTCACCCCGGCGCCGCAGCCGGCCACCATGAAGGATGCCGCCCTCGGCCTGGCGCTGTGGGGCAGCCTCGCCTACCAGCAGGGGCTTTACCGGACGGCGCCGGATACCCGCACCGTGCTGAACTGAGCGCAATAAAACAAAACCCGCCGATTGGCGGGTTTTTTGTAGGAGGCAGACGAGGTATCAGGTGTTGAGGAAGCAGGGCAGCGAACGGCTGAACTTGTGCTCGAACACCAGCGAGGTCTCCAGGTGCACCACCTCTTCGCGGGAGGTGAAGTGATCGAACACGAAGTTGCGCAGGTGCTCGGTGTCGGCGACACACAGATGCACCAGGAAGTCATCCTTGCCACCCATGTGGAACAGGCTGATCACCTCGGGCAGGGCCAGGATGGCGTCGCGAAACGCATCGATGATCTGGCGGCTGTGGCGGGCCAGCTGCAGCGACACCATGGCCTGGATATGACCGCCGAGGGCCTGGTAATCCACCTCGCAGTGGGCGCCCTTGAGCACCCCGTCCTGCTGCAGCTTGCGTACCCGTTCCAGACAGGTGGACGGCGCCACCCCGACCAGCGCGGCCAGATCCTTGTTGGTCATGCCCGCATCGCGAAACAGATGGGCCAGGATATCCAAATCCAGTTGATCCAGGTTTCTCATCTTTACTCCTTGAACCGCTCAATTTTTTAGACTCTGCCCGTAAACCGGGCCGAACACAACGCAGATTGACATCGGGGCCGCGCCCCCTATGCTTTGGCGCACTCAAAAACCGGGTCAAGCCCGGCTTGCCTCGCCATTGCTGGCGTCATAAGGATCTTTATGCACCCGTCTCACCCCTTCTGGAGCCAGGAAGTCCCCCGCGTCGATGGTCAGCTGCTGCTGACCCCCTGCCCCGGCACCCAGCAGGTGGCGCTGCCGCTGGCACTGGGCCAGCTCAAGCTGGCCGGGGCGCACGGCGTGCTGACCCTGATGACCGATGCCGAACTGGCCCGGCTTGAACTGGGCAGGCTTGGCCAGCAGATCGAGGCCGCCGGCATGCGCTGGTTCCAGCTGCCCATCGAGGACGATCAGGCTCCCGATGCCGCCTTCGAGGCCGCCTGGCAGCAGACACTGCCAGACCTCATCGGATTGCTGCGGGACGGCAAGCACCTGGTCATCCACTGCAAGGGCGGCAGCGGCCGCACCGGGCTGGTGGCGGCGGCCCTGCTGATGAGCCTGGGCCAGCCCCAGCAGGAGGCGATGGCCGCCATCCGGGCCCATCGCCCCAAGGCCTTCACCCTGGCCTGCCACCGCCAGTGGCTCGACGGGCTGGCCGAGGGCGACTGAGCCAGTCCCTACCTCGACGGCGAGTTCTGCTGATAGGTAAACACCTTGCCGATATCCTCGACGCGATAGCTGGTGAGCTGATAGACGTAGTAGTTGAGCCAGTTGGAAAACAGCAGGTGGCCGTGGCTGCGCCAGCTGGCGCGCGGGGTCCGGGTCGGGTCGTTGTCCGGGTAGTAGTTGACCGGAATGACGGGCTCAAGCCCGGCCGCCAGATCCCGCTGGTATTCGCCATCCAGGGTCAGCGCATCGTATTCCGGATGACCGGTGACGAACACCTGACGACAATCCTTGGTGGCCGCCAGATAGACCCCGGCCTCTGCCGATTCGGCAAAGATCTGCAAATCGGTGTGGGCGCGGATGAGATCCCCGTCGAACGCCGCATAGCGGGAGTGAGGCGCCACGAACTCGTCGTCGAAGCCGCGCAGCAGCGGCTCGTGCTCGTCGAGCCGGTGGTGGCGATAGACCCCGGACAGCTTCTCGCCGTGGGTCTGCTTCTCCATGCCGTACAGGGCTTTCAGCGCCGCCTGCACCGCCCAGCAGAGGAACAGGGTGGAGGTCACGTGCTGATGGGACCACTCGATGATCTCTACGATGCGCGGCCAGTAGACCACCTCCTCGAACTCTACCAGCCCGAGCGGCGCCCCCGTGATGATCATGCCGTCGTAGTTGTTGCCGCGCACCTGTTCGAAGTCGTGATAGAAGTTCTCCAGGTGCGCCTGGGGCGTGTTCTTCGACTCCCGATCGTCGATGCGCAGCAGATCCACGTCCACCTGCAACGGCGAGTTGGAGAGCATCCGCATCAGCTGGATCTCGGTTTCAATCTTCTTGGGCATCAGGTTGAGGATCAACACCCGCAGCGGGCGGATGTTCTGGGTGACGGCCCTGGATTCCGTCATCACGAAGATGTTCTCCTGCCCCAGCACTTCGGCGGCGGGTAACTGATCCGGGATCTTGATCGGCATGCTTACTCCCTGTACTGCATCGGTAAATATGTCTGGACATCCAGAAGCCTATAATAAAGCACCCACCCTGTCATCAGATACCTTTTGTATTCACCCCCACCTTTGACTAGCATACGGCTCAGTGTGTCTCTCGCATCCAAGACAATGACAGGTATCAAGATTTCAGTAGACCGGCTGCAAGTCGGCAATTACGTTTCTCTGCCACTTGGCTGGCGCGAACACCCCTTCCTGTTTTCCAGCTTCAAACTCAAGAATGAAGAGGAGATCGAGCTCATTCGCCGGCTCGGTCTCAAGCTCGTTACCATCATCCCCGACAAGAGCGATGCGCCGCCCAAACCGCTGAACCAGATCCAGGCCCAGCCGGTGGAGGCGCCGGATACCTCCCAGCGTCAGGCCGAAATGCAGTTGGAGAAGGAGCGCCGCATCGAGCAGCTGCAGCAGTACCGCCGCGATCTGCAGCAGTGCGAGAAGCAGTTCCAGCAGTCGCTGGCCCAGGTGCGCAACGTGATGAGCAAGATCCAGTCCCGCCCCCTCAACGCCATCGGCGAGGCGCAGGAGCTTATCAACGCCATGACCGAGCAGTTGCTGTCGGTGGACGAGATGGTGTTGCACCTGGTCTCCGACAGCGAGGACGGCAACAACCTCTACTTCCACTCCCTCAACGTCAGCGTGCTCAGCATGTTGCTGGCCAAGGAGTGCAACATGTCAGCCGACGAGATCCGCCAGGTCGGCATGGGGGCCCTGTTCCACGACATCGGCAAGTTGAAGATCCCGAGCCAGATCCTGCGCAAGACCGAGCCGCTCACCAAGCCGGAGCAGAACCTGATGGCCCAGCACCCGCGCTACGGGCTGGATCTGCTCAATCTGGCCAAGGACTTCCCGGCCGAGGCGAAGGGCATAGTGCTGCACCACCACGAATACCTGGACGGCAGCGGGCCGGAGGGGCTCAAGAAGGGGCAGCTCGACCCGCTCACCCAGATTGTGTCGCTGATCAACGAGTACGATAACCTCTGCCACATGCAGGCCAAGGTGCCCTACTCGGCCCTGAGCGGCCTCTACAAGCAGCGCAAGGCCCAGTTCAATCCGGAGTATCTCAGCATGCTGATCCGGCTGATGGGGATCTACCCGCCCGGCAGCGTGGTGCAGCTCTCCAACGGCCAGGTGGGGCTGGTGATGTCGGTCAACGCCTCCCGCCTGCTCTACCCCTCGGTGCTGGTGTACGATCCGCGCATCCCGCGCCAGGAGGCGGCCATCATCGACCTGCAGCAGGCCGAGCTCTCCATCGCCAAGGTGATCCATCCCAAACGGCTGCCGCCGGCGGTGTTTGAGTACCTCAACCCGCGCACCCGCATCAGCTACTACTTCGAACACACCAAGCCCTGATCGACCCGGCCACCCAGTTGGCCGCCCCCCAGTCCAGCCGTCAGCCCCGAGGAGCCCGCCATGCGCATCGAAATCATCAGCACCGGAGACGAGATAGTGACGGGCCTGGTGGTAGACACCAACGCTGCCTGGCTGAGCGCCCTGCTGCTGGAGCAGGGCTGGCAGGTGCGCCGCCGCGTCACCGTGGGGGACAACCTCAAGGACTTGAAAACCGTGCTGGCAGAGAGCGCCAGCCGTGCCGAGGTGGTGCTGGTGTGCGGTGGGCTCGGCCCCACCGCCGACGATCTCACCGCCCAGGCGGCGGCCGAAGCCTTCGACCAGCCGCTCACCCTGTTCCCAGACTGGCTCGCCACCATCGAAGCGCGCTACGCCAGCCGCGGCAGGCCCATGCCAGCCAGCAACGCCAAACAGGCCTGGCTGCCGCAGGGGGGCGAGATCCTCGACAACCCGGTCGGCACCGCCTGCGGCTTTGTGGTCACCCACACAGGCCACCAGGGCCCAAGCCTACTCTTCTTCACCCCGGGCGTGCCGTTCGAATTCAAGCAGATGGTGCGCGAGCAGATCATGCCGCGCCTCAAGGCGCTGGCTGGCGCGCAGACCGACACCGAACTGCGCCGCTTTTATACCTTCGGCGTCTCGGAGTCGGCCCTCAGCGACATGCTGGATGCCGCTCCCTGGCCCGCCGGCATCGAGCTCGGCTACCGCTCCTCCATGCCGCTCATCGAGCTGAAGCTTATTGGCCACGGCGCCAGCGCGGCGGACATGGACGCCGCCGAGGCGCGGCTGCTCGCCGCCATCGAGCCCTGGCTGGTAGGGCGGGGCGATAAGGAGCCGGCGCAGCAGATCCTGGATCTGTTGGGGGATAAACCGCTGACGCTGCTGGAGGGTGAGAGCCGGGGCGCCCTGCTGGCCATGTGCCACCCGCATCCGGCCCTGACGGCCAGCTTCAGCCACGCCCTGGCCAGCGAGCTGGCGCAGCTGGCGGCGCCCGCGGCCCCCCTCAGCCTGACCATAGGCCGCGCAGGCCCGGACGGCGTGCCGCTGCTGCTCTGTGTCGATGGGCAACTGTACGGCCAGACGCTGAAGGTCAGCCACCCGGATCCCGACAGCGGTCGCCGGATCATCGCCTTCGCCGCCCTCGACATGCTGCGCCGCCAGCTGCAGGGCTTGCCTGTGCTCGGCGACTACCGCACCCTGGCCCGCACCGCCAGCCGCTAACAGCAAGCAGCAAGCAGCAAGCAGCAAGCAGCAAGCAGCAAGCAGCAAGCAGCAAGGTTCTCACCCCTCGCGGGGCATCAATCCAGACTCTTCTTGAAGCGATGGGCGGCCAGGGTCAACACCAGCAGGGTGAACCCCGCCAGCCAGAGCACGTCGGGCAGCAACTCGGAAAGCTCGCCACCGCGCAGCACTATGCCCCGGATCAGCCGCATGAAGTGGGTGGCCGGCAACACCTCGGCAATCCACTGGGCCGGCAGCGGCATCCCCTCGTAGGGGAACATGAAGCCCGACAGCAGGATGGAGGGCAGCAGGATAAACACCGTCATCTGCATCGCCTGCAGCTGGGTCTGCGCCAGGGTGGATATGAGCAGCCCTAGGGTCAGGCTGGCAGCAATGAACAGCAAGGTCGCCAGCAGCACCTGGCTCAGGGCCCCGTTGATGGGCACGTCGAAAATGAAGTGGCCGAGCCCGAGGATGATGGCCACCTGGATCAGCCCTACCCCGATATAGGGCAGGATCTTGCCCAGCATCAGCTCCATCGAGCCTACCGGGGTGGTGATGAGCAGCTCCAGATTGCCGCGCTCCCGTTCGCGTACGATGGCCGCTGAGGTGAACATGATCATGGTCATGGTGAGGATCACCCCGAGCAGGCCGGGCACTATGTTGACCGCCGAACGGCGCGCCGGGTTGAAGTAGAGCACGGTCTCGAAGGTGGGGGGGGCCGTCTTTAGGTCGGGTTTCAGATCGGAGAGCGGCATGTTGCGAAGGCCGAGCAGGGCCCCGGCGATCATGGTGTCCGAGCCATCCACCAGCCACTGGCCTGCCGTCTCGCCGGCGCTGAGCCGGCGGCTCAGATCGGCGGGCAACACCAGCACGGCGCGCACCTCGCCCCGGGTCAGCGCCGCCTCGGCCTGTTGCACCCCGACGTATTGCTGCTTGATGTGCACCACCTGGCTCGCCTTCACCGCCTCCACCAGCAGCCGGCCCGGCACGCTCTGGCTCATCTCCACCAGTCCCACCGGGATCTGCCGTACGTCGGTGTTGATGGCGTAACCGAACAGCAGCAGCTGGATCAACGGGATCATCACCACCATGCCGAACGTGAGCCTGTCCCGTGCCAATTGTCTGAGTTCTTTCTGGGTAATGGCCCAGAGCCGTCGCAGACTGTTCATCGACTCACTCCCGTCGGGATCATCACCACCATCCCGAACGTCAGCCAGTCCCGTGCCAGCTGCCTGAGTTCTTTCTGGGTAATAGCCCAGAGCCGTCGCAGACTGTTCATGCCCTCGGCTCCTGACCGGTACAGCTGACGAACACATCCTCCAGACTGGGTCTGACCAGCGCCAGACTAGCCCCGGCCAGCGCCGGACAGGCCTGTTGCAACCAGGCCACCGGCTCCGCCAGCTCCTTGTCCACCAGCACCCGCAAGCGCTGGCCGAGCTGGGCGGCGGAGCGCACCGGCGCCAGCTGCACCAGCTGCTGTTTGAGCAGCCGCAGATCGGCGGCCAGCACCTCCACCACCCGGGTGCTCATGGCATCCATCAGCGCCTGCGGCGCCCCCTGGGCGCGCACCCGGCCCGCCTCCATGATGGCGAGCTGATGGCAGCGCTCCGCCTCGTCCATGTAGTGGGTGGTCACCAGTATGGTGGTACCCCCTTCGCTCAGATCGAACAGCTTCTCCCAGAAATCGCGCCGGTTCTGCGGATCCACCGCCGAGGTGGGTTCGTCCAGCAGCAGCAGCGCCGGCCGGTGGATCACCGCCGCCGCCAGCGCCAGCCGCTGCTTCTGGCCGCCGCTCATGGCGCCGGCCCGCTGCCGGGCCAGCGGCGCCAGCTCATAGGTGGCCAGCAGCTCGTGCAGGCGGGCAGCCAGCACGGTGCCGCCCATGCCGTGGATCCGGCCCATGAATTCCAGGTTCTCCCAGGCCGTCAGCTCGTCATAGAGGGAGAACTTCTGGGTCATGTAACCGATCCGCCGGCGCAGGGTCTCGGCCTCGCGCGGGATGTGCAGTCCCAGCACCTCCACCTCTCCCGCCGAGGGGGTGAGCAGGCCGGTCAGCATGCGCAGAGTGGTGGATTTGCCGCAACCGTTGGGGCCGAGAAAACCGTGGATCTGCCCCTTGGGCACGCAGAGATCCAGCCCGTCCACCGCCAGAAAATCGCCGAAACGGCGGCTCACCCCCAGCGCCCGGATCGCCAGCTCACTCATGGCCCTCTCCCTGCGCGGCGGGTTCGGCCTGCAGCGGCAGGCCGCTCGGCAGATCCTGCGCCCCCGCCGGCAGATCGATCTCGGCCAGATAGACCAGCCGGGCCCTGTCCTGCTCGTTGAGGGCGTAGTAAGGAGTAAAGGCGGGCTCTTTCGAGATCCAGCGCAGCCGGCCGGTGAAGGGCTCCGCCACCCCGTCCACCTGCACCCGCACCGGCTGGCCGACCCGGTAACCGGCGAGGGAGGGCTCGGGCACATAGACCCGGGCGTAAGGCGCCTCGTCCGCCTGGATGGCGGCCAGCACGGCACCCACCGCGACCCGCTCGCCGAGGTGATAGGGCAGGCTGTCGAGCCGGCCGCTGCGGGTGGCAACGATGGAGAGATCCGCCAGCTCCCGCTCGGCCAGCGCCACCTCGGCGGTGGCGGCCAGCAAGGCGGCCTGCGCTTCGTCGATATCTTCGCGCCGCACACCCCGTGCCAGCTTGTCGAGCTGCTGGCGGGCGCCGTCCTGCTCGGCCAGGGCGCTGTCGCGCTGGGCGCGGGCCTTGTCGAGATCCGCAGGGCTCACCAGCTTGCGGCGCACCAGCCGGTCGATCCGCTCAAAGTTGCGCTCGCTCTCCCTGACGTTGGCCTGCGCCTTGTCGAGGCTGGCACGGGCGGCGGCGATGTCTTCCGGCCGCTCGCCATTGGTCAGCCGGGCCAAGACGGCCCGCGCCTGTGCCTGTTGGGCCCTGGCTCGGGCCAGCACCGCCTGCTGACGCCGGTCATCGAGCCGGGCCAGCAGGGTGCCCTCTTCCACCCGGCTGCCCTCCGCCACCGGCAGGGCGCGGATGATCTCGCCGGCGGTGGCGGTCAGCAGCACCCGGTCTCGTTCCAGGGTGCCGAGGGCCGTGGTGGATGCCTGTGGCTGGCAGGCGCTAAGCAGGCCCGTCAGGGCCAGGGGCAGCAGACAATGACGCAAGGTCGACACTCCTCTCACGGTGGCGGATCCGCCCGGGGGCACTCCCTTCACCCGCCGGACGGCAACCGGTAGCGGCTGGCAGACGGGCTCATGGTGCCGTCAGCATACTCCCTGTTACTTTTCATTTCCTCGTCCCAGTTCACCCATTTGTGCTTAGCTCATTGACCAAAAAGGAGAAATGTCTGGATACTGCAGACCAGCACCATGTTGATGATTCGCATTTTTAACAAAATGCCGATTAACTGAAAACAAGCAGCCGTTCCAATTGGGATGCGGACGAAGGAAGGGATCCGGGTGTTAAGCAAAGAGTGGTTACTGTTGTCAGCCGATATGGAATACGCCTGCCTGCGCATCGTGCCCGGGCTGACCAACCCCATCTCGGAGAGCGATATCCAGACGCTGCTGCTGGCCTCCAACTGCCGCCGCTATCAACCGTTGACGGAGGGGATCAAGCAGGCCATCAGCCTGCTCAACACCCTGCTCAGCAACCCGACCGCCCCCCTGCCCGGCAATCCGGTGCCCATCGCCCAGCGCCACGATGCCAGTGTCCTGCTGGTGGTGGAGAAGGACCGGATGAGCGCCACCGCCCAGATCACCGCCGACTGGGGCGGCAAATACCTCACCAGCGAACAGCTGGAGCAGGCGATCCAGAGCAGCGAGATCAGTCAGGGGGTGCAGGCGCCGCTCATCGCCGCCGCCGTGCTGGCGGCCAAGGAGGCGACGCCGGGCACCCTGCTCAGGCTGCCGGTGGCGCAGGGCAAGGCCGCCGTCAACGGTCAGGACACCCGTTTCGAGCGACTGGTGGAGACCCCGGCCGAGCGCATTCTCAAGCCTCAGGAGCTGGACCACGGCCGGGTCGACATGCGCGACCTCGGCACCATCCTCACCGTCAAGGCCGGCGCCCAGCTGATGCGCCGCCACCCCGCCACCCAGGGGGTGCCCGGTTTCACCGTCACCGGCCAGGAGCTGCCCGCCAAACATGGCAAGGACAGCCCCATGGTGGCCGGCGAGGGCACCTTCCTCTCGCCGGATGACCCCGATCTGCTGCTGGCCAGCCGCCCCGGCCTGCCGCGTCAGGAGAAGAACGGCATGAAGGTGGACGACGTGCTGAGCGTCAAGCAGGTGGATATCCGCCACGGCCACGTCATCTTCGAAGGGGCGCTGATCGTGGCGGGCGACGTCACCCCGGGCATGAAGATAAAGACCAGCGGCGACGTGGTGATCGGCGGCTTCGTCGAGGGGGGCTACATCGAATCGAGCGGCACCATCACGGTGCGCAACGGCATCATAGGGCGCAAGAGCGAACAGAGTGACGAGTTCCTCTGCCACCTCAACGCCCAGGGGGAGATCCACGCCAGCTACGCCCAGTACGCCAAGCTGGAGGCCGGCGGCGACATCCACATCCTGACCCAGCTCAGCCACTGCTACAGCCGCAGCGGCCAGGATCTCAAGGTGGGTGACAGCGGCATGCGCAAGGGCCACCTGCTGGGGGGCATCAGCATCGCCAACCGCCTCATCATGGCGCCGATCCTGGGGGCCTCGGCCCACAACCAGACCCGGCTGCAGATCCTCGGCGGCTACTTCACCCACAAGGAGCAGGAGCAGGCGCTGCGCCAGCGCAAGCAGGAGTGCCGGGAGCAGCTAGACAAGCTGCAGGACCTGCTGCTCAAGCTGCTGCAACTGCCAAGCGACAAGCGCAATCCCCAGACCCTGCAGAAGATCAAGCTGATCCGGACCCAGCGCCTCGAGGAGAGCAAGCTGCTGGATGAACAGCTGGAAGCGGCCCAGGAGGAGCTGCAGAAGCTGATGGCGGAGATGGACATCATCGCTACCCAGCACGCCTTCCCCGGGGTCGAGGTGGAAATGGCCCACCACCACTACCGGGTCGACATCGAACACGGCCCCATCCACTTCGCCATCCGTGAAGATCAGCTGCAGCTGACCCCCTACGAACCCCACAAGTGACGCAAGAGTGCCCCGTCAGTCGTGATCCGGGCGGCGAATTTCGCTACACTCGGCCTCCCATTGGCCCCATCGGGCGGGCCAGCCAGACCGCAGGATAGTGAGAGATGTACAAGCTGATCGCATTGGATATGGATGGCACCCTGTTGAACTCCCAGGGCCAGATTTCCCCCCGCACCCACGCGGCCATTGCCGCCGCCCGCGCCAAGGGCGTCACCGTCGTGCTGGCCTCGGGCCGGCCGCTGGAGGGGATGAGCCGCTATCTGGTGGAACTCGGCCTAACCGGTCAGGATGACTACGTCATCTGCTACAACGGTGCCCTGGTGCAGCAGGTGGCCGATCAGCGCATCATCCGCAGCCAGCTGCTCACCGGCAGCGATGCCAGCGCCATCGCCGCCCTGGCCGACGAGCTGGGCGTCAACGTGCACGGCTTCTCGGTGAGCCGGGGGCTCATCAGCCCCAGGGTCAGCCCCTACACCGAGCACGAATCCCGCCTCATCGACATGCCCATCAAGCTGCTGGACTTCGCCACCCTGCCCGCCGACGAGCAGATCCTCAAGGTGATGATGATCGATCCCGAGCCGCTGCTCTCCCCCGCCATCGCCAAGCTGCCGGCCGAGCTCTACCAGCGCTATACCGTGGTGCGCAGCGCCCCCTACTTCCTCGAGTTCATGAACAAGCAGAGCAACAAGGGGACCGGCGTCGCCGCCCTGGCCGAGCACCTGGGGCTGGATGCCTCCCAGGTCATCGCGGTGGGGGATGCGGGCAACGATCACCACATGATCGAGTACGCCGGGCTGGGGGTGGCCATGGGCAATGCCACCGACGATATCAAGGCGCTGGCCCAGCACACCACGGGGCGCAACGATGAAGACGGGGTCGCCCAGGTGATCGAGCGTTTCATCCTGAACGCCTGACACGACCAGGGGCCTGCGGGCCCCTTTTGCTATCCGGCCGTCAGTGCGAAATGTTTAATATATCCACCACAGAAATGCACTTCCCTCTCCCCTCCTCCGCTACAGGCCCCTTTAAATGGGACTCAAGCCAGTCGAGCGCAAAATATATTTAACATATTGGCATCATTTTGTTTGACATATTGAACGGCCTTGGCAGACTGGGATCAGGATCCAGGCTGTCGTTGCCCAGGCTGACCGACGATTCTGGCTGTGCAACGCACCTCCGATCCCACGACCATGCCTTGAGGCATGCCCTTGCCCCGCTGACGACGGCAAGGGCCTGCCCAAGGCGCAGGACCGCTAAGGACAGCCAAGGTGAATCATGACTCGCAGCCCCCACACCCCGCGTAAACCCGTCGTACTGATGACCACGGGCGCCCAGCCCCGCAATGGCCACGCCTATCAGGTGATGACCCACAAATACATCAAGCCGCTGGTGGAGATCAGCGGCTGCGTGCCGCTGCTGGTGCCCACCTGCTGCGGCACCGAGGATCTGGCGCAGTATCTGGATCTGGCGGATGGCGTCTATCTGAGCGGCGCCGGCTCCAACATCGATCCCGCCCTCTACGGCCAGGAGAACCTCACCCCGGAGAAGCAGCAGGACAGGGACAGGGATCTGTTCGATATCCCGCTGGTGCGCGCCGCCCTCGACCGCGGCCTGCCGATCCTCGGGATCTGCCGCGGCATGCAGGAGATCAACGTGGCGCTGGGGGGAGACATCCACCAGAAGGTCTACAGTGAACCGGGTTATGACGATCATCGGGAAGACGCTGACGATCCGGTGGACGATCAGTATGGCGAGAGCCATCAGGTCGAGCTGGTGCCGGGCAGCTGGCTGGCGGAGCTGATGGGACAGCCGTCGATCCCGGTCAACTCGCTGCACGGCCAGGGGATCAAGACGCTGGCCAAGGGGCTGGAGCCGCTGGCCCATGCCGAAGACGGGCTGATCGAGGCGATCCACGCCCCCACCCTCTCCCCCTTCCTGCTGGCGGTGCAGTGGCACCCGGAGTGGAAGGCGAGCGAGAACCCTCACTCCATCAAGATCTTCGAGGCCTTTGGCGACGCCTGCCGGGCCCGTCTGAGCGGCCTCTGACGCCGCCGGCTAGTCGCCGAACCCGCGCGCCTTGAGCTTGGGCAGCGCACCGCGATCCGGGCGCAGGGTTCGGCATACCTCCAGCCCCTTCAGCCCGCGCTGGATGTGATCCGGCGTGTGGCCAAACACCATGCCGTTGCTGCGATAGAGGGCGCTGTCGTCCAGCTCGAACAGCTCGCCGCCGATCAAGAGCTGTTCGCGGCCGTTGACCGTCTTGCCGCGCTTGAGCGGCAGCATCATGTCGCTCAGCACCTCGCCGGTGGCGCAGCCCTCGCGCCAGCGCGCCTCGTCGGCGAAGGGGGTGATGGCGATCTCGCGCCAGGAGCCATCGCGAAACTCGACCCGATACTTGTCGGCCAGCTGATCACAGCCCGTCAGCAACCAGGCCCCGGCAATCCAGACCATCTTGTTCAGCGTGCGCACTCGTACCACTCCCTCGTCAGACCGGCGCCCAGCATAAATAAATTGCCCCCGCCCCGCACCCATTTAGCGGGTTGAAACCAACTATGCTGGAAATAACCAATGATAAGGGGCTGCTATGTTTAGCGATAACCTCGTTGCGCTACCTACCCTGCTGTGGATTGGCGAACACCCGTTCTGGACCCTGTTGACCCTGTTCTTGCTCTTCACCCATTTCCTGCGCAGCCCCGGCCGTCGGCGGGAGCTGGTGAGCGAGCTCGGCTTCGTGATGATAAGCCTGGTGGTGATCCTGCTGATCCAGTTCGAGGGGGGCTGGTTTCGTCTGCCGCTGCCCCACCGCTGGCTGGTGGAGATCTCCAGCCTGCTGGCCGGGCTGGTGCTGGTGAAAATCTGGGGGATCCTGCTGTTCCAGTTTCTGCTGCCCCTGTGCCAGATCCGCATCCCGCGCATCATCGCCGACATCGTCATCACGGTCGGCTACATCGGCTGGTGCCTGTTCCGCCTCTACGCCTCCGGCATGGCCCTCGGCGAGATCGTCACCACCTCCGCCGTCATCACCGCCGTCATCGCCTTCTCCATGCAGGATACCCTGGGCAACCTGCTGGCCGGCGTCTCGATCCAGCTCGACAACTCCATCGCCATCGGTGACTGGCTGCAGGTGGAGACCACCCAGGGCCGGGTGGTGGAGATCAACTGGCGCGCCACCACCATCGAGACCCGCAACTGGGAGACGGTGGTAATCCCCAACAGCCACCTGCTCAAGCAGCGCTTCACCGTGCTCGGACGGCGGCAGAACGCCCCCCTGCAGTGGCGCCGCTGGGTCTGGTTCGACATCACCCTGGATACCCTGCCGACCCAGATCATCGCCCTGGTGGAACAGTCCCTGCGAGAGACCCGCATCCGCCACGTCTCCGCCAGCCCGCAGCCTGACTGCCTGCTGATGAACGTGGAAAACGGCATCGCCCGCTACGCGGTGCGCTACTGGCTCACCGATCTGGCGGTGGACGATCCCACCGACTCGGCGGTGCGCACCCTGATCGATGCCGCTCTGCGCCGCAACGACCGGCGCCTCACCCCGCCCATCTTCAACGTCTTCATGACCACGGATCAGGATCACAAGGATCAGCGCCACAAGCGGCATACCGCCGAGCGCACCGACACCCTGCGCCGCCTGCCGCTGTTCGCCATGCTGCAGGAGGAGGAGTTGCTGCGGCTGGCGGATCAGGTCAAGTTCGCCCCCTTCGTCAACGGCGATCGGATGCTGAGCCAGGGGGAGGTTTCCGGCTGGCTGTTCGTACTGGTGAAGGGGGATGCCCAGATGCTGGTGGAGGTGGAAGGGCGCGAGCTGCCGCTCGGTACCCTCAATGCCGGCGACTTCTTCGGCGAGCTGAGCCTGCTCACCGGCGAGCCCAGCCCGTTCACGGTGCGGGCCCTGGGGACCGTCGAAACCTATCGCATCAATCAGGCCATGTTCCAGGAGCTGGTGGCCCAGCGCGGCTCCCTGCTCGAGCCGCTCTACAAGGTGCTGAGCGCCCGTCAGCAGGAGCAGCAGGAGCTGCTGGCGCGGGAGGCGGAAGCCATGAAGCAGATCACCCCACCACGGGATCTGCTGGACAAACTGATGGCGCTGTTTGGCGGTCGATGACGTAGCATGGCGGCTCAGGCTTTCTACCAGAGATGCATTTCATGCTGTTGACCGCACTGGCCCTGAGCGCCACCCTGCAATTTGACTGCCCCGCGACCATTGAAACCCGCCAGCAGCTGCTGGGGGCCAGCCCGGGGTGGCAGGCCGTCACCCGCAACGATATGGGGGAACAACACCAGCCCCTCAGCCACCGGCTGGACAACCTGGCCCTGTTCGACGGCGACCCCGATGAGCGAGCCCAGCTCAAGCCGGACAACGGCGACAGCGACGCGCTGCACTACTGGAGTCTGGATCGCCGCAACCCTCGCCCCTTCTATCTGGTCTGCCACTATCGGGAGACCGCCATCACCCTGCAGCAGGCGCTGCCCACCGGCATCAGCTACTGCCGGGTCAACCAGCCCGATCCTTACCAGCTGCGCGGGCTGATCTGCCGCAACGAGTGACCACTCCGGCATGACCCTTACGATGACGGCTGCCTGCGGTGCATGAGCGGCCGACAGGGGATGCATGTCGGCTGGAACTGGCGGGTGTTGGGGTCTGCTTAGAGCAGCAGTTCGGCCAGCTCGCCCAGCGCCGTCAGCTCCACGTCCGGCAGCAGTTGCAACTCTCGCCAGGGCTGGCCGCGCTCGTTGAGCCAGGCGGCCTTGAAGCCGTGCAGCCGGGCCCCCAGCACATCCGTCTGTGGATGATCCCCCACGTGCAGGATCTGGCCGGGCGCCAGCTTGAGGGCCCTCTGCGCCTCTACGAACATGTCCGGCGCCGGCTTCATCCTGCTGCCGAGGCCAGCCTTGCAGACCAGGGTGAAGTAATCCGCGAGCCCAGCCCGGGTCAGATCCAGATTGCCGTTGGTGATGACCACCAGCGGGTAGCGCTCGGCCAGCCGGGCCAGCAGGGCGTGGGTCTCATCGCTCACCTCGATCTTCGAGCGCTCGGCCAGAAAACCGGCGAACACCGACGCTGCCTCACGCTCCGCCAACCCTTGTGCCATCCCCCCCGCCATCAGCGCGGCCTGAATGCCGTGCCGGCGCGCCAGACTGACGTCGTGGCGCAGTGCCGGCTGTTCCAGCAGCAGGTTGTGCTTGAGCGCCTGCCAGCGCGGCTTGTCCAGCATGGCGGTGGCCAGGTATTCGCTGCGCAGGTGGCTCAGCATCCACTGCTCGGCCCGCTCGATGGCCGGGCCGTTGTCATAGAGGGTGTCGTCAAGATCAAACGAGATGGCGGCCACCGGCTGCCAGCGGCGATAGAACTGCATGGTATCTCCTCTTGTCGAGGCCGGGCGGGCCCGGCCCTCTTCATTCGTCGTCCGGAGTGGCGGGATCCCGCTTCGCCCGCGGGTGGGCGCTGTCATACACCTTGGCCAGATGCTGGAAGTCGAGGTGGGTGTAGATCTGGGTGGTGGAGAGATCGGCGTGACCCAGCAGCTCCTGCACCGCCCGCAGATCGCCGGAAGACTCCAGCATATGGGTGGCAAAGCTGTGGCGCAGCTTGTGGGGATGGACGTGGGCGTTGAGCGCCTGCTTGTTGCCCCAGCCGTCGAGCCGCTCCTGCACCGAGCGGGCCGACAGCCGCTGCTTGCGCTTGGAGACGAACAGCGCCTCCAGCTCGTCGCCGGCCAGCAGGGGGCGCAGCTTGAGCCATTTGTGCAGCCACTCCACCGCCATCCGCCCCACCGGCAGCACCCGCTCCCGCGAGCCCTTGCCGGTCACCCTGAGCTGGCGCTCGTCGAGCTTCACGTCCGCCAGATTGAGCCCCACCAGCTCGGCGAGCCGCAGGCCGGAGGAGTACATCAGCTCCATGATGGCGCGATCCCGCACCGCCAGCGGATCCTGCTCGTCGGTGATGTTGAGCAGCTGGTACATCTCGTCCACATCCAGGTTCTTGGGTAGCGGCCGCCCCTGCTTGGGGGTGACGATGCCGCGCGCCGGATTGGCCACCAGTCGCCCCTGGCGCACCTGCCAGTCGCAGAAACTGCGCAGGGCGGAAACCTTGGTGGCCAGCGAACGGGGCGCCAGCCCCGCCTTGTGCATCCGGGTCACCAGACTGCGCACCTGACTCGCCTCAAGCCGGGCCCAGTCGTCGACCCCGAGCTTCACCAGCTCGGCGGTCATGGCTTCCAGATGGGCCTGGTAGTTGCTGCGGGTGTGCGGGCTGAGCTGGCGCTCGACCCGCAGGTATTCGATGAAGCCCGCCAGCTCGTCGGCCAGCGCGGCCGGCAGAGGCTCGGCGGCTGGCGGCGCCTTGGCGGGAGATCTGGCCGGCGTCTTAGCCACGCGCCAGCTCGGGCAGACGCAGCTGCAGCAGGCGGCCAAGCTGGCCCAGCAGCAGGGTGTCGTTGTGGGGGGTGAAGTGGCTCGGATCCGAGCTGGCGAAGGCCAGTACGCCGAGATCGCCGAGCCGCATCAGCGCCACCGAGTTGACCAGCACGTCGTGACCGAACAGCGCCTGCTTCTCGCTCTGGTTGAGTCGGCCGAAGTAGTAATCCTGGCCCGGCAGGCGCTGGCCCAGCAGCTGCTCGAGCTGTCGGCCCTCCGCCATGAACTTCTGCTCGGGGCCGCTCAACTGGAATTTTTTCGGGCTGAGCCAGAGCCGCAGGCCGGTCAGCCGCAGCCGCTGCACGAACGCCTTGCCCATCACCGCGCTCACCTCGAACAGGCTCTGACAGCCGTACAGCTCGCCGTAGAGATCGGCATAGACCCGGAAGATCCGCTCGTTCTCGCTGGCGATCCCCATCAGCTCGGTGATCTCCTGCTCCAGCTGTTCGATGCGCTCGCGCTGTCTGTCCAGCTGGCGCTCCACCAGCGAGACGGTGCCCTTGCGTTCGTGAGGAATGCGGATCCGGTCCAGCATGGCCGCGTGGCGCTGGAAAAACTCGGGATAACGGGCCAGGTACTCCAGCACTGTGGCTTCATCCACCAGTGGTTCCTGCCGTTTGAGTTCGCTCATAACTTGGTTGGTCCATCCGAAAAAGGGGCACAAGGCCCCGACATTAGTGCTTGGCAGAGCGGGGGCCTCCCCGCCCGTGCCTATAACTCTATCTGACCGTCAAATACGTGCTCGGCCGGCCCGGTCATGTAGACCGGCTGACCCGGCCCCTTCCAGGCGATGGTCAGCTTTCCCCCCGGCAGAGTGACGGTGACCCGCTCCTTGAGCTTGCCCTGGCTGATGCCCACCACCACGGCCGCGCAGGCGCCGGTCCCGCAGGCCAGGGTCTCGCCCACCCCGCGTTCGAACACCCGCAGCTTGATCTCGCTGGCGTTGACCATCTCCATGAAGCCGACGTTGACCCGCTCGGGAAAGCGCTCGTGTCGCTCCATGATGGGACCCAGGGTCGCCACCGGCGCATCGGCCACCGAGGGCACCTCGATGACGCAGTGAGGATTGCCCATGGAGACGGCCCCGCACATCACAGTATGTTCCTGGGCCCGCAGCAGGTAGGTTTTTTCCGCCTTCTGGGCCCGGAACGGGATCTTGCCCGGCTCGAACTGGGGCACCCCCATGTTGACCGTGACCTGGTTCTCCCCTTCCAGCTGCAGCACGATGCGGCCGCGCGCCGTGCTGACCGCGATGCGATCCCGGTTGATCAGCCCCTTGAGGCGCACGAAACGGGCGAAACAGCGGGCACCGTTGCCGCACTGCTCCACCTCGCTGCCATCGGCATTGAAGATGCGGTAGTGAAAGTCGAGCTCGGGATCATAGGGCGGCTCCACCAGCAGCAGCTGGTCGAAGCCGATGCCGAAATGGCGATCCGCCAGCTTCTTGATGACCTCATTGCTGAAAAACACCTTCTGGGTGACGCCATCCACCACCATGAAGTCGTTCCCCAGCCCGTGCATCTTGGAAAAATCTATCAACATCGTGCGTTCCTGTACCCTTGTTCACGCTCTCACCTGGAGGAACGCTTAGAGAAATCCATTAACAATCAGGGCAGTAAATGCTCACCGCGCCAGAGATCGGCCAACTGCTCGCGCTCTCTGATGAGGAACGACTGCGCTCCGTCCACCAGCACTTCGGCGGCGCGGGGACGGGTGTTGTAGTTGGAGGACATGGTAAAGCCATAGGCACCGGCGGAACGCACCGCCAGCAGGGAGCCCTCGGCGATCGCCAGGGTGCGCTCCTTGCCGAGGAAGTCACCGGTCTCGCAAACCGGGCCGACCACGTCGTACAGCGCCGGCTCGTGGGCCGTACGGCTGTCCACCTCGATGATGTTCATCCAGGCGCCGTAGAGCGAGGGACGCAGCAGATCGTTCATGCCGGCGTCGATCAACGCGAAGTTGCGGGTCTCGCCCGGCTTGAGGTACTCCACCCGGGTCAGCAGCACGCCGGCGTTGGCGACGATGGCGCGGCCCGGTTCGAACAACAGGGTCAGATCCCGGCCCGCCAGCTTCTGCTTGAGCGCCTCGGCATATTCGCTGGGATGGGGTGGCTGCTCGGCGCCGTAGTTGACCCCAAGGCCCCCGCCTACATCCAGGTGGTGAATGTGGATGCCTTCCACCGCCAGGCCGTCAATCAGCCGCAGCAGCTTGTCGGCCGCCTCCATGAAGGGATTCAATTCAGTGAGTTGCGAGCCGATATGGCAGTCCACCCCGACGATCTCGATGTTGGCCATGGCCGCCGCCTTGCGGTAGATGGCGGGCGCCTGCTCGATGGGAATGCCGAACTTGTTCTGCTTGAGGCCGGTGGAGATATAGGGATGAGTACCGGCGTCGATGTCCGGGTTGACCCGCACCGACACCCGGGCCTTCTTGCCCATGCCGCCCGCCACCCGGTTCAGACGTTCCAGCTCGGCTTCCGACTCCAGGTTGAAACAGAGGATCTCTTTATCCAGCGCGAGGCGCATCTCGGCTTCGCTCTTGGCCACCCCGGAGAAGACCACCTTGGCCGGATCGCCGCCCGCCGCCAGCACCCGCGACAGCTCGCCGCCGGAGACGATGTCAAAGCCAGAGCCAAGGCGCGCCAGCAGGTTGAGCAGTGCCAGGTTGGAGTTGGCCTTGACCGCATAGCAGATGAGATGGGGGATGTCGCCCGCCGCCTTGTCGAAAGCGTGCCAGTGGCGTTCAAGGGTGGCGCGGGAGTAGACGTACAGCGGGGTGCCGTACTGCTCGGCAAGTTGTTGCAGCGAGGTGTGTTCGGCCTGAAGCTGGCCGTCAGCGTCGTAGTTAAAGTGATCCAAGGGGGCGGTTCCTTCCTAAATTATTGCGGCGCGGCCTCTGGGGCAGCCTCGGCGGTCGCAGGCGTCTGTGCTTGCGGTGTACTCTGGGTCTGGGGCTGCTCGGGGGGCGGCATGTAGAGCGGTCCCGTCAGGCCACACGCGGCCAAACCAATAGACAGAAGAGTGGCAAGCAGACACTTGGTAAGCTGGGTAATCATAATGGTTCGCTGCGAAAAAATTTTTGGCCCTCTATAATCGCACTCACATTGTTAAAAGCAACAGGATAAACCGATGAAGGATCACGAGTATCACGCCCTGACCGACGCCTTTTTCCAATATGTGGAGGACACCGTCGACGCAGGATATCCGGATATTGACTGTGAGCGTGCCGGCGGGGTCTTGACCCTGTCGTTCGAGAACAAGACCAAGGTCATCATCAACAAGCAGGAGCCCCTGCACCAGATCTGGGTCGCCACCCGCGAGAACGGCTTCCACTTCGAGCTGCAAGGGGAAAGCTGGATCGACAACCGCTTCGGTCACGAGCTCAAGACGCTGCTGAGCAAGGCCTGCACCACCCAGGCGGGTGAACCCGTCCAGTTCCCATGATGGTGCAGCCCGCCGTGATCGATCTGCATCCTGAAGGCGCCCGTCACGCGGTGATCTGGCTGCACGGGCTGGGGGATTCCGGCGCCGGCCTCGCCCCACTGGTGGATGCGCTGGCGCTGCCCGCCGACCTGCCGGTGCGTCATCTGCTGCCCGATGCGCCGGAGCGCGCCATCACCATCAATATGGGCTACAAGATGCGCGGCTGGTACGACATCAAGAGCTTCGACAATCCGGCGGATCGCGCCGTGGAGTCCCACGTCAGGGAGTCCGCAGCCCACATCGCCGCGCTGATCGAGCAGCTGGTGGCGGAGGGCTTCGCCCCCGAGCGCATCGTGCTGGCCGGCTTCTCCCAGGGGGGAGTGATTGCCTCCTTCACCGCCTTGCGCCTGCCGCAGCAACTGGCGGGCCTGCTCTGCATGTCCACCTACCTGGCGGCGCCCGACGCCCTGCTCGGCGAGATGAGCGAGGCTGCCCGCAGCCTGCCCATCTGCTACATGCACGGCATCTATGACGACGTGGTGAGCCTCTCCATGGGCTGGGACGCCAAGAACCGGCTGGAGGCGGCCGGACTCTCCCCCGAGTGGCACGAGTACCCGATGCGCCACGAAATCTGCCGTCCGCAGCTCGACGACATCCGTCAGTGGCTGCTGGCCCGCCTCGCGGGCTGAGCCAACCGCGGATAGCCAAACGGCCTGCAGATGCAGGCCGTTTTCATTCGATATGAGCGATGATCCTGTGCAGCAGGGGGCCGAGACCGGGGCGCTTGCGCGCACGCCGGACCGGCCCCTGCACTACCCCGCGCCTGCGGCGGAGCCGAGCTCGCGCCCCTGACCACCGTCGCGCAGCTGACCCTGGCTGCGGTAGGGGATCACTTCCAGCTCGCCATTGATCTGCACTATCTCGTAGTACTGGGGCAAGTTGAAGTTGCTGAACTGGCCCGCGTCGCTGAAGCGCTCGTGGCTGGAGGTATAGAAGCGGTTCACCCCCTGCACCAGCTCATCCTTGTTGCCGGCGAAGTGCTGGTAGATCTCCACCCGGTTCGCCTCGTCCAGGATATAGATGTTGGTGCCCGCATCCCGGGTATCGAAGAAGAACTGCACCAGCCCCTCGCTGGCGTAGGCGTCGACGATGCCGGGCAGATGCTGGCTATGGGTCTTGTCGAGCCGCAGCGGCAGGTGATCCAGCTTGTTGTGGGAGATGTGGCGATAGAAGTCGACCGCGTTCTCCAGCTTCTTGACCGACACCCCGCGCCGCTCGAAGAAGATGCCGTACTTCTCCTTGCCGAGCGCCAGCGTCTTGACCAGCTGCTGCTTGTCGCGAGCCAGACGCAGCTCGATGCACTCGGCCACCAGCTGCTGGAAGCGGGTACGCACCAGGGAGCGGAAGTGCTGGCTGTAGCAGAACACCTCGATCATCTCGGGGGCGGCGGCATCCTGATGCATCTTGCCGAGGATGGTGGTGAGAGCATCCACCACCGCCTCGTCCCCCTGGAAGTGCAGGGTACGGATCTCGCTCCAGGAGTTGCGATAGACCAGGTCCACCGAGCCCACCAGACACTCCTGGTTGCGGCCGAACGAGAAGACGTCGGCGGCGTTGGCGTCGAATTCGATCACCTGGCCCACCCAGTGACTGGTCGGGTCCGTCTCCAGGTTGAGGAAGATGGAGAGCTGGCGAATTTCGCACGGCCGGCTGAGGGCCAGGTTGGTGGCGCGGGGATACTTGACCGGGAAGGTGCCGGACAGATCGCGACAGAACTGGTGCAGGTTGTCGATGTGCAGATCCGAGCCCTGATTGAACAGGTGCACCCGCGACTGGGGCGTCAGCAGGCCGTTGAAGTAGGCCCACGACACCAGCTTGCTGATATAGCCGTTATATTCGAGCGGCGCCCGACCGATGATGTCAGCCGGCTCCAGCGAATGTTTGTAGAGATACCAGCCGGCGCGGTTCAAGCGGCCGTGCGGCACCTGCACGAAGCTGAGATCCGGTTCGCTCAAGTCCGGCGCAATCTTGAGGTTGATGCGCTGTACCTTGCCCGGCAGGCTCTCGAACGCGGCATAGAGCTTGCGCGACAGGATGCCGATGTCTTCCGGGTTGATGGACTCGCTGATGTTGTTGCGCCGGGCGAACTGGATCAGGTTGCGGTAGCTCTGCATCAGGGCTTCCAGCAGTTCGGCGTGAGCCACCTTGACGTCCTCGACCTTCCACTCCTGGCGGTGATCCAGATGGTGCAACCGCTCCTGACTCCAGCCCCAGTAGGAGACCAGCTGGGTCATCTGCTCGCGGCGCCAGGCCGGGGAGTGCTCCTCCTTCGGGTGGCTGAGACCGTCACACACCTTCAGATAGAAACAGCGGCGCACCAGATCGAGCCGCTGCATGTCGCCGATGGACTTGAGGTAGTTGGTCACCTTGTCCAGCATCAGGCAGTAGTTGTCGAGCCGGTAGTGCATCCCCTCGTTGTGCTGGAACCAGTCGCGGCTGGTCACCGACAGCAGACGGGTGTTGGGATACTCGTGGGAGTAGGCCTCCATCAACACCGACTTGAGCACCGCCTTGTAGGGGGAGTCGATGCCCTTGTAGAGCTGCCAGAGGGCAGAGCCGAAGTACTCCTCGGCCGGAATGCGGTTGAAGCCACCGAGATCGAGCCAGTCATCCTGGCTCAGCTTGCCGTGGGCGAACAGGCCGTTGACGTAGTCGTCGTAGTGGTCGTCATACTCGCTGGGCACCAGATACCAGAGCAACCGCTTGCCGGCGATCAGCATGGCGCTGCGGTAGAACTCGTCGAGCAGCAGCAAGTGCTGGGCGCTGCCGCAGCTCTCACCCTGCATCTGGGCATCGTTGCGCTGGCGGAACTTGTCCTCGGGGATCAGGAAGAAGTTGAGATCGACCCCGCGCTGCTCGGCCCACTTGGAGAGTTGCTGGCACTTGAGATCCAGCAGCTCGAGCCGCTCCTGCGACAAACCGGCCACGTGGCAGACCCAGATGTCGAGATCCGAGTGGCAGCACTGGCCGATGGACGAGGTGCTGCCCATGGAGTAGAGCCCCTGGATCGACTTGTCATGGGTGGTGAGGCCGTTCAGGCAGTTGGCGTTCTGGCACAGATCCTCGATGAAGGCCTGCTGTGCGTCATTGGCGGTAAAACTCCAGATGCCGTGCGGCACATCCCCCGCCACGTAACCAGGCAGCAGAGGGTGATTGAAGTGCAGCATGACGGGTAGCAGCTGAAAAACCTGCTGCCCGTAGCGACTCATGAGACCTAGCGCCCGTTGCGTCTTGAGACGATTGAGTTCGTCGTAGCGCGCCACCAGCGTGTCGAGTTTTACCAGCAATGCCCTGCCTATACCGAGGTAAGAAATGACGCACCAAAACGGGGAGACGTCAAAAAAGTGTGATCATGTTAACAATGCAAACAGCGGTGGTAAACAAGCCCGCACACAATCGCCGGATTATTTATGACAAGTCACTAAACAGTATCATTGGAAAGCAATAAAGAACTGTAATTTCAACAAATTAACCGGCAAGCCAGACTTAATAAAAATCATTTTCAGCGGCCGTTTTTGAGCTTGAGCCCGCTTTTGCGGGCTGCGCCATGAAAGCCCCTGCAAAGGGTGGTAAGATCGTTTTCCTTCTAAAGATGAAACAACTGATTGATATGGCAGCCCGAACCCTGAAAATTGCCACTCGCAAGAGCCCCTTGGCCCTGTGGCAGGCCAACTTCGTCAAAGACCGGCTGGAAGCCCTGTACCCCGAGTTGCAGGTCGAGCTGGTGCCCATGAGCACTCAGGGTGACAAGATCCTGGATACCCCTCTCGCCAAGGTGGGCGGCAAGGGGTTGTTCGTCAAGGAGCTGGAAACCGCCATGCTGGAGGGACGGGCCGACATCGCCGTGCACTCCATGAAAGACGTGCCGGTGGAGTTCCCCGAGGGGCTCGGCCTGCACACCATCTGCGAGCGCGAAGATCCGCGCGATGCCTTTGTTTCCAACCGCTTCGGCCAGATTGATGAGCTGCCGCAGGGAGCCGTGGTCGGCACCTCCAGCCTGCGTCGTCAGTGCCAGCTGCGCGCGGCACGCCCGGATCTGGTGATCCGCGACCTGCGCGGCAACGTCAACACCCGTCTCGCCAAGCTGGACGCCGGTGAATACGACGCCATCATCCTCGCCGCCGCCGGCCTGAAACGGCTGGAGATGGCACACCGCATCACCGCCTTCATCGAGCCGGAGCAGAGCCTGCCCGCCAACGGTCAGGGCGCGGTCGGCATCGAGTGCCGGCTCGACGATCACGAGCTGCACGCCCTGCTGGCACCGCTCGAACACCCCGAGACCCGGATCCGGGTACTGACCGAACGCGCCATGAACCGCGCCCTGCAGGGGGGCTGCCAGGTCCCTATCGGGGCCTACGCTCTGGTGCAGGGGGAAGAAGTGTGGCTGCGCGGTCTGGTGGGCAGCCCGGATGGCAGCCGTGTCATTCGCGACGAGATCCGCGGCCCGCTGGCCGACGGCGAGGCCCTCGGTCACACCCTGGCCCAGCGTCTGCTGGCCGATGGTGCCGATGTCATCCTGGCCGAGGTCTACCGGGCATGATCCCGCTGGTGGTGCGCCCGGCCGCCCAGGCCGCCGAGCTGGCGGCGCTGCTGCGCCAGCACGGCCACGCACCGCTCTGCTGCCCGCTGCTGGAAACCGTGGCGGGCAGCGAACTGCACCGCCTGCCCGAACTGCTGCCCCAGGCCGACATCGTCATCGCCGTCAGCGTGCATGCAGTTAATTTCACTCATCATTTTCTGTTGCAAACTGGTCAGACCTGGCCAAATATTGACTACTTTGCAGTCGGCCAGGCCAGCGCGGATGCCTTCTCTGAGGTGGGCATCCAGGCCTTGAGCCCGGACGATCCGCGCAGCGAAGGGCTGCTGGCCCTGCCCAGCCTGCAACAGGTGAACGGCAAGCAGGTGCTGATCCTGCGCGGCAATGGCGGCCGGGATCTCATCGCCCGGACGCTGGCCTCACGCGGCGCACTGGTGCACTATTGTGCGGCCTATGAGCGCCACTACCCCGCACTGGACGGGGACGCATTGACTTGCCACTGGCAGGCGGCCGGGCTCGACAGCCTGCTCGTCACCAGCGGTGAACTGCTGCAACGGCTGCTGGAACTGGTCCCGGACCAACAGCTGCCCTGGCTGCACGACCGCCTGCTGGTGGTGCCCAGCCCGCGGGTGGCCGAGATGGCCGCGGCGGCGGGCTTTACCCATATCACGATTGCCCAGGGTGCATCCAACCAGGCCCTGACGGCCGCTCTGGAACTGAGGAAGATGGAATGACTGAACAGCAAGAAGTCCAGCCGAGTGCCGCGGCCTCCGTGGCCGACAACAAGCAACCCGGCCAGAAGGTCGCCAACAACAAGAAGGGCAGCTCGGGTGCTGTGGTCGGCGGCATCGCCATCCTGCTGGCCCTCGGCCTGACCGGCGGCCTCTATCTGCACGGCCACAAGAGTGCCGTCGCCCAGCAGGGCGAGCTGAACCAGCTCAAGCTGCAACTGGCCGAGGCCATGAACAAGCTTGACCAGAGCAACAGCAAGGATGGCGAGCAGCTGGCCGCCCTCGGCAAGCAGCAGCAACTGCTGCAGGACGAGCTCAAGGGGTTGCAGACCCGGGTGCTGGATCTCAACGACAAGCGCCCCAACGACTGGATGCTGGCCGAATCCGAATACCTGGTGCGGATGGCCGGTCGCAAGCTGTGGCTGGAACACGACCTCGTCTCCGCCATCACTCTGCTCGGCAATGCCGACGAGCGCATCAAGGCGCTCAACGATCCCAGTCTGATGCCCATCCGCAAGGCGCTGGCCGAAGACATCGCCCAGCTCAAGGGGATGCCGCGCATCGACCGCGAAGGGCTGACCCTGAAGCTGGCCGCCCTCTCCGATCAGATCGAGCTGCTGCCGCTCTCCACCGTCAGCATGCCGGAAGCCAAGAGCGAGCCCGATCAGGCCGTCAGCACCAACCCGGACGAGTGGGAGAGCAATCTCAAGAAGAACTGGGTCAAATTCACCGAGAACTTCATCACCATCCGCCGTCGTGACGGCGCGGTGGAGGCCCTGCTCTCCCCGCAGCAGGAGATCTTCCTGCGCGAGAACCTCAAGACCAAGCTGCTGCAGGCCCAGCTCGCCGTCTACCGCGAGCAGCAGGCCCTCTATGACGACAGCCTGGACAAGGCCCAGCGCTGGCTGACCCAGTATTTTGACACCGACAACAGCGCCACCCACTACATGCAGTCCGAACTGGACAAGCTCAAGGGGGAGCAGATCCAGTTCAACTACCCGGATCGCTTCAAGACCCAGGCCATGCTGGAAGAGGTGCTGACCGAGCGCCTGCAGCGCATTCTGGCCAGCAACTGAGGAGGGCACCATGATTCGTCTGATTGTACTGGTGGCCGCCATGGTGGCGGGCCTCATCTTCGGCCCGCAGGCCTCCGGCAACAAGGGCTATGTGCTGATCTCGCTGGGCAACTACACGGTTGAATCTTCGGTCACCAGCGCGGTGATCCTGGCGGTGCTGTTCTACGGTGCCCTGCTCATCGTCGAGTGGCTGCTGGGCCGGGTATTCGGCCTGCGCCGCAAGACCCTGGGCTGGTACGGCTCGCGCCGGCGCCGCAAGGCCAACCAGCAGACCGTGGCCGCCACCCTGGCCATGGCCGAGGGGCACTACAGCCAGGCCGAGAAGCTGATGCTCAAGGGCGCCAGCAACAGCGACACCCCGCTGCTCAACTACCTGAGCGCCGCCAAGGCGGCCCAGGCCCGTGGCGATGACGTGCGCCGGGACCAATACCTGCAAAAGGCGCAGGAAGAGAATCCCAAGGCCGAGCTGGCGCTGACCCTGACCCAGACCCAGCTGCAGATCGAGCAGGGCCAGTACGATACCGCGCTGGCCATGCTGGAATCCGTCTATGCCCTCAACCCGCGCCACCCCATGGTGCTGGACCAGCTGCGCCAGGTGCACCTGGCCCGCGAGGACTGGGCTGCCCTCATCGATCTCATCCCGGTGCTGCACAAGGTGGGCAAGCTGACCCCCAAACAGGAAGAAGACCTGCTGCAGCAAGCCTGGCGTGGCCGCCTCGACGCCGCCAGCGGCGCCCTCGAGACCCTGCGCCCGATCTGGCAGGAGCTGCCGCGCAAGCTGCGCCAGGATCCGGATCTGCTGGCCGCCTATGGCGATCGCCTGCGCCAGCTGGGAGCCGACAATGAGGCCGCCGAGCTGTGGCTGGATGCGCTGCGCAAGCAGGTCTCGCCCCAGCTGCTGGCCCGTCTGCCCAAGCTCAAGCTCGACAGCTACCAGCCGATGCTGACCCTGTTGCAGAAGATCCAGGATCAGCCGGGCGTCGACGCGGCGCTGGCCCAGGTCTACCTGCTGGCCGGTCAGCTGGACGACGCCCAGCGCCTGCTGGAGCAGGAGGTCGCAAAAGCGCCGAACGCCGCCGTCTACCACGCCCTCGGTCAGGTAATGGACAAGCGCCGCCTCACCAACAAGGCCAACGAGTACTACCGCCAGGCATTGCAGCTGGCCGACGTCTGACGTCCGTTCGTCACGAAATAAAAAGAGGCCGCAGTTGCGGCCTCTTTTTATTGGGATTGTTCCGAATGGTAGCTCTCCCTGCTCCCTTCGCGGGAGAAGGGTCGGGGATGAGGGGGGAGCCAGCAACCACTCTCTCCCTGAGGGAGAGGGTCAGCCTCAGGACGTCATTCGCTCCAGTTCACCGATGAGCCAGATGGCCTCCTCCCGGTGATAGCCGCACACGTCCTGCATGGGACGAAAGCCGCCGCACACCGCCGGCCGCTCGGGCTGGCCGAAGATCTTGCAGCCCAGCCGCGCATCGAGCTGCACGCAGGGCACGCCGGCCGGTTTGCCGTCGGGCATGCCGGGAATGGCACTGCTGATACTGGGGGCGATGCAGCAGGCACCGCAACCTTGACGACATTCCATGTGATGCTTTCCTCGGCAGGGCGAACCAGTTTAGCAAAGGGCGGGGATTTTCCTCACTGTTATCCCGGCCCCGCCATGAAATAGTCCCCTTGCAAGCAGACAACAAAAAGCCCGACAGCGTCGGGCTTTGGTCGTTCAGCAACAGCCATCTTCCTGCTTACAGGATGATGTCCCGCACAACGCTGTCTTTGCGATCCAGGAAGTGAATCGACTTGATGCGGCGGATGGTCCGCGACTTGCCACGGATCAGCAGGGTCTCGGTGGTCGCCATGACGCCGTCGCTGGTGATGCCGTCCAGCAGATCACCCTTGGTGATGCCGGTGGCCGAGAAGATGACGTTGTCATTCTTGGCCAGGTCTTCCAGCTTGAGCACCTTGCTCACGTCGATGCCGAGTGCCTCGCAGCGGGCAATTTCCTGCTCGCCCAGCGCACGCACTTCCGGGCTGTCGCCCTTGACCTGATGACGGGGCACCAAGCGGGCCTGCATGTCACCGTCCAGCGCACGGATCACCGCCGCCGAGATCACCCCTTCCGGTGCGCCGCCGATGCCATACAGCATGTCCACTTCGCTGTCCGGCAGACAGGTGAGGATGGAGGCAGCCACGTCGCCGTCGGGAATGGCGAACACCCGCACACCCAGCCCCTGCATCTCCTTGATCGCCTTGTCGTGACGCGGCTTGGCCAGGGTGATCACGGTCAGGCGGGAGAGCGGCTTGCCGAGCGCCTTGGCCACGGCCTTGAGGTTCAGCTCGAGCGCCTCATCGAGGTCGATGGCACCCTTGGCCTTGGGACCCACGATCAGCTTCTCCATGTACATGTCGGGAGCCTTGAGGAAGGAGCCCTTGTCGCCGACGGCCAGCACGGCCAGGGCATTGGCCTGACCCATGGCGGTCATGCGGGTACCCTCGATGGGATCGACCGCGATGTCCACCGCGTCGCCCAGGCCCGTGCCCACCTTCTCGCCGATGTAGAGCATGGGGGCTTCGTCAATTTCACCCTCGCCGATCACAATCTCACCATCGATCTGGATCTGATTGAGGATATGGCGCATGGCCGCAACGGCCGCCCCATCGGCGATATTCTTATCACCACGTCCGAGCCACTTGTAGCCAGCCAGTGCAGCCGCTTCCGTCACTCGGGAAAACTCGATTGCCAGTTCACGTCTCATCGCATATCCAACCTTTGGAGCTCGAAAACGGGCGGCATTCTACCACAAGGGCAAACCTTTGCGCGCAAAAGTGGCGGTTCGTCACACAAAACACGGCCCTTTCACCAATTTGACATCAAACCGCCACCGACACTTCACGAGAGTGTCACCCCGCTGTCATCCCCCCTGCCTAGCATGGCCCCCGTCTTTTACAACAAAGCTTGCAACACAAGGGATTAAGATGAAAAAGCTGACTGTAGTGGCACTGGCTCTCACCGCGGCCTTCCAGGCTCACGCCGTTGAAGTTTACAAGAATGACACCACCACCCTGGATCTGTACGGCCGCATCTACGCCGGCCAGTTCTTCGGTGACAAGAAGGAAGGGGTCGACAGCACCCATCCGAACGGCACTCAGGAGTACAGCGACAAGCAGGGCGCCAACCAGTTCGTCCGCTTCGGCGCCAAGGTCGACAGCCAGATCAACAGCCAACTGAAGGCGCTGGCCCAGTACGAAGTGCAGATGTACATCAACGACAGCGAGAAGACCATCAGCGAGAACTCCGACAACCTGCGCACCCGTCTGGCGTTCGCCGGTGTTGGCGCCGACTGGGGCAACATCACCTTCGGTCGCCAGAAAGGGGCCCCTGGCTTCCTGGCTGACTGGACCGACGTTTCTCTCTCCGACGGTTACGGCAACGACGCGCTGGGCGCCAAGACCGACACCTTCGCCACCAACCGTGCCGGATCCGTGCTGAAGTACTCCGGTCTGTTCAACGGCTTCCAGGTAGACACCAGCTACAAGTTCGACGGCGGTGACACCGAAGAGACCACCAGCAAGGACAGCGATGCCGCCTACGGCGCCGCCGTGGCCTACACCTTCCCGTTCAACCTGGCGCTGGGCACCGCCTACAACGTGGGGATCCGCGACAAGAACGGGGAAGAGGATGCCAAGCTGTGGCTGCTCTCCGCCAAGTACGACAACAAGGCCGTCTACGCCGCCCTGAGCTATGCGGACGGTACCGACTTCCTGGCCACCGGCAAGGATCACACCGGCTGGGAAGGGGCGCTGGGCTACAACTTCGAGAACGGCTTCGGCCTGATGGCGCTGTGGAACAAGCAGAAGGTCGAGCAGGACGGCAAGGCCGACTATGACTCCATCGACTACTACACCCTGGGCGCCCAGTACAAGTTCAACAAGAACCTGCGCGTCATCGGCGAGTACCGCATCAACAACCTCGACAGCAAAGAGAGCGGCAAGCTCAACGTCAAGGATGACTTCCAGCTGGCGGCCCGCTACGACTTCTAAGTCGGGCCCCTCTGCACTGCGCGCGCCGGCTGATGCCGGCGCGCTCTTTTGCATCCCCGTCGGCGTGCCCTGCTCCCCATGATCTAGGCTCAACAGAACCACGACGAGGAGATCATCATGCCGCTACGCCTGCTCATCTGCTGCTGTCTGCTCTGCGCCCTGCCCGTCCAGGCGCTGACCATCGCCATGGTGCTGTGGCGCGGCGAAACGGACGCCGAGCGCGGCTTTCGCGACGAGCTGAACCGGCTCGGTCATCACCCCACTTTCGTCACCTTCAACGCCAATCAGGACAGAACCGTGCTGGCTACCCTGCTGCGCCAGCAACTGCTGCCCTCCCTCGCCGACTACGACTACATCTACTGCTTCGGTACCACCGCCACGGCCATGGTCAAGAGCCTGGTGGGCAACCGCAAGCCGCTGATTTTCAGCATAGTGTCCGACCCCGTCGGGGCCGGATTCCTGTCCGACGACAAGACGGAAAACCAGATGGTGGCCGGCACCAGCAACATGGTGCCGATGGCGCTGCAGCTCGCCAACGCCCGCCGCTATCTGCCCGCCGGCAAGGGGATGCTGCTGCCGTTCAACCCGCGCGAGCAGAACACCCTGCTGACCGGCGAGCTGCTGCTGCGCGAAGCCCGTCGCTACCAGTGGGAGCTCACCACCTGGCGCATCGCGCCGGACAAGCGGCGGCTGGCCAGCGAGCTCAAGCGGCTGCAGCACGACGCCAAAGAGAGCATCGTGTTTCTCGCCGCCGACAGCTACCTGCTCTCCATCGCCCCCGAACTGCTGGCCGCCCTCAACGAGGCGGGCATCCCCACCATCTGCAGTGCCGAGCTCTATGTCGAGCACGGCTGCACCGTCGGCACCATCAGCAGCTATCGGGCCCTCGGCCAGATGGCGGCCAACATCATCCACCGCAACCTGCAGGGCACCCCGCTGCAGGATATCCCGCTGCAGACCGACCCGGCGCCGCGGCTGGTACTGGGCAAGCAGCTGGCCGAGATCGCCCCCTCCACCGCCGACCACTGAGCCCTTTCCCCCTTCTTCCCTCCTCCCGTCACCTTGCCGGCAGGGCGCCCTGTCGGCGCTGGCGAGCCAGCCGATACCCAGTTCCATCGCCAAAACATGTTTCTATTGCACAGCTAATGAAAATCAATATCATTAGCATCCTCCCGGATGGGAGAAAACAAAATAATTACAAATAAATCAATAAGTTCAGACCATCAGGTCGCTTCTTCAAGAGTCAACACGCAACATGCACACACCTCACCACCCGCGCACTCTGCTGAGTGTCGCCCTGCTGGCCCTGAGCGCCGGCGCACACGCCGAAGACGAGACCATGACAGTGGTCGGCAAACGCAGCCAACATGAAGAGGTCGCCACCGCGACCCGTACCAACACCCCGGCCAAGCTGGTGCCGCAGGCCATCGACAGCGTCAAGGCGAGCGAGCTGACCGCCTTCGGCCAGCCCACCCTGAGCGAGGCGCTGACCGGCATCCCCGGCGTCAACGCCAGCGGTGACACCCGCTTCGATGGCGTCAACATCCGCGGCTTCAGCGCCAGCAACGACTTCTATCTGGACGGCTTTCGCGACGACATGCAGTACACCCGCGACCTTGGCAACACCGAGCGGGTCGAAGTGCTCAAGGGGCCGGCAGCGGTGCTCTATGGCCGTGGCAGCACAGGTGGCATCGTCAACCGGGTCAGCAAGAAGCCGCAGAAGGGGCTGGAGTCCAGCGTCAGCGCCCAGGTCGGCAGCTTCGACAGCCGCCGGCTGGCCGCCGACCTCAACGGTGAAGCGGGTGAACAGGTGCAGGTGCGCCTCAACCTGGCTCAGGAAGACAAGGACAGCTTTCGCAACGGCGTGACCAGCAAGCGTACCCTGCTGGCCCCCTCCGTCAACTGGGAGATCAGCGACAAGCTGAACTGGCTGGTGCAGTACGAGCGCAACGAGCACGACCGCACCCCGGATCGCGGCATCCCCGGCGTCAACGGCCGGCCGGCCGACGTGCCGAAGGAGTATGTCTACAGCGATACCCGCCGCGACTTCATCGACGATGTGGCCCAGTCCACCCGTTCGCGCCTCACCTGGGACATCAACGATCAGTGGCAACTGCGCCAGCAGCTGGGCTACACCAGCCTCGACAGCCAGTTCGACAACACCTATGTCACCAGCGTGAAGGGGGATCAGGTGACCCGCTCCCGCTGGCAGCAGGATCTCAAGGCCAATAGCCTGATCAGCAACACCGAGGCCGAAGGCCAGCTGCAGACCGGCCCCGTCGAGCACCGTCTGCTGGTGGGCTTCGAGCAGAACTGGCAGGAGCGCACCCCCAAGCTCTACCAGAACGCCACCGCGATCCCGGCCGGCAACCTCTATGATCCAGGCTCCCTGCCCACCTACGACGGCGCCATGAAGCTCTCCAGCGACGCCAACCACAAGGTGCGTGGCTACGGCCTCTATGTGCAGGATCAGCTCAGCCTGGGCGACTGGCACCTGCTGGCGGGTCTGCGCCGCGACGACTTCACCGTCACCAGCCGCCGCAACGACCTCAACAAGGAGGAGACCGTCTCGGTCACCAGCCTGAGCCCGCGCCTGGGCCTGGTGTGGAACCCGATCGAGGAGCACGCCTTCTACGCCTCCTACAGCAAGACCTTCACCCCGGTGGGCGGCGAGCTGATCGGCATCACCCCGGGCGACAAGAACAACAACCTGGATCCCCAGCACACCCGGCTGTACGAGGGCGGCGTGAAGAGCGACTGGCTGGATGGCCGCCTGGCGACCACCCTCTCCCTCTACCGGCTGGAGATGTACAACAAGCGCAGCAAGGATCCACTGGATCCCACCAAGGTGATCCTCACCGGTCTGCAGCGCACCGAGGGGATCGAGCTGAGCGCCCGCGCCCAGCTGACCGACGAGCTCTACCTGCGCGGCGGCATCGCCATCCAGGATGCCGAGCAGGTCAAGGCTGACGCCGATCTGCAAGGCAAGCGGCCGATGAACGTCTCCCGCCAGAACGGCGAGCTGTTCGCCGGCTATCAGAGCGGCAAGCAGGGCTGGTTCGGCGAGACCGGGGTGACCGCGGTGGGCGATCGCTTCGCCGACAACGCCAACACCACCACCCTGCCCGGTTACGCCCGCTTCGACGCCCGTGCCGGCTACCGCTGGCAGCAGTGGGAAACCCAGCTGAGCGTGGAGAACCTGACCGATCACGACTACTTCGTCAGCGCCACCAGCGCCTCCCAGATCATGCCGGGCACACCCCGTCAGCTGCATCTGAGCGCCGCCTACCGCTTCTGATCCCCGCCTTTTCCCGATCCCTCTGGCCAGCTTCAGCTGGCCAGATTTTTATGAAGCACCGAGCGATGAAACGCAGAAAACTCCCCCTGCACAACAACAAGTGGGTGCGCCGCATCCACGCCTGGGCCGGCTTTGCCACCCTCACCCTGATGCTGCTCTACGGCCTCACCGGCCTCTGGCTGCAACACAGGGCCGTGCTGCCGCTGCCCGGCCCCCACACCGAAAAGTCCAGCGAAGAGATAGTGTTGAGCGCACCGCTGAGCAGCCCGGATGAGCTGAAAAGCCTGCTGCAGCAACGCTATCCAGCAGGATTCGAGGAGGGGCGCGTCCAGCTCACCCCGCCCCAGACTCTGCCCACCCCCGACAGCCCGCTCACCCTGCCGGCCCGCTGGGAGATGCGCGGCGTCACCCTCAGTCAGAGCGTGGCCGCCAGCTATGTGGCGGGCACATTGCTGGTGCGCACCGAACTGCAGCAGGCCAACTTCGCCTCCAGCCTCAACCGGCTGCACCGTGGCATGGGTACCGGCCTGCCGTGGCAGCTGGTGGGGGATCTGGCGGCGCTGGCCATGCTGCTGCTGGCCCTCACCAGCCTGCTGATGTGGAACAAGCTGCACGGCCCGGCCGCGCGCGGCATCGCCCTGCTGCTGCTGGGCGCCCTGGTCACCGTGCTGGTGGCCCTGCTCTAGCGCGTTTACCGACGGCAAAACGGGATCTGTCTCTCGGCGGCGGTAACCTTGCCCGCACCTCGGGTAACAAAGGGTAACCGGCCGCCGATGGGAGTCACAGTTGCCGGCCTGGCGGCTGGATGAGGATCGCCTGCGGCTGCTAGGGTGCGCCCTCAACCCAAGCGGCAAGAGGCAGCATGCGCATCTCCAGCATCGAATGCGGACGGGTGGTGGCCATCATGGCGGTGATGGCCATTCACCTCTCCCCCTTCAGCAACCCCTTCGATCCCACCCTGTGGGACGGCACTCTCTACTTCTGGCTCGGGGGCGTCATCAACCAGCTTTGCCGCTTCGCGGTGCCGCTGTTCTTCCTCTGCGCCGGCTACTTTCTGCAACCCGCTCTCGCCGCAGGCCACCCCCTGACGGTGGCGCTGCGCTACTGCCGTCCGCTGCTGGGGCTCTGGCTGGCGTGGAGCCTGCTCTACGTGCTGATCCCCTTCAACCCGCTCGCGGCGGTGAGCGAGGGCTACCTGCCGGCCATGGCAAGCCAGTGGCAGATGCAGCTGGGGGATCCGCTCAACGCCTGGTGGGTGGGCGGCATGATCCACCTCTGGTTCCTGCCCGCCCTGATGCTGGCGGTGCTGATCCTGGCGCTCTGCCAGCAGGCCCGCCTGCCCCGGCTGGCCCTGCTGCTGGGCGTTCTGCTCTACGGGCTGGCCCTGCTCGGCGGCTCCTATGGCCCGCCGCTGCTGGGGGACGAGTGGGCCCTGCTGACCCGCAACGGCCCCTTCTTCTCGCTGCTGTTCGTGGCCCTCGGCGCCGAGCTGCGCCTGCGCGCCTGGCAGCCGGATGCCAGGCGCTGCGCCCTGCTGATGGCGGCGGGGATGGGGCTCTACGCCCTGGAGGCCGCAGGGCTGCTGCACTTTGCCGCCGTGCCCCTCAATCGCCACGACTTCCTGCTGGGTTCGCTCCCCTGGGCGCTGGGGCTGTTCGGCCTGCTGCTGGCCAACCCGGGCTGGGGCCGGGGCAGCTGGCTCGAACGCCAGGCCCCCAAGGTGCTGGGCCTCTACTGCCTGCACATGATGCTGGTGGTGTGGCTGATGATCTTCGGCCCGCAGGGCAAGCAGGTGTGGTGGGAGCTGCTGAAGGTGCCGGCGCTGCTGGCGCTCTCCCTGCTCGGCTACCGGCTGCTGGCGCTGGGGACGGCCAGTCGCTGGCTGTTGCGGGCCCGCTGAGGGGAACAGGAGATGGGAGGGAAGCCGATCCCTCCCCACTCAAGGCTGAATGGGGGGTTCAATTTTTATTCATCGCAGATAGATAAACTCCGGGTCTCCTTAAACGCGACACCCAGGAGTCACGACCGTATGAAGTTGCTCACCAAGACGTTGTTCACCAAGCAATCCGGCCTTGTCCTCGTTCTGCTCGCCGCCAGCGGCTCCCTCAGCGCCGCCCAAATCGCCAACAACAACATCACCGAAGCCGAGATCAAGGCCGCGCAGGATGCCTGGGGCAAGGCCCTGATCCAGATCAGCGATGACTACCGCAGCGGCGGCATCGACAAGGCCAGAGCCACCGCCACCGCCGTGCTCGACGGCGCCTACGGCTACCACCATGGCCCCGTGCTGTTCAAGCCGACCCTGGCCGGCGGCGAACAGACTTTCCGCATCAATCAGGCAGGGGCGCTGGCCTACTTCGTCGGCAACAATCAGGCCTATCCCGCCGACACCGGCTTCGCCCTCAAGAACTGGCAGAGCTACAACTACGACAACGCCGCCGTCTACATCAACGGCGACATGGCCCTCACCATGGGCAAGGTGCACCTGACCGACCGAGACAACAAGCAGACCACGGTCGACAAAACCTGGGGCTTCAAGAAGGGGGACGACGGCAAGGTGCGCATCGTGCTGCACCACTCCTCCCTCCCCTACGCCGGCTAACGGCAACAGGCGACCTGCGGGTCGCCTGTTTTGTTATGGGGGTACCACTTTGGCCACTCGCCGGGTGACGACGGAGCCTGTGCTGTTACCATGCCTCCCTTGTGATGATTCCAGACGAGACACCCATGCAGATCCGCCCCTTCACCCCGGCCGACACCGAGGCCGTCCTCGCCATCTGGCTGGAGGCCTCCCTGCAGGCCCACCACTTCATCGAGCCCGCTTACTGGCACGCCAACCTGGCGCCGATGCGGGAGATCTATCTGCCCGCCGCCGACAGCCAGCTGCTTTGCCTGGGTGAGCAGGTGCTGGGCTTCTACTCCCTGCATGAGGGCACCCTGGCCGCCCTCTTCGTGGCCCCCGCGCGGCAGGGGCAAGGGCTGGGCAAGGCCCTGCTCGAGCACGCCAAACAGCGGTTGCCGACCCTGCGGCTGCAGGTCTATCAGCAGAACCGGACCGCGTGCGACTTCTATCGCGCGCAAGGATTTCAGGTGGCGGCAGGGGGTGTGGATCCCCACACCGGCTGCGCCGAGTGGGTGATGATCTGGCCGGCGCGGGATTAACCGGGCTCGCCGAGATGGGGCTCCTCGCGGGCCGCCCCCGCTTCGCTCTGCGCCAGCAGAGAGCCGTGGCTCAGCGCGAAGTCGTGCATCTGCTGAAGCAGGGGGAGCAGGGCGATGCCAAGCGGGCTCAGGCTGTACTCCACCCGGGGCGGCACGTCGGGGTAGAGGGTGCGGATGATGACGCCGTCGCTCTCCAGCTCCTTGAGCTGGGCGGTGAGCACCTTCTGGCTCACCTCGGGCAGGCTGCGGCGCAGATCGCCAAAGCGCAGGATCTGCGCGCGCAGATGAAACAGGATGGCCGGTTTCCATTTGCCGGCCAGCAGGCGCAGCACCCGGTAGGCGGGACAGGGCAGTGGGGACAAGGGATGGCTCGCGAGTGGTTACTTTGCGGTAACTATGCCACGAAAATGTGCCTTCTTGCAGCCAAGATGCCGGCTTCCTATGATGCGGGCCTAGTCATTCAACGCCCACGAGAGGTTCACCATGCCCAGCCTGCTGCAGATCCATTTCAACTTCCCCGCCGAGATGATGGGGCCGGCCCTCACCGCCGCGGCCATGCCGCTGGCCGAGTCCATCACCAAGGAGCCGGGCTTCATCTCCAAGATCTGGACCGAAAACCCGCGCACCGGCGAGGCGGGCGGCATCTATCTGTTCGAAGATGAGACGAGCGCCCTCGCCTACGCCACCATGCACGAGCAGCGGGTGCTCGCCATGGGCGCCAGCGCGGTGCAGTTCAAGCTGTTCGACGTCAACGAGCCGCTCAGCCGCCTCACCCGTGGTCTGGTGTGACCCCCTCAAGCGACAAGCGGTAGCAGCTAGCCTGCTGCCAGACAAAGCCCAGCCGCCGAAACAGCCGCTGGCTGGGCAGATTGTCCGGTTCGATATCCGCCAGCAGCGTGGCGATGCCGAGCTGGCGGGCATAGACGATCAGGGCCGTCAGCGCCTCTGCCATCCATCCCTCTCCCCAGTGGCTGCGAGCCAGCATGCAGCCCACCTCTGCCTGGCGCAGACCGGCCTCCCCCGCAAAGCTGTGCAGGCCGCAGGTGCCGATCAGGCGGCCGCTGTCGCGCGCCACCAGCCCCCACTCCAGCGACTCGCCGGCAGCCAGCAACCGCGCGACGCTCGCCAGCATCTGCGCCACAGTGGCGAGGGAGGGAAACGGCGGCTCGCCGACGAAACGCATGACCAGGGGATCCCCGTAGATGGCGAACAGATCGGCACTGTCCCTGGCATCAAACGCCCGCAGCAACAGCCGCGGAGTCGACAGCGAGGGCAGTGTACGAGGCAGGGGTGGCAAGGCGCCGCGGTGCACCAGACTCAAAACCGCAGGGTCAGGCCGATATTGGCCTGCCACTGGGTCACCAGCTCGCCGCGCACCTTGAACACGCACTGGTCCGGGTTGCAGAGAAACTGGCTGTTGTCGTTGACCAGCGAGCCATAACCGCGCACCTCGGCCCGCAGTGCCAGATGCTCGGTCAGGCGCGGCTGCACCCCGAGCGCCAGCGACATGGAGGGGGCCACCTCGCTGTCGTAGGCGGCAAAGCGGGTCGCCCCGATACCGGCGCCGATGTAGGGGGCCATCAGGTTGTCCGACAGGGTGAGCGCCCCGGCGAAGTGGAGGGTATCCACCGTCAACCGATCCGGCTGATCGGGGGAGAGGCGGGTGGACTGGTGGCTGTAGAGCAGCTCTATCATGCCGGGGTCATCCACCTCCTTGCTGATGAACAGGCCCCAGCTGCCGGAGCGCTCCCCCTGCAAGGATTCCAGCCGGGTGGAAACAGGCGTCGGTTTGGGGTCGTCATTGGCCTCGAAGTCGATGGCCGAGCTGTAGCCGAAGAACGGCGTCACCTGCCAGCCGAGGGCGGCCTCCCCCTCGGCGCTCCAGGCCTGCCCCAGCGGCAACAACAGCCCCATCATCATGATCCCTGCTCGTTTCATCACGGCTCCTCCGTGCGCTGCATCAGTGCCCGTCAAGCATATCAGAGCCCACTGGCCCCCATCCTAAACCCGGCCTGTATCAAGCGATTTTCAGCGGGGAGATCACACTCCGTCGCCACCACCGGCAGCCTGCCGGCAAACGGCACATCCGCGCCTGCGGTTATTCATCCCGGATTAACCTGTGCCACGTATGCTGACGCGCAATCGGCTCATGGTGAGCCGGTTCAACTCACCAGAAGGACATCAGGGAATGGTTGCCGCGCAACTCAACGACCCCCAGAACAAGCTCTCCGATACCCTGCGGGCCACCGCCCACGCCATCGAGGAGAGCCATATCAGCCTGCGCCAGATGCTGGCCCTGGTCGGCGAACAGGGCATGCTGCTGTTTTGCGTGCTGCTCACCGTGCCCTTCCTGCTGCCGGTCTCCATCCCCGGTGTCAGCACCCCGTTTGGCCTGTTGATCCTGTTCATCGGCATCGGCATCACCCTCAACCGGGTGCCCTGGCTGCCCGCCATCCTGATGGAGCGCCGCTTCGCCGCCGAGCAGCTCAAGCCGACCCTGCACAAGGGGGCGGATCTGCTGGCCCGCATCGATCGCTTCATCCGACCGCGCCTGCTGCTGTTGACCGGCAGCAGTACCATCAACCGCTGCAACGGCCTGCTGATCATGCTGGCGGCCCTGCTGCTGATGCTGCCGCTCGGGGCCATCCCCTTCACCAACGCCATGCCGGCCTGGGCCATCCTGCTGCTGGCCATCGGCATGCTGCAGCGCGACGGTCTGTTCGTCGCCAGCGGCTACCTGCTGGTGAGCGCCACCCTGATCTGGTTCAGCGCCCTGGCCATCGGCCTGCTGATGGCCGGCCAGAGCGTCTCCACCCTTCTTGGCTAACGGCAACACCAAGAAAAAGGGCGACCCATGGGTCGCCCTTTTTGACTTGTGCGGGATCCGCCGTCACAGCAGATCGTAGATAAGGGCCGAGATGGCCAGCAGCCCGATCACCAGCACGAAGAGGGTACTCGCCCCGCGATAACGCTTGAGGACGGGCAGACGATAGATGGAACAGGCCGGCAGCAGGAACAGGATCACCGCGATGAGCGGCCCGCTCACCTTCTCGATGATCTCCAGCACGTTCGGGTTGAGGTAGGTGATGACCCCGGTCACCACGAACAGAATGACCGACGAGACCCGCGCTATGGTCGCTTCACGCAGCGACAGCCCCAGCCCCTGACAGGCGCCATTCACCATGCTCACCGTCCCCTCGCTCACCCCCATGGAGGTGCCGAGGAAGGATTTGGACATGGCCAGAATGGCGATGAGCGGCCCCACGTAGGCGATCAGCGGATTGGAGAACTTGTTCGCCAGCGCCGACAGCACCGAAATATTGTCGATGCGGGCCTGCGCCATCTCGGCCTGACTCAGGCTCATCACGCAGCTCACCACGAAGAACAGCACGCTGCCGCAAATCAGCAGGCTGCTGCACTTGATGATCCGCTTGGCGCGCTGGTCGGCGCTCGCCTGACAGCGCTTCTTCTGCGCCGCACTGAAGGAGGAGATGATGGGGGCATGGCTGAACGAGAACACCATCACCGGCACGATCAGCCAGAGGGATTTCCAGAACGCCGGGTCACGCCAGTCCACCCCCTGACTCTCGCTGAAGTAGGAGAGGCTCCACTGGGGCAGCAGATAGATGGAGAGGCCGATGAGGAAGGCAACCATCGGCAGTGCCAGCACGCTGATGGCCGACACCACGATCTGCTTGCCCGCCAGCAGCACCAGGTGCAGCCCCAGCATAACCCCCAGCACCAGCAGGCCGCGCGGGATCTCGGCATTGCCCAGCTGGTGCACCACAAAGCTCTGGATCGCGTTGGTGATGGAGATGCTGTAGACCAGAATGATGGGGTAGAAGGCCATCAGGTAGACCAGCATCAGCAGCTTGCCCGCCCGCGCACCGAAGTGCTCCTCCACCACGTGGGTAATATCCCCCTCCCGATGGGAGCTGGATAATACAAAACGACTCAATGCCCGATGGGAATAATAAGAAAGCGGAAATGCCATCAATAATATAAACAGCAAAATAACCGGCGAATTACTGCCAACGGTAATTGGGAGAAACAGTGTACCGGCACCGACCGCAGTGGCATATAAGCCCATGGTCCATACCGAATCACTTTTCTCCCATTTCAACTTTGATGCGGGATTACTCTTTTCAGCAATAGCAACACTCATTGCGATATACACCTTATTAATCTGTCATCTTTTATTTTATTGGCCCGTGTAATTAGGCTGGTGATATGCAGCGGCATATCGACCGGATCGTAGAAAAAACAAGCCCGCCTGCGATCAACATGATCACCAAGAGGAAACGGGGATGCCACGCTACCATCGTTGAAATCGCCATAAAGGTCAAGGTTAATAATTCATGACTGTTTGAATCGGATTGTTTCAAAAGAAAATAAGATGTGTCATTTCGGCCTCAAGATAATCAATTCAGCTCCGTCTGGTAACATAACGACAAAACCTCGGTGAGTTGTTCAACAACTTGAATAAGGCCAGAGAGTGGCCCGTTAATATTAACAGCATCAGTCCATAAATATCAGTTAATTATGCAATGAACTATACCCACTGCGCCTGATATATCGGCGCCGGGCTGGTTGCCATATATAAGCGGGTCGCCGGCCCCGGTTTTACCCCTGAGCGCCGGTTGCCACCGGGCAGTGAGCGACCCGGTTGCGCCCGGCCCGCTTGGCCCGATAGAGCCACTCGTCGGCGCGGGCCAGCGCCTGATTGATCTCCTCCCCCGGCCGCACCAGGGTGGTGCCCAGACTGACGGTAAAGGCCGCCGGATCCGCCGGCAGCGCCGCCACGGCCGCCCGGATCCGCTCCGCCAGCGCCAGCAGATCCGGCTCGCTCATGCCGGGCAGCAGGATCAGGAACTCCTCGCCGCCGCTGCGCACGAACATATCGTCCGCCCGCAGCTGGGCAGCCACGCAAGCGCAGAAGCGCTGCAACGCCCGGTCGCCCTGCTGGTGGCCGAAACGATCATTGATCTGCTTGAAGTGGTCGATGTCCAGCATCACCAGTGCGCAGGGCGCCTCCCCTGCCCGCCGCTGCCGGCAGTGCTCGAAGAAATAGCGGCGGTTGTAGAGGCCGGTCAGCTGGTCGGTTTCGCTCTGCAGCTTGAGCCGCTGCTGCAGCTCGTACTGGCGGGTGATGTTGCGGGTCACCCAGGCCACCGCCCGCTTGCCGTCGTAGCGGGAGGGCAGCGGCGCAATCTTGCCCTCGAAGTGCTGCATCCCCTGCGGCCCGACCGAGGCGTCGATCCCCTCCACTTCCACCGCCGCCAGTTCATACTCCACCACCTGCACCTGGCCCGAATCCAGCGCCAGGGTCACCTGCTCCATCACCCAGCGGGTCATGGCGGCGGGCAGCACATCGGCCAGCCGCTTGCCCGCCAGCGGGTTGCCATCCTGGTAGGATTGCTGCTCCACCCCGCCGATGTATTCGATGTAGTAGCCATCTTCGCTCAGGATGAAGACGGGATCGGGCAGCTGGGCCATCACTTCATATAGTTGCTTGACCGAAAGAGCCATGCGGTTTCCTTGGATCCGGGGGACGAGAGGCGCACACCGGGCTGGCGCCTGCCCCAATTATCGTGCCGGGAATGGCGCCGAGCCAGCGAGGGATCCCGCCATTCATGGATGCGCATCAAGCAATGCGGGAAAATAGCGCTTGCCCCGCCCCTCTTCGCTCAAAAGAGCAGCGGCGCTCGGATATTCACCCTGCCTCACAGACCGTCGCTGCGCCCGTTGTCTGCGACGCTCGCATCCATTAGGCTGACCTTCCTGAGTCTGCCACTGACGGCCGACTCGCCGACCATCAGCCACCGGCCAGACAGGCGCCGGCCCCCGGAAAAGGATCGTCCAGATGAAGAGAGCCATAGTGAAAGCCCGCTTCGATGCCATCAGCATCGAGGGAGAACAGCTGACCGTGAAGATTGCCATCCGCGCCCCCGAGCCGGATCCCAAGTCCGCCGGCGGTGACTGGCGCTGCAAGGTGAAGCTGGATGGCCTTGGCAACAAAACCTTCATCTATGGCGTCGATGCCCTGCAGGCCCTCAGCCTCGCCCTCAAGTTCGTGGAGAGCGAGCTGCGCGCCTTCACCGATGCGGGCTGGCATTTCTACCTGCCCGGCTGCCCCGATCACCCGGTCGACATGGCCGCCTGCTACTTCCCGCAGTTGTGATGCCGGGTTGCCCGCCCGGCAGGCTGATCGCCATTGAGGTCGGGCAACCACTTGACCACATTGAGTCTGAACGGTTATGGATAGAGGCCCTTTACCCGGCTCTGGAGAGACCATGCACCTGACCCCACCCCAACCCCCCGCCGAGCAGGATGTCGACGCGCTGCGCATCGGCCTGTCGGGCTACAACATCGGCCAGGCCGGCACCCACCTGCGCGAGCACATCGCCAGTTTTATCAAGGATGAAGCGGGCAAGGTGCACGGTGGCATCACCGCCGACCTCAAGTGGGGTTGGCTGCACGTGGACTGGCTCTGGATTGACGAACGCATCCGCCAGGATGGCTGGGGTGGCCGCCTGCTCGCCACCATGGAGCAGTACGCCCGCAGCAAGGGCATCAGCAACTTTCATCTGGAAACCACCAGCTTCCAGGCGCTGCCCTTCTACCAGAAGCAGGGTTACCAGGTCTTTGGCGAGCTGCCGGACATGCCGCCCGGGCATACCACCTATTTTCTGAGGAAGATGGAGTCCTGACCCCTGCCAGCGGGACTGGAATGAGAAGAGGGTTGAGTGCACAGGCACTCAACCCTCTTCTTGAACGGTCGCGTCTAATCAATGGCTGGCGGAGCGACTGCCGCTCCAGAGCAGCTCACCGCTGCGCAGCTCCATCAGGGTCATCGACAGACGATAGCGGCTTCCCTCGGCCACCAGATCTCCGTACAGCATGTAGCCGGCGCCGGTCTGGCGACCGAGCCGCACCAGAGAGGCCGGGTTCATCCTGCCCTGCTGATATTCCAGCTGGCCGGTGATGGCGGCCACCTGACCCGGGTCGACAAAGCGAAAACCGCTCTTGCTCTGGATGCGCTTGCTCATGGCCGCTGCCATGGCGCGGGTATCCACCGGCTCGCCGGTGCCGTTCTGGGGCGGGGTGAGCAGCAGCACCGGCTGACCGGTTTGCGCCAGCTCCCGCACCTCGGGAGCCTGCACAAAGGCATCGGCCATGGCCAGTGCCAGCCCGGTCGGCGCCACCGGTTTGGGTAGCGGCGCTCCGGCATCCGGCTTGGTTACCGGCTTGTCCGGCTGGCTCACTGGCTGGTCCGGTTCACTGACAGGAGCCTGAGTGCCACCGTAGGGATTGACCGCACAACCGCCCAGCAGCAGGGCACCCACCATCAACAAGGAACGCAGCTTCATCTTTTCTCTCCGCCAAAAGTCCGTAAACGGGCATCAACCACCGCCCGCATGGCGGAGCCCCTGCCCCGCATCCTCCTTATGCTAGAGACAAACCCCTACGGGGTCGATGCGCCCACCGCCACCGGGCGACAGAGACTGGCGAAGCGGAGGGCACAAAAGGGTGGCCAGGCTCCACCCGATTCCGTTAGGGTAGGTTTGCTCAAGGTTCAACAGGATCGTGTTGCCCCCCATCTCCCAAGGTGGCCGGCTGCTTTTCTCAGGACAACCCCCGGTTTGGGCAGCGACCAAACCGCCCCTCGGGAGGGCGCCGTTACTCTCTGACAACGCAGGACAGCCAATGACATTCCAGCCCCTTGCCAACACCACACTCGTTATTCGCCCCTTCGAACCGGGCGATGCCGACGAGTTTGTCTGCGCAGCCCACGAATCCATCGAAACGGTCGGCAGCTGGATGAGCTGGTGCACTCCCTCCTTCAACCGGGAGCAGGCGCTGGCCTGGTTTGCCACCTGCGATCAGGATCGTGCGGCGGGACGCGCCTTTGACATGGGCCTCTTCTGCGCCACCACCGGCCAGCTCTTGGGTGGCGCCGGTATTAACCAGCTGGCCCCCCATCATCGCTACGGCAATATCGGTTATTGGGTACGCCAATCCCGCCAAGGCTGCGGCATCGCCCGGCAGGCGGTCGCCCTGCTCCGTGCCTTTGGCTTTCAGCAGTTGGGACTATTTCGGCTGGAGATCGTGATGGGGGTTGGCAACACCGCCAGCGAAGCCGTTGCCATCGCCGCCGGGGCCACCTTTGAGTGTTTGGCAAGAAATCGCATATTCCTACATGACCAGCCCCTTGATGCACATATCTACTCCCTTGGTCCCACAGAATGAATCCTGTAGCAGGGCATATCCTGCAAGCTTATCTGACGTGACAAGGTGATGGCCACGGCAACCTCCCTCTCAGCAACCTCTTAAGCCAAGTAATCCACTACGACGAGGCCAAAAGAATGTGGACCCTAGAGTCTCGCTAAAATTTCGCCCTTTACGTGCCTGTCCAAATGGGGGATGTCTCAGAATCTTCGGAGGCTGATATTTCTGATGCTATAGGTGACAGCTTTAGCTTCTTAAGAATCATCTCAATTACGGGTTCGAAAGCTGCAACAAGGCCTTTTTCAAATAATTCATCATCGGTCATATTATCAATGTATTGACTTACATCGCGCTTGCCTTGATGCGTGAAAGCATAATCAACGATAAACCTCTGGTAATCAGTTAAATCAGCCTTATATGTGATTGGGCTCACACCAGTATTAAATAATTCCTTGCGCTTATTATCGGTAAATTTTTGCTCTTCATCAGTAACTTCCTCAATCCAAGATTGTTCTAATGCATGCTGCCAAATACACTCTGGATATAGGTGTTCCAACTCCACCCTCCAAATATAACCCTTAAGTTTCAATTTCTTAGGTGCATCATGAGGGGGGTATGTTGCAGCGCTCACGGTCGATTGCTGACCCTTAAAAAATTCCGTGAACTGATTTTTTGCTTCTTTACCCGCAGGGTCATCATCCAGCAAGAGCAAACCTAGAACTTTTGTTTTTTCATGTTTCTGAAGCAAATAAAATGCTTTTGCTCTATCACTAGCAGCATTTGCGCTATTGTGAGCGTTATCTGGAACATCAATGAAAATTTCATCAGCCTTGTTCAAGAATTGCAAAATTCTATTGATTACAACGCTATCACTCATACCTTCTAGAAATACTCTTGGCTTGGAAGACGCTGCTAATTGAGACGACAAAACACCTAATGTTTTCTTATATTCACTCTCTCGCTCTTGCCATACCTTTCGATGCTCTTCAATCAATGGTGTTACAAGGTTTAAAAAACCTGTATTACCGTGAAGATCCTGCTCACTACATGATTGTAGCTTAGTATCATGCCCCTTTTTGTCAACGTAATAGCTAATGCTCTTTAGACCAGATGGCAATGAAGCGTTGAACGAAAGTGAATATATGGCAGGAGAGTGTGTTGTTATAAACATCTGTGTGTGTTTTTTAGCAGCCTCAATTAGCTGATTATTCAGCTCGAAGCATGTAGAGAACTCAACATTGTTTTCTGGTTCTTCAAACCCCCAGATCTGAGGCCGAATAGTTATTTTCGCACCGATACTTTGCTGTTTTAGAGCAATGAACGAGAGCATCATGGGGATATGTCTAATTTTTATCCCATCCCCCCTACGGCTTAGGGGTATATTGTCGGCTTTAAACTCTAGAGCACCAAATATATTTCTTAAATTCTGAGGAAGTTTAATCTCGTTATTACTACTCGCGAAGACCGTATCAATCTCCCCCATCAATTCACTGATATGCTCATTGATTTCTTGCTCAAAACTATTTGCTGAAGCGTGCAGGCCTTGCTCTGATGAAATAGCCAATACATCGTATAGCTTACCTTGCAAATCTCGAAAGAAATTAGCGTCCTTGATAGCAGGAATGTAAATGTAGTTTATGCTTTTCAATAGACTAGGTATTTTACTTCGCTTAGGGAAATTCCTCTTATTTACTACTGCACCACCTTTAACTTCACAATGTTGTTGAACTTCATCGTGGAAGCCATCAGCACGCCATATTTTACTCCAATATACTGTGTCTGGCTGATCTGGCTTACGATAACTTCGAGGAAGTTTTAGAACCAACTCTACTTTAATTTCCTTTGCCTTTCGTTGCTGAACAATAGCATTGATATTAAAATCTGACTGAAAATTATAGTCAGTATCGGCATCCGTTTTACCATTAAAAAATAAGTTTAATGCTCTGAGTAGGTTTGATTTACCTGCATCATTCTTACCCACAAAAGTTGTAATTTCTTCCGTTGAAATAGTCTCTTTGCGTATAGAACGAAAGTTAGTAATAGTAATTTGCCTAATCATGACATATACCAATAGCTGCCTATTTGTGGGTATTGTATGGAATATTTATGATAAGTCTAGATATTGTGACAGCCGCACAACTGGCGGGGAAAAGACCTTTGGTGACTTTGGGTCTTTCCAAAGTCACTCGCCAAAGCCCGAAGGGCGGGCGAAACCCCTTCGAGGCCAACGGCCTCGCGTCCTGCACGGTGAAGCCGTGCCATCGACTATCCCCTCGGACGATTACGCCTACCGGCTAATCGACCCTACGATTGCACGGTGCAGCCGTGCCTGCTTGCCACAGGCACGGAGTCTGGCTGGACGCCGGGATACCACAGGCAAAGGGGCGTGGCCGCCCCTATCGGCCCAAAAACGGCTCCCAATCTTTAAACACCGGCTGCAACCCCGCCTGCCGTACGGCGGCGGCCACTTCCCCCACCGGCCTGTCGTCGTGGATGGCGAACTGCTCCAGCTCCTCTGCATCCCCCTCGGCATAGCCACCCGGCTGGGTGCGCGACTCGGCCGACATCTGGGTGATGCCAAGGCGCACCGCGCCGTTTCGAAGCAACAACCTCACGACTTGCACAACACCATCGAATTGGCTGAAATGCAGAAGATTCTGAAAAATAGTTACAGTAGGATTTCCGTTATTACACATTTGAGGTTCCCATGTCCGACAAGACTAAAGACATCAGAGAAGCGCTCGCAGAGGCACTGATACATGCCGAAGAAAAAGGTGACCTTGTCATTACAACAAGTGTAATCGACGGCATTACCGTCCCCATGGCTGAAGCAATCAAGACTGTATATGCGGGAATGTTTACAACTCATGAATTGTCCGCGCTGAGCAACTTGGCATTCCATGCAACGCAAGATGCCAATTTTTACGATTGGGAAATGCCAACACTTATCGGTTTATCCCGAGAAGAGATGCAGTCATTGGGAGAAAAGCTGCGTGACCTCACCTAGCGGCAACACAGCGTAAAATTGTTTGCGTTCCCACTCTCACCCCAACACAGAATGGACGATTACGCCTGACGGCTAATCGCCCCTACGATTGCCCGGCAAAGCCGAGCCTGCTCGCCACAGGCTCGGAGTCTGGCTGAACGCCGGGATGCCACCGGCAAAGGGGCGTAGCCGCCCCTATCGACCCAGGAAGGGCTCCCAATCCTTGAACACCGGCTGCAACCCGGCCTGCCGCACGGCGGCGGCCACTTCCCCCACCGGGCGGTCGTCGTGGATGGCAAACTGCTCCAGCTCCTCTGCATCCCCCTCGGCATAGCCACCCGGCTGGGTGCGCGACTCGGCCGACATCTGGGTGATGCCAAGGCGCACCGCGCCGTTGCGAAACGTAGCCGACTCGCGGGTGGAGAGCGACAAATCCAGCGTCGGCGAGAAGAGGCGCCAGGCGCAGATCAGCTGGGCCAGCTGGCGATCCGACATGACCACGGCAGGCTCCAGCCCGCCGGTGCAGGGGCGCAGACGCGGGAAGGAGAGGGAGTAGCGGCTCTGCCAGTGGTGGCGCTCAAGCCAGGCGAGATGCTCGGCGACAAAGTAGCTGTCAGCGCGCCAGTCCGAGGAGAGACCGATCAGCGCCCCCAGCCCGATCTTGTCGATACCGGCACGACCCAGCCGATCCGGCGTCGCGAGGCGCCATGCGATCTCCCGCTTGTTGCCGCGCAGGTGATGGCGGGCGTAGGTGGGGGCGTGGTAGGTCTCCTGATAGACCATGACCGAATCGAGGCCGAGGCTTTTCAGTTCGGCATATTCATCCTGCGAGAGGGGCTGCACCTCCATCCCTACCGTGCTGAAGTGGCGACGGATGATGGGCATCACCTCGCGAAAATAGGCGAGCCCCACCTTGTGCTCGTGCTCGCCGGTCACCAGCAGCACGCTGTCGAAACCGCGCGCCTTGATGGCCAGACACTCGCGCTCTATCTCCTCTGCATTCAAGGTCTTGCGCTTGAGGCGGTTGCTCATGGAGAAGCCGCAGTAGGTGCAGTCGTTGGCGCAGAGGTTCGACAGATAGAGCGGCACATAGAAGCCGATGGTGTTGCCAAAGCGCTGGCGAGTCAGCCGCTCGGCCTCGGCCGCCATCTGCGGCAGGTACGCTTCGGCGGCTGGGGAGATCAGCGCCATAAAATCGGCCAAGGTACGGCGGGGGGCGCTCAGGGCGCGGGCCACATCGGCGGCAGTTTTGGCGCGGATCTGCATGCCGATATCGTCCCACTCCAGCTCCTGCCAGCGATTGGCAAAATCCAACCCCCTCCCGGCCTCCCCCTTGGGAGGGGGAGGAGTGCAGGGCTCGCCCCCTTCAAGCACCGAATCTGCCTCTGCCCTCACCCCCAGCCCCTCTCCCAGAGGGAGAGGGGGGCTAAACACATCAGCCTCGGGAGAAACCGAGAAAGAGGACATGGCGATTGGCTCTTGCCCCGAGCCAGCATCATGACTCATAACGCCCCCAGAAAGTCGGTGAGCGGGCTGGAGGCTTGCGCCTGCTGGGCGCGAGCGCCAAGGCCTGCCTCATAGGCGCTGCGACCGGCGGTGCAGGCCAGTGCAAAGGCGCGGCCCATGGCAATCGGGTCGCCGCTCACCGCGATGGCGGTGTTGACCAGCACGGCATCGGCGCCCAGTTCAAAGGCAGCGGCGGCGTGGCTCGGCGCACCGATCCCCGCATCCACCACCACCGGCACATTGGCCTGCTCGACGATGATGGAGAGAAACTCCCGGGTCACCAGCCCCTGATTCGAACCGATGGGGGCGCCAAGCGGCATCACGGCGGCGCAGCCCACCTCTTCCAGCCGCTTGCAGAGCACGGGGTCGGCGCCGCAGTAGGGCAACACCACAAAGCCCTCTTTCACCAGCTGCTCGGCGGCTTTCAGCGTCTCGATGGGGTCGGGCAGCAGATAGCGCGGGTCGGGGTGGATCTCCAGCTTCAGCCAGTTCGTCCCCAGCGCCTCGCGGGCGAGATGGGCAGCAAATACCGCCTCGGCGGCGGTCTTGGCGCCGGAGGTGTTGGGCAGCAGCTTGACCCCGAGTTGCAGCAAGGGGCTCAGGATATCGTCGTGGGCCTTGCCCGGTTCGAGCCGCTTGATGGCCATGGTGACGAGCTGGGAGCCACTCGCCTCGATGGCGGCGGCCATCAGAGCCGGGCGGGCAAACTTGCCGGTGCCGGTAAAGAGGCGCGATGAGAAGGTGTGATCGGCAATCTTGAGCATGTCAGCCTCCGGCAATAGCGGTAAAGAGGTGAAGTTCATCCCCGTCGTTGAGACGGGTCTCGGCCCAGCGGCTGCGGGGCAGCACGGCGCCGTTAAGGGCCACCGCTACGCCCTGTGGATTAACGTCTTGCGCCGCCAGCAGGTCGGCGACACTCTGCCCCGCCGCCAGCGGCTGGGCTTTATCGTTGAGTTGAATGGTCAAGGTCATGGGGTGATTTCCTTGTGCGGCCCGCAAACCGGGCAGTCGGGATCGGGGGCCAGAGTGAGGGTCTGCCACTGATGGGCCAGCGCGTCGAAACGGCGCAATGTGCCGGCGACCGGGCTTTGCATCCCGAACAGCAGTTTCAATGCCTCCAGCGCCTGCAAAGAGCCCATCACCCCGACCAACGGGCCGGTAACGCCGCTGGTCTCGCAGCTCTCCTTGATCTCGGTATCCAGCGGATAGAGGCAGGCGTAGCAGGCGTGCTCACTGCTGGTGCGCACCATCAACTGCCCCTGCCAGCCCACTGCGGCGGCACAGACCCAGGGCTTGCCCTGAGCCACGCAGGCGGCGTTGATGGCCTGGCGGGTGGCGAGGTTGTCGCAGCAGTCGATCACCAGATCTACCTCGGCCACAAACTCCGGCAGGCTGGCGGCATCGAGCCGCTGGTTGATGGCAATCAGCTCCACCAGCGGGTTGTGGGCCGCCAACCGCTCGCGGGCCAGCTCCGCCTTGGAGTGGTTGACCGCCTCGCTATCGAACAGGATCTGGCGCGGCAGATTGCTGGAATCGACCGTATCGCCATCGGCTAGCCACAAGGTGCCCACCCCGGCCCCGGCGAGATAGAGGGCGAGCGGCGAGCCAAGCCCGCCCAAGCCCACGATCAGCACAGACTTATCTTTCAGCCGCGCCTGCCCTTCCTCCCCCACTTCCGCCAGCATCAGCTGGCGGCCGTATCTCAGGTATTCAGCATCAGCCAACATGAGTGCCTCCCCATCCGGCCAGCGAGGTAAGCTGGCGGGCTGAATCGCGCAAATACTCAGCATCAGAGAGCATGGGCCGCCTCCTGCATGTCGGTCATGAGCAGCGCCGAGCGTGGCTCATCCCCCGCCCCCACGGCAGCGAGCAGCCGCTCTGTCGCCCCCTGCCAGTCGTCGCTCGCCGTGATGGCCGAGACCAGGGCGATGCTGCCGACCCCACTCTCTTTTACCGCCGCGACCCGCTCCTCGCTGATGCCGCCGATGGCGACCGTCGGCCAGTCGCACATCAGGGCGCGGTAGCGGTGCAGCCGCTTCAGCCCCTGGGGGCGCGAAGGCATGGCCTTGGTGTTGGTCGGGAAGATATGGCCGAGTGCGATATAGGAGGGGGCCAGCTCGCGGGCCCGCATCAGCTCGAAGTAGCCGTGGGTGGAGATGCCAAGGCGCAGCCCGGCGGCCTGAATGGCGGCGAGATCGGCGGTCTCCATGTCCTCCTGCCCCAAGTGCACGCCCCAGGCGCCCGCCTCGATGGCCTGCTGCCAGTAGTCGTTGATAAAGAGCCGCGCCCCATGGCGGCGACCGAGCGCGACCGCATCACGAATGGCCGGTGCCACCTGGGCGGCGGGCAGGTCCTTGATGCGCAGCTGGATCGTCTTGACCCCGGCCCCCAGCAGGCGTTTGAGCCACTTGACCGAATCCACCACCGGATAGAGGCCGAGGTTGTGTTCGGTCGGCGCGAAGGGGCCCTGCGGCAGGCGGGCACTGCTTGTCTCATACAGGCCGAAGCGGCGATCCAGGGCTGACCCCGCCAGCACGGCGCGGGGGAAGTGGGCAAGATCGGCTGGCCAGCCGAGATGGGCGATGGGGCCGGGGCCCGCCCCCACCCCCTGCGCCGCTGCCAAGCCTTGTTGCAGGTAGGCGCGCGCCAGGGTGATGGCGTCCTCCACCGGATAATCCTGCGCCACTACCGCCGCGATGGCGCTAGCGTAGCAGCAGCCGGTGCCGTGGCCGTGGCGGGTATCGAGGCGCGGCGCGGTGAGCCAGAATTCGCGGGTCTCGTCCTGGTAGTAGTCCAGACACAGATCCCCGCTCCACGCAAGGTGGCCCCCCTTGACCAGCACGGCGCGGGCGCCGAGTTCGCGCAGCCGCCGCGCGGCGAGGCGCACCAGCTCAGGGCTGGTGGCGGGCAGGCCGGTCAGGGCTTCCAGCTCGGGGCCGTTGGGGGTAATCAAGGAGAGGCGCGGCAACAGCTGTTCGCGCACTGCCTCCAGCATATTGGGCTCCGCCATGGGGGTGCCGGTGCTGGCGATGGCCACCGGGTCGTAGACCACGAAGGGGGCATCGACGGTCGGCAACCTGCGGGCCAGCACCTCCACGTGCAGCCGGGTCGGCAGCAAACCTACCTTGATGGCAGCCGGCGGCAGATCCAGCCCCAGGGCATCGATCTGGGCGGTGAAGGTCTGCATCAGCACGGGGTCGACCATCTTCACCGCCACCGAATTCTGGGCCGTGATGGCGGAGATGACCGAGCAACCGTGCACGCCGAGGTCGTGCAATGTGTGCAAGTCGGCCTGAATGCCGGCGCCGCCGCCGGAGTCGGAGCCGGCGATGGTCCAGACCACAGGGCGAGAGTCCGTCACGGGCGACAGATCGGCGGGGCTGACAGCCCCGCTTGCGCTGCTCACGCCTCCTCCCCTGCGGCCTGTTTCAGTGCCGCCGCCTGATGGTAGATCTCGCCGCCGGTCTCCTTGAAGGTTTCGGCCATGCGGGCCATGCCGCTCTCCACCTCGGCCACGACCCGCTCCTGCTGGCCGTCCATGCCCACCATCTTGATCTCCACCGCTTCCAGCTTGGCGGCGTAGTCGCGCACGTCCTGGGTGATCTTCATGGAGCAGAACTTGGGCCCGCACATGGAGCAGAAGTGGGCCACCTTGCCGGACTCCTGGGGCAGGGTCTCGTCGTGATAGGCGCGGGCGGTGTCGGGATCCAGGGCCAGGTTGAACTGATCCTCCCAGCGGAACTCGAAGCGCGCCTTGGACATGGCGTTGTCGCGGATCTGGGCGCCCGGGTGGCCCTTGGCCAGATCCGCGGCGTGGGCGGCGATCTTGTAGGTGATCAGCCCCTGCTTCACGTCCTCCTTGTTGGGCAGGCCCAGGTGCTCCTTGGGGGTCACGTAGCAGAGCATGGCGCAGCCGTACCAGCCGATCATGGCGGCGCCGATGCCGGAGGTGAAGTGATCGTAACCCGGCGCGATGTCGGTGGTGAGCGGGCCCAAGGTATAGAAAGGCGCCTCGTGGCAGTGCTCCAGCTGCTCGGTCATGTTGCGCTCGATCATGTGCATCGGCACGTGGCCCGGCCCCTCGATCATCACCTGCACGTCGTACTCCCACGCAATTTTGGTGAGCTCGCCCAGGGTGTGCAGCTCGGCGAACTGGGCCTCGTCGTTGGCGTCATAGACGGAGCCCGGACGCAGACCATCGCCCAGCGACAGGGCCACGTCATAGGCGGCGCAGATCTCGCAGATCTCGCGAAAGTGCTGGTAGAGGAAGTTCTCCTTGTGATGGGAGAGGCACCACTTGGCCATGATGCTGCCGCCGCGGGAGACGATGCCGGTGAGGCGCTTGGCGGTCATGGGCACGAAGCGCAGCAGGACGCCGGCGTGGATGGTGAAGTAGTCCACCCCCTGCTCGGCCTGCTCCAGCAGGGTGTCGCGGAACAGCTCCCAGGTGAGGTCTTCGGCGATGCCGTTGGTCTTCTCCAGCGCCTGGTAGATGGGCACGGTACCGATGGGCACCGGGCTGTTGCGCAGGATCCACTCGCGGGTCTCGTGGATGTAGCGGCCGGTGGAGAGATCCATGACTGTGTCGGCGCCCCAGCGGGTGGACCACACCAGCTTCTCCACCTCCTCTTCGATGCTGGAGGTAACCGCCGAGTTGCCGATGTTGGCGTTGATCTTCACCAGGAAGTTGCGGCCGATGATCATGGGCTCGGCTTCCGGGTGGTTGATGTTGCTGGGGATGATGGCGCGGCCGGCGGCCACCTCATCGCGCACGAACTCGGGGGTGATGTTCTGGGGCAGTCTGGCGCCAAAGCCCTGGCCCGGGTGCTGGGTGCGCAAGAGCTCGGAGCGAACCCGCTCGCGGCCCATGTTCTCGCGCAGGGCGATAAATTCCATCTCGGGGGTGACGATACCGGTGCGGGCGTAGTGGAGCTGGGTGACCCGGCGGCCCGGCTTGGCGCGGCGAGCGCTCGGCAGATGCTCGAAGCGCAGGTGATCCAGCCCCTCGTCGGCCAGGCGCTCCTGAGTGAAAGTGGAGCTTAGCCCTTCCAGCGCCTCGGTGTCAGCGCGCTCCAGCACCCAGTCTTCCCGCAGGCGCGGCAGGCCGCGGCGCACGTCGATGGCGACCCCCTCCTCCCCGTAACGGCCCGAGGTGTCGTAGACCGGCACCGGCTCGTTGGGCTCGAACTGGGGAGCCTCTTTGGTGCCGCCGACGAAAGTGTCGGCCAGCTGGATTTCCCGCAGGGGGACCCGGATATCGGCGCGGGAGCCTTCGATAAAGATGCGGCGGGAGTTGGGGTGAGCCATCCCCTTGAGGTTGTCGATAAAGGTCTGGGCGCTGGAGCGCTGCTCGCGGCGGCTGGATTTGGCGGTATCAGATACATTGGTAGACATAGCAAAACTCACATTAACTGGTTGAAGTTATGGGTATTTGCTTGTCTGGAGTTCGAGGAGAAGATGAACTTGCGGCGGGGTGTGCTGGAGGGAGTGAGTCGGGCATGGATCTTCCCTGCTCTGCCGTCTCGTGTTTCCCTTGCTCTGGAAACCCGGCGCCCTATGGACAACCGGACGGGACAGCCTCCCCCTCTGTGCGCCTGAGCCATCGCGGGCGGTGCCCTTGATGGCTATGGCTGGGGCTCTGCTCCTGCTGAGCGAGGGTTTGCCCCGGCGCGGTAACCCGCAAGTTACCCTTGTTTCCCTTCGCAGGTCTTAACCTGATCAGGTTCCACGGATCCCGAATTAACGGTCTCAGCTTAGCGTCGTTCGACGGTCAGCACTCCGACAAGATGGCGCCAGTATAAGTGGGGAAATGGAAAGTACAAGCCTTTAACAAGCCTGACCAGTACAAACAACAACCGGGCCAGAGGCCCGGTTCTATTACCACAACACGCAGTCGTTATTGATTGGCAGCTGGCGTCACACTCAGGCTGACGTTGCTGAAGCCAAGCCCGGAGAGCTCTTGCGCATCGAGCGGAATCTCCAGCCTCAGACCCTGCCCAGCGCCATCCACGCTGCGGGTACGACGCACCTTGCTGTCTGCCGCGAGCGGCACCGGAGCACCGATCTCGATGTTGCCGGCAAACTGGCTCTCGGCACTGAAATCGCCGGTGATCCCCGCCCGCACCGGGCGTAGCACTCTGGCCAGGTTGTTCTGCATGGTAGACAGGCCGTTCTGCTGGATGGTCCAGTTCCAGTCCCACCACTTCACTTCACCCGGGATGTAACGCTTGTCCCACTGGTAACGAATGCTGCTCGCCTTGTCCTTGTACGGCCCGATGACGAAGGTGTGGTTCCAGTTCGGGCGGTTGTCCGGATGGGTATACCAGGCATTGCCGCCCCAGCGCAGGAAGCCACTCAGCGTCAGGTCATAGCTGACATCGGCCTTGAATTCATAGGGATAGGAGATGTCAGCCTTGTAGAGCTCGATCTTCACCGGGATCTTGGAGCGGGCCGGCACAGTTGGCCGCACGGATTGCGACAGGGAGGTGGTGGTAGAGCCCCCGTTCTGGGATGCCCAGGACTGGTTGGCCGCAATCTCGATGGAGAGTTCGGTTTCTCCTACCAGTGGCCACTTGAACTTGTTCTTGGTGGTCACCTTCTCGCTCAGGCCATAGGTATTGGTCTTGGACCAGTTGGTGGCAGTATCGTAACGTAGGGTGACATCATAACCGGATTGCGGGGTGTCGCTGTCGTTGATCGCCCAGCCCACCACCGTCTTGACCAGCTGGCGATCAGACTGGGTCACGTCACCATGTTTGAAACTGTCAGGGTCCAGGTTGTATGCAAAGTTGCTGACCTTGATGGCCGTCTTCTCGCCACAACGATACCCCTCGCAACCGCCGTCATTGTTGCCACGGATCACCCAGCCATCGCCATCACGGGTCACGTCCATGTCTTCACCGACATATTGGCTGTGATTGCCACCCACCCAGGCATAACCGAGATAATGCGCCAGATAGCTGGTTGGCTTGATGAAATTCGCACTGTCGTGTACCAGTCGCCACTGCACATCGACTTCGTCACCATCTGGAATATCCAGGGCAGACAGCGTTGGTATTTCACCGGTAACAGGATTGGTCGGATAACACCAGGTATTGGACGCTGTCCCTGGTTTTATTTCACCGTTATAACCCGGCCCCATTATTACCCAGCCATTGGCCAGGCCGCTTATTTGCCACTGCCCCATCATATTGACAATATTGCTTTTAACGCTCTGGGCTTCTTCTCTAGTAATAGGACGATACTTGTCGCCACAGACCTCCTGGCCCAGTGAGAACAGGCGCAGCTGGTCTGGATAGACGGGCTCTGCCGCGTGAGCCTGTGCCATCAGCAGGCCGGATATGATCAATGACAAGCCAGTTATTTTTAGTTTTTGCATAGCAACCCCAATATATTGAACATTGACATACATTCACCAGCGCTTATATATCAGCAGGTGACATGTGAGTACGACAATATCAGTCACATTGGCTTCAATATGCGATCCAGACCACATTTCAATGCATGTATAATATTAATAAAATAATAAGTTGAGGGCTTTCAATATTAACGAAAATAATATCAGAGCGTTTACTTCATTATTTCATTCATCACTTAATCATTTTTTTAATATAGATAAAAAGATATTTCTAATTTAGCAAAATATATATTAAGTCATGGGATGACACGGTTATTATTCTGGTTCATCTTCCGGATTGGCGATCAGGATTTCGGTCAGGCAGCCCTGCTCATTACGACTGAGCACCAGCTTGCGGCCTGGTTGCAGGTCGGCCGGGCTGCCGTTTAGCCAGCGGGTATCGTCATCGAAGGCCAGCACGCCGAGCCCCTGCAGCCGCAGGGCGCGGCCCGTGACGGCCAGCAGCGAGGCTTCGGCCCGGCGCCACTGGCTGGTCGGCAAGAATCCGGCGATGGCGTCGGCCATGCCGATCCGCTCGGCGACCCCGTCACGACTGAGGATGGCCAGACGCATGCCGGGTCTGAGCTCATCGTTGCCTGCCACCCCGCTCAGCGCGGCGTTGCCGAGTTCGAGTTCGGCGCCCTGAAACTGCAAGCGCAGGCCATCGTTGTGTTCCAGCTCCACCAGCCAGAGCTCGCCATCGGCGGCCAGAGCGCAGAGCGGCAGTGTCAGCAGCAGGAGGGAAGTGCGTGTCATAGCAAAAGGCCCATGGTCAAACCGTGCGAGGTTTAACTATGGACCCAGCTGTACCATTTTTCCGCCAGCGCCCCGCCGGCCTGGCTCAGTCATCCTCGCGGCAGCGGCTCAGGCGCATGCCGTCAAACTTGCACTCCAGCTCCAGCCAGCGTCCTTCGAACGGGGCCAGGCTGTCGTCCGAAGTGACATAACCCCAGATCCGCCCCTGCTCCACCGGCCCTTCCAGATCCATCTCGTCATCCTCCTCCAGCTTCTCGACCTCCCGGATCAGCCGCAGCTCGCCCTCGACCACCCCTTCCAGGTCAACCCAGGTACCGCCGAGATCGTCCTCTCTCAGCCCGTCCTTGAAGCGGGTCTGCTCATCGAGCACAAAGGGGATGCCGTTGACCATCAGCTGGCCCAGCTGCCAGGTGGTGCGGCCGGTCAATTTGAACTCCGCCGACTGCGCAGCGCCAAGTGGCAGCAAGATCAGCAGCAGGAGAGTGCAGAGAGACTTCTTCATCGGGGATCCTCGGGGTTACACTGCCACACAGGATGCCTTATCCGGTGTGAGATGACCGTGAAATGCCGGTCAAGACCAGGAGATCAAAGCATGAAAATACTGGTGGTGGAAGACAATCCCCAGGTCGCGGAAACCATCATGGATTATCTGGAGCTGGCGGGTCACCGGCTGGACTGCGCCTACCACGGCCAGGCCGCCCTGCAGTTGCTGGCCGAGCAGCGCTTCGACGTCATCATCATGGACGTCATGATGCCGCGCCTCGACGGCCTCAGCACGGTGGCCCGTCTGCGGGAGCAGGGGATCCCGACCCCAGTGCTGTTTCTCACCGCCCGCGACAGCCTGGACGACAAGCTGGCAGGCTTCAAGGCCGGCGGTGACGACTATCTGGTCAAGCCGTTCGCCATGGAGGAGCTGGAAGTGCGGCTGCAGGCGCTGGCCCTGCGCGGCCCGCGCAGCGACATGGGGGCGCTGTGCGTGGGCGAGCTGACCCTGGATCCTGCCAGCGGCCGCGCCACCCGGGCCGGGGTCGAACTCAAGCTCGGCAAGATCCCGTTCCAGATCCTCACCCTGCTGGCCCGTCGGGCCCCCGCCCTGGTCACTCGCCAGGAGGTGCTCGACACCGTCTGGGGCGACGAGGAGCCCGACTCCGATGCCCTGCGCAGCCACATCTATGCCCTGCGCAATGCCCTCGACAAGCCCTTCCCCACTCCCATGCTGGAAACCCTGCACGGTCAGGGCTATCGGCTGGTGACCCCATGATGAGCCGCCAGCGCTACCTGACTCGGCCCGCAGGGAGGCCATCATGAGCCTGCCCAGCCTGCGCCGTCGCCTGATCCTCACCCTGAGTGGCGCCGGCCTGCTGCTGCTGGTCATCATCAGCCTGCTGATGGTGGTGGCCGAGGACAAGATGGAGGAGCTCAGCCTGCGCCACTGGCTGGAGGCCGAGGTGACCCGCTACAGCGACGACTGGCTGCGGCTCGGCATGGCGGCCCCCGCCCCCAGCCCGCGCCAGTTCTCCAGCTACTGGACCGAGGCCGGCCGCCTGCCGGTATGGCTCAAGCCCTACCAGAGTCCGGGCTTCTACGAACACGTGCTGGGGGACGAGGACAAGCACTTCCTGGTGCGGCCCCATCCGTCCGGTGAGGGGCTGCTCTACCTGGTGTTCAACGACGACGCCGACGACTACCTGGATCCTTACGAGGATCAGCTGCACCTGGCGACCCGGCTGATCGGGCTGGTCCTGCTGCTCGGCTGCATCGGCTTCGGCATCTGGCTGGTGCGCCACATCACCCGGCCGCTGCAGCGACTGCAGCAGCGGGTCGCCCACCTCACCCCGGATCAGGCGGACTTCGTGCCCGACGCCCCCTGGCAAGAGCTCAGAGACATCGAGCTGGCACTGCTGGCCGGCAAGCAGGAGGTGGCTGCCGTGTTTGCCCGCGAGCAGGAGTTCAGCCGCTTCGCCAGCCACGAGCTGCGCACCCCCAACATGGTGATCCAGGGCTCGGCCGCCCTGCTCGGCAAGGTGAGCGATCTGCCCGCGCCAGCCGCTCGTGCCACCACCCGCATCCGCGCCGCCGCCGACGAGATGGCGCTGCTCACCGAGACCTTTCTGCTGCTGGGCCGCAAGGAGCCGGTAGAGCGCCCGCCCCAGCAGGTGGCGCCGCTCATTCGCCAGGAGCTGGCCCGCCTCGCCCCGCTGCTGCAGCGGGAGGAGCTGGATATCCGGTTGCAGCTGGACGATGAGAGCGAGGCGCTGGCCCCCCTCTCCCTGCTCGCCATTGCGCTCGGCAACCTGCTGAAGAATGCCCTCAGCTACGCCGAGGGACACATCGACATCGAGCTGGCCGGCCCCGTGCTCACCATCAGCAACCCCACCGCCGCCGCGCCGGACCAGATCCTCGGTTACGGCTGCGGCCTCACCATCATCCAGCGCATCTGCGAGAAGCTGGGCTGGCAGATAGAGACCCGGCTGGAGGGCGGCATCTTCAGTGCCAGACTGGCGATGCGGGAGTAAAAACAACAAGGCGCCCGAGGGCGCCTTGTTCATTGTTTCAACCACCAAAACCGGCCAAAAGGCCGGTTTTGCATTCAGGCCGCGCTCTTGCTGACAGACGCCACCTGTGGACGACCCTGCAGGCGATCCCAGAGGGCCGCCAGCAGCAGGGCACACAGCGAGGGCGGCAGCCAGGCCAGCCCCTGCTCGTTCAGGGGCAGGGCAAGGCTCCAGGCCGGCAGCAGGCCGGCAAGGGCCGAGGCCTTGAGCCCGTCGATCAGGCCGAACAGCAGGCTGATCAGCATGACAGGCCCCACCACCCGGGTGCCGTTGCCCCACCAGCGCAGGGTGAAGCTCAGCACCACCAGCACGATGCAGGGAGGATAGATGGCGGTCAGCACCGGCACCGAGAGCTGGATCAGGTGGCTCAGCCCCAGGTTCGAAACCAGCATGGAGAAGCCGCCCAGCAGCAGCACCAGGGTGCGGTAGGAGAGCGGCAGGTACTGGGCGAAGAACTCGGCGCAGGCACAGGTCAGGCCGACGGCCGTCACCAGACAGGCGATGAAGATAAGCAGTGCCAGGAAGCCGCTGCCCATGTTGCCGAAGGTGTGCTGAACGTAGGCATGCAGGATCTCGGCGCCATTCTGGGCATGGGGTACCAGTTCACCGCTCACCGAGCCCAGGCGGAACAGGCTGAGGTAGACCAGCGTCAAGCCCATCCCGGCGATAAGGCCGGCCAGTACGGTATAACGGGTCAGCAACTTGGCGCTGCTCACCCCGCGCGAGCGGGCCGCATTGACGATGACGATGCCAAACACCATGGCACCCAGGGTGTCCATGGTGAGGTAGCCATTGACGAAACCGTTGGAGAAAGGCTGATGCTGGTAGCTTTCGACGGCAGGGATGGCAGAACCGGCAGGCCACAGCAGAACGGCGAGACCCAGCGCCGCCAGCGCCAGGATCTTGATCGGCGCCAGCACGTGGCCCACGGTGTCGAGCAGCCGGCCAGGATAGAGGGAGATGCCGATCACCAGGCTGAAGTAGACCAGGCTGTAGATCAGCAGGGCCGAGCCATCGTCGCCAAACAGCGGCGCCAGCCCCACCTCGTAGGAGACGGTCGCCGTACGCGGGGTGGCAAACAGCGGCCCCACGGCCAGATAGCAGACGGTGGCCAGCAGCAACCCGGCCTTGCGGCCGATGGGCGCACTCAGGGCATCCACACCACCCCCGACCTTGGCCAGCGCCACCACGGTGAGCACCGGCAGGCCGACTGCCGTCAGCAGGAAGCCGGCGGCGGCGCCCCACACCTGTTCACCGGCCTGCAACCCCACCATGGGCGGGAAGATGATGTTGCCGGCACCGACGAAGAGCGCGAAGGTCATGAAGCCCAACGCGACTATGTCTCTGGATGTTAATTTTTGGTTATTCATGCTGCGTAATCTGCCTATGACAATGTCAAATCATGACGGAAGTCGGCACGAATGGTTTATTCGTGCAAAAAATCCGCAGATAGTTTTATTAAATTTTTATGTTTCGCGACCTGCGAAGGGCGACAAGTAGAGCGTTTGTGCCAACTGGAGGCAAGTGCGGCACGGCAATCCAGTCACTTCATCCAGAAAATAATTAAGCAATGGTGTTTGATATTGGTGTGGTGCAATTTTGCAACAGATGATAACGCCACAACCAGCGTCATTTGTTACCGGCCTTGCCGTTCGCGGCACCCGCAGGTTCAAGCCACCCGCCCAGCCGAGCAATGAGCCCAAAAACAACAGGGCGCCCGAAGGCGCCCTGTGTGATGGAGTGGCGGCAAGCCCGGCGTCACTCCGCCGGCTTGTGCTTGCGACTCGCCTTGAGCTCGAGAAACTCGATGATCTTGCCCGCCACGTCCTTGCCGGAGGCAGCTTCCACCCCTTGCAGGCCGGGGGAGGAGTTCACCTCCAGCACCAGCGGACCGCGGGCACTGCGCAGGATATCCACCCCGGCCACGTCCAGCCCCATGATCTTGGCGGCCTGCACCGCGGTGGCCCGCTCTTCCGGGCTTATCTTGATCGCCTCGGCAGTGCCGCCCCGATGCAGGTTGGAGCGAAACTCCCCCGGCTGGGCCTGGCGGCGCATGGCGGCCACCACCTTGCCGTTGACCACCAGACAGCGGATGTCGGCGCCGTTGGCCTCGCGGATGTACTCCTGCACCAGGATGTTGTTGTTGGTCTGGATGAAAGCCTCGATCACGCTCTCGGCCGCTTTCTGGGTCTCGCACAGCACCACGCCGATCCCCTGGGTCCCCTCCAGCAGCTTCACCACCAGCGGCGCACCGCCCACCATGGTGATGAGGTCGGGCACGTCGTGGGTGCTGTGGGCATAGCCGGTCACCGGCAGGCCGATGCCGTGGCGGGAGAGCAGCTGCATGGCCCGCAGCTTGTCGCGGGAGCGGGAGATGGCCACCGAGCTGTTGAGCGCCATGGTGTTCATCATCTCGAACTGGCGCAGCACGGCGGTGCCGTAGAAGGTGATGCTGGCCCCGATGCGCGGGATCACCGCATCATAGCTCTCCAGTTCCCGTCCTTCGTAGTGGATGGAGGGGTTGTGGGAGGCGATGTTCATGTAACAGCGCAGGGTGTCGAGCACCTCGACCTGATGACCGCGCGCCTGCGCCACCTCGACCAGACGGCGGGTGGAGTAGTTGTTGGGCTCACGGGATAAAATGGCGATCTTCATGACAATTCCGCTAGAAGGCAGTGCCTGGGCAGGATGGGGCGGGAGAGTATAAGGTGCCACAGCGCCAAGACAACGCCAATTGTTTCTCCTGACAACAAGACAAACCACACAGAAACCTGCGCTGCCATCCCGCTGTCACTAGCTTGTCAAACGGCGGCACCAGACTGGTCTGTCCCCCAATACAGGATGCCGCCGTTATTCATCCAGGATCAATCGGGATTGACCCGGTTCCCACCCCTTTAATGCAGGTTCGGCCCCAGCCAGCGCTCGGCTTCGGCCAGGGTCATCCCCTTGCGCTGGGCATAATCTTCCACCTGATCCTGCTGGATCTGCGCCACCGCGAAGTACTTGCTGTCGGGGTGGGAGAAATACCAGCCCGACACCGCCGCCCCCGGCCACATGGCGTAGGATTCGGTGAGCTTCATGCCGATGGCCTGCTCCACCCCCAGCAGTTCCCAGATGCTGCCCTTCTCGGTGTGCTCCGGGCAGGCCGGGTAGCCCGGCGCCGGGCGGATGCCGCGATAGTTCTCGCGGATCAGCTCCTCGTTGCTGAGCGCTTCGTTGGGGGCATAACCCCAGTGCACCTTGCGCACCTGTTCGTGCAGGTACTCGGCGAAGGCCTCGGCCAGGCGATCGCACACCGCCTGAATGAGGATGGCGTTGTAGTCGTCGTGCTCTGCCTTGTAAGCCTTGGCGATGGCCTCCTCGCCGATACCGCCGGTCACCGCGAAGGCACCGATCCAGTCGGGCTTGCCGCTCTCCTTCGGGGCCACATAGTCTGCCAGACAGTAGTTGGGGAAGCCCTGCTTCTCGCTCTGCTGACGCAGGTGGTGCAGCACCTTGCGTACCTCGCGGCGCGACTCATCGGTATAAACCTCGATGCTGTCGCCCACGGCGTTGGCGGGGAACAGGCCTATGATGCCGGCGCAGCGCACGCTCCGATCTTGCTCCAGCTGATCCAGCATGGCGTTGGCGTCGGCGTAGAGGCGCGTTGCCTCCTCCCCCACCACCTCATCTTCCAGGATGCGGGGGAACTTGCCCGCCAGCTCCCAGCTCAGGAAGAACGGCGTCCAGTCGATGTAGGGGCGCAGCACCGAGACCGGCACATCCTCGAAGGTCTGCACACCGGGCTCCCGGGGCTTGGGTGGCTGATAGCCGACCCAGTCCAGCTGATGGCGGTTGGCACGGGCGTGGGCCAGACTGACCGGCTTGGAACGCGGCTGCTTGCGGGCGTGCTGCTCGCGGGCAATCTCGTACTCCTTGTCGATGCGGGCCACGAAGGCGGGCTTGAGCTCCGGGCTCAGCAGACTCTGGGCCACCCCCACCGCGCGCGACGCGTTGGAGACATAAACCACGGGTTCGGAGTAGTTCTGCTCTATCTTCACCGCGGTGTGGGCCTTGGAGGTGGTGGCGCCGCCGATGAGCAGCGGCAACTTGAAGCCCTGGCGCTCCATCTCTTTCGCCACGTGCACCATCTCGTCCAGCGACGGGGTGATCAGGCCCGACAGGCCGATGATGTCGGCATTGACCTCCCGCGCCGTCTTGAGGATCGTCTCGCAAGAGACCATGACCCCGAGATCGACGATCTCGTAGTTGTTGCACTGCAGCACCACCCCGACGATGTTCTTGCCGATGTCGTGCACGTCCCCCTTCACGGTGGCCATCACGATTTTGCCGTTGCTGGAACCGCCGGACTTCTCCGCCTCTATGTAGGGCTGCAGGTAGGCGACCGCCCGCTTCATCACCCGCGCCGACTTCACCACCTGGGGCAGGAACATCTTGCCGGCGCCGAACAGATCGCCCACCACGTTCATGCCGTCCATCAGCGGCCCCTCGATCACGTGCAGCGGCTTCTCAGCCTTGCTGCGGGCCTCCTCGGTATCCTCCTCGATGAAATCGGTGATCCCCTTGACCAGCGCATGCTCCAGCCGCTTGCCTACCGGCCAGCTGCGCCATGCCTGATCCCGTGGATCCTCGGTCTGGGCTCCGCCACCGCGATAGCGCTCGGCGATGGCCAACAGCGCCTCGGTGGCGTCCGGATTGAGGTTCAGCACCACCGCCTCGACCTTCTCTTTCAGATCGCTCGGGATGTCTTCGTAGATGGCCAGCTGACCGGCGTTGACGATCCCCATGTCCATGCCGTTCTGGATGGCGTGATAGAGGAACACCGCGTGGATCGCCTCGCGCACCGGCTCGTTGCCACGAAACGAGAAGGAGACGTTGGAGACGCCACCGGAGATCATGGCGTGGGGCAGGTTCTGCTTGATGTCCTTCACCGCGTCGATGAAGTCCACTGCATAGTTGTTGTGCTCGTCGATGCCGGTCGCCACCGCGAAGATGTTGGGGTCGAAGATGATGTCTTCCGGCGGGAAACCCACCCGGTCCACCAGAATGCGGTAGGCGCGCTGGCAGATCTCGAACTTGCGGGCGCGGGTATCGGCCTGGCCCACCTCGTCGAACGCCATCACGATGACGGCAGCGCCGTAGCGGCGCAGCAATCTGGCCTGCTGGATGAATTTCTCCTCCCCCTCCTTCATGGAGATGGAGTTGACTACCGGCTTGCCCTGCACGCACTTGAGGCCGGCCTCCAGCACCTCCCACTTGGAGGAGTCGATCATCACCGGCACCCGGGCGATGTCCGGTTCGCCGGCAATCAGGTTCAAGAAGCGCACCATGGCCGCCTCGGCGTCCAGCATCCCCTCGTCCATGTTGATGTCGATGATCTGGGCGCCGCTCTCCACCTGCTGCTTGGCGACGTCGAGGGCCTCGTCGTAGAGCCCCTCCTTGATCAGCCGCTTGAACTTGGCCGAGCCGGTGACGTTGGTGCGCTCCCCCACGTTCACGAACATGGATTCGGGGGTGATGATGAGGGGCTCCAGGCCCGACAGCCGGCAGGCTACCGGCAGCTCGGGCAGGGCGCGCGGTTTGATGCCCGCCACGGCGTCCGCCATGGCGCGAATATGGGTCGGGGTGGTGCCGCAGCAGCCGCCCACCAGGTTGAGAAAGCCGCTCGCAGCCCACTCGCGGATATGCTCGGCCATCTCGACGGCATCGAGGTCGTACTCGCCGAACGCATTGGGCAACCCGGCGTTGGGGTGGGCGCTGACATGGGTCTCGCTGATGCGCGACAACTCCTCCACGTACTGGCGCAGCTCATCCGGCCCGAGCGCGCAGTTGAGACCGAACGAGACCGGTTTGACATGGCGCAGCGAGTGGTAGAAGGCTTCGGTGGTCTGGCCGGAGAGGGTACGGCCGGAGGCATCCGTGATGGTGCCCGAGATCATCACCGGCAGGCTGTAGCCCAGCGCCTCGAACACCCCTTCCACCGCGAAGGCGGCGGCCTTGGCGTTGAGGGTATCGAAGATGGTCTCGATCAGAATGATGTCGGCGCCGCCCTCGATCAGGGCGTGGGTCGATTCGGTGTAGGCGGCCACCAGCTGGTCATAGGTGACGTTGCGCTTGCCGGGATCGTTCACGTCCGGCGAGATGGAGGCGGTGCGGTTGGTCGGGCCCAAGACCCCGGCCACGAAGCGCGGCTTGTGGGGCTCTTTCGCCGTCCACTCGTCTGCCACCGCGCGTGCCAGCCGGGCCGCCTCGCAGTTGATCTCGGCCGAGAACTCTTCCATCTCGTAGTCGGCCATGGCGATGCGGGTGGCGTTGAAGGTGTTGGTCTCGAGGATGTCGGCACCGGCGGCGCAGTACTGCTCGTGGATCTCGCGAATCACGGCGGGACGGGTCAGCACCAGCAGGTCATTGTTGCCCTTGATGTCGGTGTGCCAGTCGGCGAAACGCGCGCCGCGATAATCGGCCTCACCGAGCTTGTAGCCCTGGATCATGGTGCCCATGGCGCCATCGATGATCAGGATCCGCTCCTTGAGACAGGCTTCCAGTTTGTTTGTCACATCCGACTTTTTGTTCGACACCGCTCGTTCCTCTTACATCCATGCAACTGCGTAAACAGCATCCTAACAGCAAACAAATCAAATGGAAATCTAGCCGTCTATCTGTCTATATCAGTGACCTATATACTCATAAATAGGTAATGAGTAACATGTGACCCAAGAGTACCCTATGCCCGTCCTCAATCCGGACACGTGCTTGCTGTTTACTAAAGAGAAAAATAACTATGAGCGTCTACTACACACTCTGCTTCCTGGCAGCGTTGGCGATCTTTATCGCCTTTGCCAATCAGTATGTTGTGAAGATCCAGACCACCATCGCCATCACCGCGGGCTCCATGCTGATCTCCGCGCTGCTGGTGCTGTTCGGTAAGCTGGGCTGGTTCAATCTGGAACCCCTGGCCGTCAAGACCATGGAGAGCATCGACTTCCAGAATTTCCTGCTGAAGGGGATCCTGGGCTTCCTGCTGTTCGCCGGCGGTCTCGGGATCAATCTGAAAGCCCTGCGCAGCCAGAAGTGGGAGATCACCATTCTCTCCATCGTGGCGACCCTGCTCTCCACCTTCATGGTCGGCTACGGCTTCTGGTTCATCGCCAAGCTGCTGGGCTGGGAGCTGCCGCTGGTCTATTGCATGCTGTTCGGTGCCCTGATCTCCCCCACCGACCCCATCGCCGTACTGGCCATCGTCAAGAAGATGAAGGCGCCGCCCCAGATCGCCATCCAGATCGAAGGGGAGTCGCTGTTCAACGACGGTGTCGGCCTGGTGATCTTCGCCACCGTGTTCGCCGTTGCATTCGGCGGCGTCGAGCCCACCTTCGGCAGCGTGGCCGGCCTGTTCCTGCATGAGGCCCTCGGCGGCATCCTGTTCGGCGCCGTGCTGGGCCTCATCACCCACGTGATGATCAGCGCCACCGACGATGGTTCGCTGGAGCTGCTGCTGACCCTCTGCATCCCCACCGCCGGCTTCGCCTTCGCCAACATGATCGGCGTCTCCGGCGCCCTGGCCATGGTGGTGACCGGCATCATGATCGGCAACTGGACCCGTCACTCCGGCTTCTCCGAGCAGAGCAGCCATCACCTGGATCACTTCTGGGAGTTGATGGACCAGTTCCTCAATGCCCTGCTGTTCCTGCTGATCGGTCTGGCGCTGGTGCTGCTGGATCTGGCCTGGCGTGACTGGATCCTGCTGGTCATCGCGGTACCGCTCTGCCTCGCCGCCCGCTTCATCAGCGTGTCGCTGCCCTACATGGCCTTCCGCCGCTATCGCAGCTACAACAAGTTCTCGGTGCGGATCCTCACCTGGGGCGGCCTGCGCGGCGGTCTGGCCATGGCCATGGCGCTGGCGCTCCCCTCCGGCGTCATGATGCTGCCGGAACACGGCGTCGACCTGCGGGAAGTGATCCTGGTGATGACCTACTCGGTGGTGATGTTCTCCATCGTGGTACAAGGCATGACCATCACTCCGATGATCACCGCCGCCAAGAAGGCCAGCGGCCACTATTGAGTCACCGGCTGACGTCACCTGGTGATGAAAAAGGGCTCCCTCGGGAGCCCTTTTTGTGGCCGACAGACGACCCTCAAGGAAAAACTGCAAATAATTGTTTGCTTTTTACTCATGTCGAGGAGAGAATGCGCGCCGGCTAGTTAATCAGCCCTGATTATGTTTACCCTGAAATGCTTCACCTCACGATGAATCCTGCCAGTACCCGCATAACCTTCTTCTGATTTACTCGCCTTGAGAACCGTTCAGGCTGTCTGCCTGCGTTGCCCGGCTCTCACGGTGCAGACCCGATCTGCCCACTCCCAAGTAGCATCATGCATCCGCGTGGTCCTTGGCGCATTCCTTGAAAGTGCAGACGCCCCTGAACCGGGCTGGGTATTCCTGCGCGCTCGTCCGCAATCGTGCTGACCGCGCCCATTGACCTGACATTTGCCAATACAAGGAGCAAACACCTAATTGATATAGAGAAATACCATGATGAAAGTAGTACAAACACACAAACCCCTGCGTCGCAGCAAACCCATCAACCTGCCCGTGCAAGAGCACGATGACGACGGGTTCCTGATCCAGTTCAGCACCCGCTTCAGCGGCGGTTTTGCCATCTCCTGTGACGGCATCGCTGGCGAGTTCTCCATCGAAGACCTCAACTGATCCTGCCTGCCCAACGGCAGCGCCCGATGCAGACAGGCCGCAACTCACGGCGGCCTCTTTGTCTTACTCCCGCAAATTGTTCAGGCATAGCCTAATCCGCACTCTTGGCCGGCAAGCCCCATACTCTCAGACCCGGCAGGCCTGTGCTCCTTGCACCTCCAGCAGCAGACACTCATCCGCATCCTCGGCCAGTTTGACCAGCCTGCTCTGTACCAGCCCCAGCTTGGCCAGCAGCGCCACCGAACGCTCGTTGCCCGGGGTGACGATGGCGACCACCCGCTCGATGCCGAGCCGCTCCCGACCATCTTGCAGCGCTGCCTGCGCCGCTTCGATGCCATAACCCTGACCGCGATAGGCGGGCAGGAAGGCGTAGCCGATGTCTTCACAAGGCAGGGTATCGCGCTTGATCAGCCCGCAGATGCCGAGCTTGGCGCCGTCGCTGCGCCGGGCCACCAGATAGAGGCCGTGACCATGGCGGGCATAGCTGACCGCCGGCCCCTGCTGGATGTAGTTTTCGGCATCCTGCAGAGTGCGGATGCCCCGATCGCCGATGTAGCGGTGAAAGTCGGGGTCGTTGAGCAGTTCGACAATGAAGGGGGCGTCGGCAATGGTCAGTTCGCGCAGTTCCAGGCGCTCGGAGAGGATCATGACAAGGGCTCGCATAGAAGAGACAGGCCCCAAGACTGCCCCCGCCACCGGCTATTGGCAAGGCCGTCACCATGAAAAAGGGCCGCAGCGCGGCCCCGGTCAATGAAATCAGCCGTGTCAGGCCGCCAGCAGCCCGGCGTAGCCATTACCCTGCTCGCGCAGCGCCACGAACACCGCCGCACAATCGGACCAGGAGAGGCCGAGCCGCTCGGCCACCTGGGCGGGCCACTCGGGCGGTGCCTCGTCCCCCACGTCGGACTGCGCCGCCAGGGCGATGGCCAGATGGATGAGGGCGGCCTCGACAGAGAACTCCTTGGCCAACAAGGGGTTGTAGTGATACTCCACCGCATGGCAGATGCTCAGGGGGAATTGCCAGCGCCTGGCCATCTCGGCCCCGGTCTGGGCATAGTTGAAGCCGACCACCAGCTCCTCGGCCTTGGCGCGCCCCTTGCTGGGCTCCAGATCCTTGATGTGGTTCACCATGTTCTCCGGCAGCCCCACGTGCATGATGAGCCGCCCCATGTCGTAGAGCAGGGCGCAGGTGAACACCTCCTCCCCCTTCATTCCCTTGAGCTTGGCCAGCCGTCTGGCCAGTTCGGCCACGTCGAATACCTTGCCCCAGAAATGTTTGAGATCGATGCCGGGCACCGCATTGATGGAACCTGTCAGGCCGCAGGCGAGCACCATATTGCGCACCACATCGACCCCGAGCCGTACCACGGCCTCGTTGACAGTGGCGACCTGGCGACTGCCGCCAAACTTGGCGGAGTTGGCCAGCCGCAGCAGCTTGGCGGAGATCACCGGATCCTTGTTGATCTTCTTGGCAATCAGCAGGATATCCGGCTCTTTCTCGTTGAAGGTCTGCACCAGTTCGCGCATGACTTCCGGCACGTTGGGCAGGTTCTGGGGCTTGGATAACAGCGAGTCTATGGTGGGCATATTGATATCCGTCCATGCGATTTTATGATGGTTGTTGTTTGCCGACAGCAAACCCACATTAATTATGGGTAACAAAAACCGCCCCTACCGAAATGTTTTTATCGAAATATTTCAATGTGTTAATAGCCATCTCGCTATACTGGCATCCTTTATGACATGACGAGGCACAGCACATGAGCGAACCCACCGAGTTCTTCGACGAACAAACCCTGCTGGAGATGGTCGACAACCAGCTGAGCGACGGCCACCCGCTGCAGGTCAAGGCGACCCTGATGCGGCTGGTGATGAAGGGCACCCCCCGTGAAGAGACGCTGCAATATATCGCCTGTGCACTAGGGGCCGAGCTGATGGCGATGGAAGCGGATCAGGGCCCCTTCAACCTCGAGCGCTACGGCCAGTTTCTGGACTCCCTGCCCGAGATGCCCTGGGCCGAATAAACGCCCGCTACCACCGCCGGCGACCCGGTCGCCGGCCGGCTCCCGTTAGGCAAGCCACCCCGCCAGCCATTATCATTACTGCCACCGGACAGCAGGGGAGCAAGCATATGCGCTGGCAAGATCGCCGTGAGAGCAACAATGTGGAAGACAGGCGCCAGCAGGGCAGCGGGGGCGGTATCCCCATCGGCGGCAAGGGGCGTCTGATCCTGCTGGTGGTGGTCATGGTGGCCGGCTACTACGGGGTGGACCTCTCCCCCCTGCTCAGCGAGCCGACCACCCAGAGCCAGCCCCAGCGTCAGGAGATGTCTCAGCCGGCCAAGGATCCCCTCGCCAGGTTCACCTCGGTGATGCTCGCCTCCACCGAAGATGCCTGGGGCGAAATCTTCCAGCAGAGCGGCAGCCGCTATCAGGCCCCCAAACTGGTGCTCTATCGCGGCGCAACCCGTACCGGCTGCGGCCAGGGCCAGTCGGTGATGGGCCCCTTCTACTGCCCGGCGGATCGCACCGTCTACATCGATCTCTCCTTCTATCAGGAGATGCGCGACAAGCTGGGGGCCGACGGCGACTTTGCCCAGGGCTACGTGGTGGCACACGAGGTGGGCCACCACGTGCAGAACCTGCTCGGCATCGAGCGCAAGATACGTGAGCAGCAGCAGGGGTTGAGCCGGGCCGAGCAGAACAAGCTGTCGGTCAAACTCGAGTTGCAGGCTGACTGCTTTGCCGGCGTCTGGGGTCACTACATGCAGCAGGAACAGGTGCTGGAGCATGGCGATCTGGAAGAGGCGCTCAACGCCGCCCAGGCCATCGGCGACGACCGTCTGCAGCAGCAGAGCCAGGGCCGGGTGATCCCGGACAGCTTCACCCACGGCAGTTCGGCCCAGCGCTACGCCTGGTTCAAGCGCGGCTTCGACAGCGGCAAGCCCGCCAGCTGCAATACCTTCGCCGCCCGCTAGACGCCCAAAAGAAGGGCCGGATCCTGACAGGATCCGGCCCTTTTTCCATTCATGGGTGAACGTCAGTACTGGGAGTTGACGATCACCTCCTCCCCCAACGCCCCAGCCAGCGGCAGCGGCCGGTAGGTGGAATTGGCCGAGCGCAGCAGCCGGATGCCGCGAATGCCGAGCTCCTGCGCCGCCTTGATGTCGCCATCGGCATCGCCGTAGAAGATCTTCATCTGCTTCTCCTTGAGCCACTGCACCTTGGTGTTCTGGCCCGGCTGATCGCCGGCGAAGATCACCGGGTTGAGCTGGTCGGCCGGAATATTCATGGTCTGCTGCAGGGTCTGGCTGACGGTCTCGGTCTTGGTGGCCGAACGGCCGGTGACGAAATAGATGTGATCGCCGCGCTCAAGGTGCATGGCGATGAGCGCCTTGCCCACCTCCTTCGGCACACTGAACGCGTCCCAGCCGTTGTTCATCTTCTCCCAGAAGGCCGGGTTCTTCAGGTAGCTCTCGTCGTTGGGGGAGAACTCCTGCTTGCCGCGATAGAACCCCGGGCTGGAGAAGAGCAGGGTGTCGTCGATGTCGAAACCTACCGCCATCGGCGGCAACCCATCCAGGCTCTTGGCAATCTGCGTCACCGACACCCAGTGAATGGGGGCCTGCTGGGCCAGGGTCACTGCAGTGACACCGGCGGGGCTGGCCGGGGCTTCGACCGCCACGGCAGGCAGGGTCAGGCTGGCGGCGACCAGGGAGGCAAGCAGGGCAAAACGGGGAGATAAGGACATGATACGGCTCGTGACATGAAGGAAACAGGGGGCCGATCCTGCCCCATGCCGGCACCGGAAACCGTGAAACCCGCCACAAAACAGGGCCAAGTGACACGCATCGCCACGGCAAGCCCCCATCTTGGCGCAATCGCCAAACAGCATGGCGTGAGCACCAAGGCCGGTGCCGACGACAGGCCCCATACTGGCCACTCCCATCCACTCAGGAGCCCATCATGGATTACAAGCAACGGCTGCAAGACTGCCTCAACCGGGTCATCTGCGACCCCGATTTCACCCCGGCCGAGCTCGATCACTGGTTCTGCCCGGACTATGTCCAGCTGGTGGATGACCAGCGGCTGGATCGCGCCGCCTTCGAGCAACACCTGCTGGTCCTGCGCCAGAGCCTGGCCCGCTGCGAGATCCACTTTGTCTCGCTGCTGGCCGAGGGAAACCGGGTCCACTCCCAGCATCGGGTGCGGGCCTGGCGTCACGATGGCGCCCAGATCGAGTGCAAGGTAAGCGCCCTGTTCACCTTTCAGGGTGAACGCCTGAGTCACACCGATGAGCTGACCTGTCTGCTGGCGGGAGAGCCGGCAGACCGGGATCTCGGCTCCCGCCTCACGGCCCCGCCGGCTCCCGCAAGAAGCGATTGAAGGCGTGAGAAAAGGCGCTGAAATCCCCGTAACCCAGTTCGAGGGCTATCCGCGACAGCGGCTGGCCCTGTTGCTGCAACTGGCGGGCCCGTCCCATCACCACCTGTTGCCGCCATTGCCGAAAGCTGCAGCCCAGCTGCTGGCTGAACAGCCGGTTGAGGGTGCGCACCGAGGCACCTGAATCGGCCGCCAGCTCCGCCAATCCGTATTCGATGGAAGGGTGCCGGCAGACCCGTTCCAACACCCGCAGCAACCGCACGTCCAGCGCCGCGCTCAGCATGAATCCAGCCGCCACCGGCGCCTGTCGCAACTCGGCCGCCAATACCGTTAGATAGGCATCCCTGAGCCCCGGCTCTGCCATATCCGCCAGCCGCTCGAACAGGCCAGCCAGCAGCGGGCTCACCTGGCGGGTCGTCAGCTCACTCCCCCCATCCAGGTCATCCAGATAGATCAGACTGAGCCGGGAGTGACGCAGCACCCTGAACTCATGGGCAAGCCCGGCCGGGATCAGGCAGAGCTGGCCCGCCACCAGCAGCACGCCTGCCGCCTGACTGCTGATCACGCCACCACCCCGATGCAGATAGCAAAACTGTGAACCGCCGTGACAGTGGAGGGCGGTGAGCGCGCCTTGCGGGTAGTCGCGATACCAGAGGTTCATGACGAACTCCCCAAGTCCAAGGCCCACCCACCAGCAGGCTCTTTCGGCACTTCTTGCCCCCCGCTCTCGCCCCGGTGGGCTATAACTGCTGTACGCCTTCTAATGACATTCAAATCAATTGCACCATTTATTGGAGATGCCATGGACGTGCACACCGCAGCTGCCCATTCGAATACAGTCACTCCCGCTTCCCCCCAGGCCAGACTGGAGGCCATCGACCAGCTGATGGCACGGCTCGAGCTTGCGCCAGACGGCTTGATTCTGGATGCCAACCCCCGTTTTCTCGCCATCATGGGATATCAGCTGGCCGAGCTCAAGGGTCAGCACTACAGCATGCTGCTCCCCGCGGAAGCGGAAGAATCCGCCGAAGAGGTCGCCCGTTGGCAGGCGCTGCGGACGGGGCAGGTACAGGAGGGAGAGTTTCATCGGCTCGATCGCCAGGGCCGGGACATATGGCTGCGAGGCAGTTGCAGCCCCCAGCTGGATGAACAGGGCGCGCTGATCCAGGTCATCGAATACAGCATGGATCTGACCGAGCAGAAGCAGCTGAACGCCAACTTCGAGGGGCAGCTCAACGCCCTCAGCCGGGTCATGGGCAAGGTGGAGTTTTCACTGGATGGCATCATCCTCGATGCCAATGCCCGCTTCCTGGAGACGGTGGGCTATCAGCTGGAGGAGCTGAAGGGCCAGCACCACCGGCTGCTGGTCGATCCTGACTACGCCCAGTCGGCCGACTATCGTAGCTTCTGGGAAACCCTGCGCCGCGGTGAATTCCTGGCGGGAGAGTTCTGCCGACTCGGCAAGCAGGGTGAAGAGATCTGGATCCAGGGCTCCTACAACCCGGTGCTGGATCTCACCGGCAAGCCCAGCAAGATCGTCAAGTTTGCCACCGACATCACGGCCCAGGTGGCGCAGCATCGCCAACTCAAGCGCGCCATGGAGGAGGCCGAAGAAGCCGCCAGGGTGCGTGAGGAGCTGCACAAGTCGCTGCAGGAGATGTCGACCCCGGTCACCCCCATCTGGGACGGGATCCTGCTGCTGCCGCTGGTGGGGATCATCGATTCCATGCGCACCGCCGACGTGATGAACAAGTCGCTCACCAAGATTGCCGAGACCCGGGCCCGGGTCTTCGTACTGGACATCGCCGGGGTCGCCACCGTGGATACCGGCGTCGCCAATCAGCTGATCAAGATCACCAAGGCGACCCAGTTCATGGGGTGCGAGGCCATCATCTCCGGCGTCTCTCCAGCCATCGCCCGCACCATGGTGGAGCTGGGGGTCTCTGTCGGCGACATCCGTACCACGGCGACCCTGCGGGATGCCTTCGAGATCGCCCTCAAGCGGGTCGGATCCACCCTCTAGGAGAGATGCATGCTGCTCAACAATGATCTGGGCATCGCCGACGTGGCCGACTGCATCGTGGTCAGCATGCGCCCCGACCTCGGTGACGAGGGCATGCAGCAACTGATGCAGGCCCTTTCCCAGCGGCTGATGCTGGGCCGCCAGCACGCGGTACTGCTCGACTTCTCCGGGGTCATGCTGCTCGATCACCACGAATTCAGGCAGGTACGCAAACTGGCCGAGGTGTGTCGCCTGCTCGGTGCCGTCTGCCTGCTGGTGGGACTCAATGCAGGGATCGCGGCCTTCCTGGCGCTGGCCGATGCCGAGCCCGGGCCGCTGCGCTGCTTTCTCGACATGGACGATGCCTTCGCCCATGTTCGCACGACGCTCAAGGATGAGGAGTAGCGCAGCATGCAGTTGGAACAGAGCGTGCTAGAGGCCAGCTACCCGCTGCGCCACGACATCGACCTGCACCTGACGGTGATGGCGGTACGCCGCCTTCCCTTCATCGCCAACCTGTCCGAGGTGGACCGTGCCATGCTCTCCACCGTGGTCTCCGAGCTTGGCAGCAACATCCTGAAATACGCCGAGCGGGGGGAGATCACCCTCACCCTCCACCATCCCAGAGGACGCCCCTGCATCGACATCGTCGCCCGCGATCAGGGCCCCGGCATTGGGGACGTGCATCAGGCCATGCAGGATCACTACAGCACCTCGGGCACCCTGGGCCTGGGCCTGCCCGGCGTGCGCCGCATGATGTCGGAACTCACCATCAGCACCCCGCCGGAAGGGGGGACTCTGGTGCAGGCCCGCAAGTGGCTGGGCGCGGCGCCCCTGGTATCCAGGCCAATCGCCCCCCTCGCCAGTGCCGGCCAGCTGCACGCCGGCCTGCAACTGGCATGGGCCAGCGAAAACCGCCCCTGCTATCCGGAACGGGTCTCCGGCGATCTGGCCTTCATCCGGCCGGGGCCGGAGGGGGTGTCGCTGATCCTGATCGACGTGAGCGGCCACGGCGCCTCGGCCAACAAGCTGGTCCAGGTGCTGGAAGCGGCGCTGCAGCAAACCCACGAGCAGGAGCCGGCCCGCCTGTTGCAACTGCTGCACCAACACTGCATCGGCACCCGGGGCGCCGCCGCTGGCGTGGCCCTGGTCAACGGCGAACGGGGCGAGCTGAGCTATGCCGGCATCGGCAATACCCGCATCTGCCTGCGTGGCCGCGAGCCCTGGCGCGGCATCTCCCGCGATGGGGTGCTGGGAGAGCGCTTTCCCACCCCCCTGCTGCAGCGCCAGCCACTCGTTGCGGGGGACGTGGTAATGCTCTATTCGGACGGTATCAGCGAATCCCTCAACCTGCGCGACGGTGCGCTGGATCTGGCCGCCGAGCCCGCCCAGCTGGCACGCCAGGTGATCGCCCACAGTGGCCGCAGCACCGACGATGCCAGCTGCATCGTGCTGCGCGTGCTGGCAGGGGAGGAGGACTAGATGCGGCAACTGATCGGCGAAACCCTGCTGTCAGGCCCGGCGGCGGCACTCACCGCCCGGCGCAAGGTGATTCAGGTACTCACCTGCCTCGACAGAAGCCCCACCTTCGTGGCACCGCTGGCGGGCGCCACCTCCGAGCTGGTACGCCAGCTGGTGGCGAACGCTGAGCCGCTGCAACTGCAGGTGTGGCTGGAACCGCACGCGCAGGAGTTGTGGCTATCGCTCTCCGCTAATGCCCCTATTTCCCCCGAGCCGGACGGCCGCCATTCACGTGGCATCCGGCTGGTAGCACACGCGGACAACGCCATCGCCCTGGTCTACCGCCTGCCCCGCTGGCCCGATGAACCGCTGCTGCAACAGATGCAGCGGCAGTTCGCCGAACCGACCCGGGACGAGCTGTTTGCGGTGATGCAGGCCAAGAACCAGGAGCTGGAAGTGGCCTATGAGCTGGCGGAGGGCGCGACCCGGGCCAAGAGCGATTTTCTCGCCAACATGAGCCACGAGATCCGCACCCCCATGAACGCCATCCTTGGCATGTCCCATCTCGCCCTGCAGACCCGGCTCGATCCGCAGCAGTTCGACTATGTCAGCAAGATCCAGCGCTCGGCCCAGCATCTGCTCGGCATCATCAACGACATCCTCGACTTCTCCAAGATCGAGGCAGGCAAACTGGATCTGGAGCGGATCGAATTCGATCTCGACCATGTGCTGGAGAATCTGGCCACCCTGGTGGGCGAAAAGGCAGAGGCCAAAGGCATAGAGCTGCTGTTCGAGGTCGATCACCAGCTCGACACCCTGCTCTATGGCGATCCCCTTCGCCTCGGCCAGATCCTGATCAACTACGCCAACAACGCGGTCAAGTTCACCGAGCAGGGGGAGATCCTGGTCAAGGTCAGCTGCCTGGAGAAACAACCCCAGGAGGTGTTGCTGCACTGCTCGGTACAGGACACCGGGATCGGCATGAGCCAGGAGCAGCAGCAGCGGCTGTTCCAGTCATTCCAGCAGGCAGACAGCTCCACCACCCGCAAGTACGGCGGCACCGGCCTCGGCCTCGCCATCTCCCGCAAGCTGGCGGAGCTGATGGGCGGCGAGGTGGGGGTACAGAGCGAGCCAGGCCGGGGCAGCACCTTCTGGTTTACCGCCCGACTCGGTAGGGGCAGACGCAGATCCCGCTATCTGCCAAGCCTGGATCTGCGCGGGCGCCGCATGCTGGTGGCCGACGACAGTGCCAGCGCCCGTACCATCATGGCCGCCCTGCTACGCAGCATGAGCTTTGTGGTGGACACCGCCGAATCTGGCCAGCAGGCACTGCAGATGATCGCCGGCGCCGAGCAGGAGGGGCAGCCCTACGAAGTGGTATTGCTGGACTGGCACATGCCGGGGCTGGATGGCATCGAGACCGGTCGCCGCCTCATCGCCCGCGGCATGGGCCAGCGTCCCTACCGGGTCATGGTGACCGGCTACGGGCGGGAGGAGGTCTTTCGCCAGGCCGATACCGCCGGCTTTGATCGGGTGCTGGTCAAGCCGGTATGCGCCTCCGTGCTGTTCGACACCGTCATCGGCCTGTTTGGTCAGCAAGCAAGCCCCCTCACCTTCAAACCACCCCAGGCGACCCATCACTACCGCTTCGACGGACTCAGGATCCTGCTGGCGGAAGACAACGAGCTCAATCAGCAAGTAGCGCTGGAGCTGCTGCGGGCGGTCGGCGCCGATGTCAGCATCGCCGGCAATGGTGCCATCGCGCTGGAGATGGTGGCCCAGACCCACTACGACCTGATCCTGATGGACATGCAGATGCCGGTGATGGATGGCCTGGCCGCCACCCGGCTGTTGCGCGAGCGGGAAGACGTCGGACAACACACCCCGATCCTGGCGATGACGGCCAACGTCATGGCCGGTGATCGCGAACGCTGCCTCGCTGCCGGGATGGACGATCACATCGCCAAGCCCATCGACCCCGACAGGCTGTATGCGGCCCTGCAGCGCTGGGCCACCTCCTTCAGCCGCGAGGTCAGCAGCAGACTCACTGCCTCGCGCGCATCCCCCGCCACCGCCTTGCTGCCACAGTTGCGGGCGCTCGGCCTCAACGCCGAAACCGCCCTGCAACGCTTGATGCACAACTGGGAGTGGTATCGGGATCTGCTGCAACGCTTCGCCCGCCAAGGGAGTCAGCCGATGGAAACCCTGCTGGCCGCCCTGCAGGCGAATGACCGGGAAGAAGCGCATCGACAGGCCCATACCCTAAAGGGCATAGCCGCAACGCTGGGGGCCGGGTCGCTGCAGGAGCTCTCGGCCCGGCTGGAGAGCGCCCTCGCCCGGGGAGACGACGCCGCCAGCCTGCTGCCGCTGGCCGAGCTGGGGTTGCAACAGCAGCAGCAACTGGCCGCCGGCCTGCTGACGCTGCTGCCGGCCCCTGCCGCCGCCGGCCTGCCGGAAGCAACTCCTGCCGAGTTGGCGCCCCTGCTGCATCAGCTGACCGGGCTGCTGCTGGAAGACGATGCAGAAGCCTTCATCCTGTTCCAGCGCAATCAGGCCAGGCTCGCCCCTTTGCTGGGCGAGGCGGCACCGGCCATGCACGATGCCATGACCCGTTTTCGCTTCGCCGATGCCCTGGCACATCTGCAACAAGTCCGGGCCCTCAGGCCCGATCTGTTCAACCAAGAGTGAGGCCACCATCATGCTCAACTTGCTGGATCCCGATACCAAACCCACCCTGCTGGTGGTCGATGACACACCGGAGAACCTCTCCCTGCTCAGCGCCCTGCTCAGCCCCCACTACCGGGTCAAGGTCGCCATCAGCGGCCAGCGGGCGCTGGAGATCCTCTCGGCCGGCACCCGGGTGGACCTGATCCTGCTCGACGTGGTGATGCCCCAGATGGATGGCTATCAGGTGATGCAGGCACTGCAGGAGATGCCGCAGGCGCGGGAGATCCCGGTGATCTTCCTGACCGCCAAGGTGGAGGAGAGTGCGGAGGCACACGGCCTGGCGCTGGGGGCTGTCGACTACATCCACAAACCGATCACCCCCGCCATCGTGCTGGCCCGGGTCAGAAACCACCTGGAGCTGAAAGCCGCGCGGGATCTGCTGCACGACCAGAACGCCTTTCTGGAGCAGGAGGTGGAGCGGCGCACCCGGGAGAACGAACTGATCCAGAACATCACCATCCACTCCCTCGCCTCGCTTGCCGAAACCCGCGACAACGAGACCGGCAACCATATCTTGCGCACCCAGCACTATGTGCGGCTGCTGGCGGAAACCCTCTGCGAGCACCCCCGCTTTCGTGCCGAGCTGACCCCCAAGACCATCGATCTGCTGTTCAAATCGGCCCCGCTGCACGACATCGGCAAGGTCGGTGTGCCGGACCGGATCCTGCTCAAACCCGGCAAGCTGGATGCGGACGAGTTTGCCCAGATGAAGCACCACTCCATTCTCGGCAAGGAGGCCATCGTCCATGCCGAGGAGGCGCTGGGGGTGGAGGTGGAGTTTCTGCGGCTGGCCAAGGAGATCGCCTGCTACCACCACGAGAAGTGGGACGGCACCGGCTACCCCTATGGCTTGATCGGTGACGAGATCCCCCTCTCGGCCCGCTTGATGGCGCTGGCCGACGTGTACGACGCCCTCATCAGCAAGCGCTGCTACAAGGCCGCCATGTCCCACCAGGAGGTGGTGCCCATCATACTGGCGGGGCGGGGCAATCACTTTGACCCCGACATCACGGACGCCTTTGCCCGCATCCACCAGCAGTTCCACGAGATCGCCCTGCGCTACAACGACGACAAGGGCGAACGGGAGTCCAACCGCGACTAGATGGTGGCGGGCAGCAGGTCGGTGAAGACGAAGCCGTCCCGCTCCACCGTCTCCCCCACCCGGATGGCCAGCGGCCGCTGGAACATGGGGCCGTCCCAGGCCAGGGTATGAAACTCGCCGTTCTCCCCGCAGGGGTCCACTCCGGCGGGCAGGGCCGCCAGCAAGGCCCCATCAAACTCATGCCCGCCGAGGGTGGCAGGCAGCTTGCGCGGATCCAGGGTGCTGATCCTGGCCCTGAGCCCTGCCGCCATCATCTCGCCAGCCAGCTCGTCGGTCTTGCTGCCCCACAGCGGAAACAGCGGCGTGATCCCGGTCCCCGCCAGTTGCCGCTCCCGATAGGCACGCACATCCTCGAGGAAGAGATCGCCAAACGCCATGTGGCGGATCCCCTGCGCCACCACGTCCGCGATGAAGTCGGTCATGATGCGGGCGTAATCTTCATTGCTGCAGGGCCAGGGCAGGTCGATGGTGGTCAGCGGCAAGCCCACGCACTCGGCCTGTGCCAGCAGCAACTGCTTGCGCACTCCGTGCATGGCCACCCGTTCGAACGCCTGGTTGAGGGTGGTGAACAGTCCCACCACCTCGATGGCCGGATCCTGCCGCAGTGCGTGCAGCGCCCAGGCGCTGTCCTTGCCGCTGCTCCAGGAGAGCAGCACCTTGGTCTTCATATGATTTCTCCAGCTATCTTGAGGTCGGAGCCGGCAAGGCGCCGGCCATCGTCCTGATTATTCGTCCGGGCGAGGAGCCCGGCGCTTGAGCGTGTCGCTCCGTCTCGCTGCACTAAAAAGCTGCAAGACAGTGTTGCGAATTGTGCGATTTACATCACGGGATGCAAAAGCATACCCTCGGTAATGAGCGTGTCCCCTGCAAGGATGGGGGAGCAATAACTAAAAAAACGATGGGAAACATAAGGATATGACGACAGTCACACCAGCTTACGACCACAGCCGTCCCCTCAACCGACAGGATTACAAGACCCTGAGCCTGGCCGCCCTCGGCGGTGCCCTCGAGTTTTACGACTTTATCATCTTCGTCTTCTTCGCCGTGGTGATCGGCGAGCTGTTCTTCCCGGCCGACATTCCCGAGTGGCTGCGCCAGTTCCAGACCTTCGGCATCTTCGCCGCCGGCTATCTGGCCCGCCCGCTGGGGGGCATCATCATGGCCCACTTCGGCGATCTCATCGGCCGCAAGCGGATGTTTACCCTCAGCATACTACTGATGGCGCTGCCGACCCTGCTGATCGGCCTGCTGCCCACCTACGCCACCCTCGGCATCGCCGCGCCCCTGCTGTTGCTGCTGTTGCGGATCCTGCAAGGGGCCGCCATCGGCGGTGAAGTACCCGGTGCCTGGGTGTTCGTGGCAGAGCACGTGCCCGCCCGCCGGGTCGGTGTTGCCTGCGGCACCCTCACCGCCGGGTTGACGGCCGGCATCCTGCTCGGCTCCCTGGTGGCCACCGCCATCAACCGCGGCATGAGCCCGAGCGAGGTAAGCGACTGGGGCTGGCGGCTGGCCTTCGTGCTCGGCGGAGCATTCGGCATCGTCGCCATGTACCTGCGCCGCTGGCTGCACGAGACCCCGGTCTTTGCCGAGATGCAGGCCAACAAGGCGCTGGCGGAAGAGCTGCCGCTCAAGACGGTGCTGCGCAGCCACAAGGGCAGCGTCGTGGTCTCCATGCTGCTCACCTGGCTGCTCTCAGCCGGCATAGTGGTGGTGATCTTGATGACCCCCACCTACCTGCAGAAGGTGCACGGCATCAGCCCGGCCGATGCGCTGACCGCCAACTCGCTGGCCATTCTGGCGCTCACCTTCGGCTGCATCGTCTATGGCCGGCTGATCGACGCCCTCGGCAGCGGCCCCACCTTCATGCTGGGCTCCTTGCTGCTGGCCGGCGCCAGCTACGCCTTCTATCACGGGCTGGCGACCGACACCAGCCAGCTGGTGCCGCTCTATGCGCTGGCCGGTTTCTCGGTGGGGATCGTCGGTGCCGTGCCCTACGTCATGGTCAACGCCTTCCCGGCGGTGGTGCGCTTCTCCGGGCTGTCGTTCTCCTACAACGTGGCCTACGCCATCTTCGGCGGCCTGACGCCCATGCTGGTCACGCTCTGGATGAAGGAGGACGTGCTGGCCCCCTCCCACTACGTGGTCAGTCTGGCTGCGCTCGGCTTCGTGCTCGGTCTGCTGCTCTGGCTGCAACAGCGCAGCCAGCGCCAGAGCGCGCCGCAGGCCGCCTGAACCATTCCGAGCCCCGCCCAGTGCGGGGCTTTTTCATATGGCTGGTGTTCAGCCAGGCCGACATAAGATAGCCTCCCTCTCGGGCCCATCGACGGCCCGGGACACTCCTCCACCCTAGTCATCCGAGGTTCATGATGTTCTTTCAGGTCGTATTTCTCGCCTTGCTGGCCCTGCTGCCCATGGTCAACCCGCCCACCACGGCCACCCTGTTGCTGGGGCTGAGCAAGGGCATGTCGCGCGAGCACGTGCGCCGCCAGATCAACCTGGCCGCCATCTATCTGTTCTGCACCCTCTGCGTCAGCTTCTTCATCGGCTCCTCCATCCTGGATCTGTTCGGGATCTCCATTCCCGGCCTGCGCCTGGCCGGCGGCCTCATCATCGCCTTCATCGGCTTTCGCATGCTGTTCCCGGCACCGAGCCAGGCGGCCGGGGTCGACATCAACCAGAGCATCGCCTTCGTGCCGCTCACCATGCCCAGCATGTGCGGGCCGGGCACTATGGCGCTGGTGATCAGCGGCGCCGCCCAGATCGCCGAGCTGCCGGACGAATACAACCGCTTCACCATCTATGCCGCCATGGTCACCGCCTTCGCCCTGATGAGCCTGCTCAGCTGGGGGGTGCTCAAGCTGGCGGATCCGGTCTGCAAGATCCTCGGCGCCACTGGCATCGATGCCATGACCCGGATCATGGGCTTCTTGCTGGTTTGCATGGGTATGCAGTTCTGCATCAATGGCATCAAGGAAGTGGCGCAGGATCCGGTGTTCCACGGTGCGCCGGCGGCACAAACGGCCCCCGCGTTGCCACACGTATCCGGCGCCCTTGATCAATTGCCGGACCCGCGCCAGCCCTGACTGAAAACGGTGTCATAAAAGCGCAGGAATCGTCGCTGATCTTGCGCCTGATCATGTTGTTGACACATAAATGAGTTAGTGTGTTTTTCATACAGATTCGATTCAGAGAGTGCTTGGTAAGTTTATGGATGGACACCCACTCACTTCAGGAGATGTGCAAATGGAAAAGATGCTGACCGAGATTGGAAGCTACAGCCTGTTTCATGAATATCTGAACGTGGTCGGTGCCGCCAGCCCCGCTCTGACCCGGATCAAGAGCCGGTGGGAGTACAAGCAGAGCGATCGTCTGGTTGCCCAGATCAGGGTCGATCAACAAGGCAACGCGCGCTTCTTCATCGACGCCCGCGCCATTTCGGTCAACTGACCGAGCCCCGTATCTGCAGCCCCGGCCCTTGCCGGGGCTTTTTATTGGCTGACGCTCACCCCTCCTCGGCGTAATCAGCACCACCCAGCTCCCCCCATGGATATCACCGTGTAGGAATTTTCATAACTTAAAAACAAAAATAAATGGAATAATTAATTATGCGACATTGATCTCATCATAGAAATCAAAAATCGATAATCATGCCTGTCATCAAGAGGGATGTTTTACGCCGGGAGTGGCGATGACCTTAAGCAGAGGAAACGATGACCATTGACCTATCAAGCATGATTACCGAGACCCGCAACCCGGCCAGCGTCGAGATCGACCAGTTGCCGACCCTGGAGATGCTGCGCGTCATCAATCAGGAGGATCAGCAGGTCGCGCTGGCGGTCAGCCAGTTGCTGCCCGAGATCACCCGGGCGGTCGATGCCATCGCGGCAGCGTTCGGCAAGGGAGGCCGGCTGGTCTACATCGGCGCCGGCACCTCGGGCCGGCTCGGTATCCTGGATGCCAGCGAATGCCCGCCGACCTACGGCGTCTCTGCCGAGCAGGTGGTCGGCCTGATTGCCGGCGGCCACAAGGCCATCTTGCAGGCGGTCGAAAACGCCGAAGATGACGCCGAACTCGGCGCCCAGGATCTGAAAAACATCCAGTTCTGCGCCAACGACGTACTGGTGGGCATCGCCGCCAGCGGCAGAACCCCCTACGTACTGGGCGCCATGGCCCACGCCAGAGCGGTGGGCGCTACGGTCTGCAGCATCAGCTGCAACCCGGGCAGCCCGCTGGCCCAGGCGGCCGACATCAGCATGGTAGCGGTGGTCGGCCCCGAGATCGTCACCGGCTCCTCCCGCATGAAGGCGGGCACCGCGCAGAAGCTGATCCTCAACATGCTCTCCACCGGTGCCATGATCCGCACCGGCAAGGTCTACGGCAACCTGATGGTGGACGTGGAAGCCACCAACGCCAAGCTGGTGGAGCGGCAAAAGCGCATCGTGATGGAGGCCACCGACTGCGAGCGCGCCGTGGCAGAGCGGGCGCTGGCGCAGGCGGACAACCACTGCAAGACCGCCATCGTGATGATCTTGGCGGGACTCACGGCCGACGAAGCCCGCACCCGCCTGCAAAGCAGCAACGGCTTCATCAGCCAGTGCACCCACTGATCGGCCAACCGCACATTGGCCGGGCCAGGGACGGCAATACCACAACAAGAACGGGGTGCCCAGGCACCCTCATGACACAACAGACTGACTGGGTTCTTTATGGCAAAAATAACTGACACCATGGTTGGCCAGCTCATCCAGGCCATCGGTGGTCGCGACAACATCACCCACTGCGGCCACTGCATGACCCGGCTGCGGCTAAGCCTGGCCGACAGCCTGCATGCCGACCGGGATACCATCAAGCGCATCGCCGGCGTGATGGGGGTCATCGAGAGCGACGACCAGTTCCAGATCGTGCTGGGGCCGGGCAAGGCCCAGACCGCCTGCGAGCTGATGAACGGCATGCTGAGCGCGGGGCTCGGCGCACTGGAAGCGCCTACCGCCCAATCCGCCGATCTGGGCGAGATCGCCGCCGCCAAGAAACAGGCGCTGAAGCAGAAACAGACCAGTGCGGCTCACCGCTTCCTGGCCAAGTTTGCCACCATCTTCACTCCGCTGATCCCCGGCTTCATCGCCGCCGGCCTGCTGCTCGGCTTCGCCACCCTGATCGAGCAGACCCTGCTGCTGGAAGGCCAGCAGGCGGGCGGCATGTTGGCCGAATTCGTCGGCTACATGAAGCTGTTCAGCAAGGGCTTGTTCAGCTTCCTCAGCATCCTCATCGGCTACAACGCCCAGAAGGCGTTCGGCGGCTCCGGGGTCAATGGTGCCATCCTCGCCTCGCTGTTCGTCATGGGCTATGACCCGCAGGCCACCAGCGGCATCTATGCCGGGGTCAGCGACTTCTTCGGCCACCAGATAGATCCGCGCGGCAACATCATCGGGGTGCTAATCGCCTGCATCATCGGCGCCTCGGTGGAGCGTCAGGTACGCCGCTTCATACCCGACAGCCTCGACATGATCCTCACCTCCGGCATCACCTTGCTGATCATGGGGGCCGTCACCTTCGTCCTGATCATGCCCCTCGGCGTGCAGCTCTACAACGGCATGTCCTGGCTCTTCATCCACCTCAACGGCAATCCGTTCGGCACCGCCATTCTGGCCGGCCTGTTCCTCATCTCGGTGATGTTCGGCATCCACCAGGGGTTTGTGCCCGTCTACTTCGCACTGATGGATGCCCAGGGCTTCAACTCCCTGTTCCCCATCCTGGCGCTGGCAGGGGCCGGCCAGGTCGGCGCAGCCCTGGCGCTCTACAGCCGCGCCGGCAAGGACTCCCTGCTGCGCACCCAGGTCAAGGGCACCATCATTCCCGGCATCCTGGGGGTGGGCGAGCCGCTCATCTACGGCGTCACCCTGCCGCGGGTCAAACCCTTCATCACCGCCTGCTGCGGTGGCGCCCTCGGCGGCTTCCTGGTCGGCCTCATCTCCTGGCTGGGCCTGCCGGTCGGTCTCAATACCGTGTTCGGTCCCTCCGGCATCGTCGCACTGCCGCTGATGACCTCGGCCCAGGGGATCTTCCCCGGCATGCTGGTCTACGCCGCCGGCCTCGCCGTCGCCTACCTCGGCGGCTACCTCATCACCCTGATGTTCGGCTGCAAGAACGTCGATCTGAGTTAATCCCCCCTCCGGATTTATCGCCAAGGTCTGGCCCCGAGCAATCGGGGTCACGGCCAAACTCACCCCGGCTCTGGCACAGAGCCCTCACAGGAAAGACAACAATGAAACAGTCCATGCTTGCCCTGGCCATTCCTGCCCTGCTTGCCGTCGGTACGGCGCAGGCCGCCGTCATCTATCAGGCCGATGACGGCTCCAACGTCGATCTCTACGGTCGCCTCGGCTTCAACATCTCGGACAAGAAGAGCGGCAACGATCAGGGCGACTTCGACGGCCGCATCGGCTTCACCGCCCGCCAGACCGTCAACGAGCAGGTGGCCGTGATCGGCATGGCCCAGTACCAGGTCAATGCCGCCGAATACGCCAACAACGTGCAGAAGAACAGCAGCGATCTCACCGCCCGTTACGTCTGGGCCGGGCTCGATGGCGGCCAGTGGGGCAAGCTGACCGGTGGCCGGGTCTCCTCCGGGCTCATCATGTTCACCGACATCGGCGACGTGTTTGCCGCCTCCGATGTCTCCATGGCGCGCCAGGCCAGCAAGGTGGACTCCACCGCGGTACAGGTGTTCCGTCAGGACGGCACCCTGCAATACCAGAACACCCTCGGCAATCTGGACTTGTCGCTGGCCTACATCCTCGGCAACGGCACCTCGGATCTCGACTACGGCTACAACGGCGCCCTGCGCTACACCTTCGATCTCGGAGCGGCGGGCAAGCTGGCGCCAGTCATCGCCTACCAGCAGAGCAAGGCGGCCCAGACCGGTGCCAGCAAGGTCGACCCCAACGCCGACGAGTACCGCTTCAGCGGTATCGGTACCCGTTACACCCTGGGCCCGCTGATGCTGGGCGCCCTCTATGCCAAGGATCAGGTGAGCTATCGCAACGGCCAGGCGGACAGCGAAGACAAAGTGTGGGAGCTGACCGCGGTCTACGACATCAACCAGAAGTGGGCCGCCCGCGCCGGCTACCGCCACCTCGACAACGACGGAGGAGACGGCATGAGCCTGCGCGACACCACCCTGGAGCTGCAGTACAAGCTCACTCCGCGCTCCTCCCTCTACAGCGCCTACGTATTCCGGGGCGGTGAAGACGGGCTGGCCGGCAGCACGGTCACCAGTTTTGGCGGCAGCAGCAACAGCGAGGATTTCTACCACCTCGGCCTGCGCTACGAGTTCTGATCCCCTGCCGGCCAGTCGGCCGGCTTTTTGCTTTCTGCTGGAGCCCCCCATGATCCACCTCCCACTGCTCACCACCCTGCTGCTGTTGCTGGCCCTGCCGACCCAGGCCGCCCGGCTGGAGCTGGCAGACAACCTCACCCTGCTGGCCTCATCCCGGGGCAAGGCCTCCCCCTTCGAGCGAGCCCTCACGCTGCCCGCCGGCGAGACCCGGCTGCTGGTGCGCTTCGACAGCCCACTCGATCCCGGCTCCACCAACGAGAGCCAGGGACGCGTCCGCTCCGCCCCGCTGCTGCTGACCCTGACTCTGCCGGCCAGCGGCACCCTGCGGCTGGTCACCCCGCCGCTGCCCACCCCGCAGGCCATTCGCCGCTTTGCGGCCAGCCCGGCACTGCAGCTGGCGACCGCTGACGGCACCCGCCCCTTGCTGACCACTGCCCTGCCACGCAGCCAGGACAGCCTGCTGACTGACTATCAGGCACTACTGGCCCGTTACGACGGGTCGGCCAGCGCAGCCACCGCCCTGCCAGCCGTCACGCCAGTCCTGCCCGCAGCTACCCCGGGCGCCGTGCCCGTCGACCCTGAACTGCAACGGCGCTACCTTGCCGCCGACGAGGCCCAGCGCAAGGCCTTCCTGCGCTGGGCCCTCGCCCTCTGAGCCGGCACTGGCCCATAAAAAAACCACCCGCAAGCGGGTGGTTTTTTCTATCGGCAGGTCTCGGCGTCTGTTGCAGCCGGGCCCGCCTCACTCCTTGTTGAGCCGGTCGATGGCACCACGGGTGCCGTCGATCAGCGCCCAGGCCTCGTCACGGCGCTGCACCAGGCCGAGGAACAGGATGTCGGTGATGGTGTTCTGGGCAGTGCGCGACGAGATGGAGGAGATGCGCAGCTCGTTCTCGTCGGCCACCGTGTCCAGCACCATGTCGGCCATCTGCCGCAGAGGGGTGTTGCGAAACGAGGTGACCGCGATCAGGGTGGCGCCGTTGCGCTTGGCCAGCTCCGCCGCCGCCAGCACATCCCGGCTGGCGCCGGAATAGGAGACCACCAGCTGCACGTCCCCCGGTCCCAGGGTCTGGGCGATGGAGATCTGCACGTGGCTGTCCTGGGCGAACAGGGTGGTGACCCCGATCTTGAGCAGCTTGTACCAGAGATCCTTGGCGGTCAGCGCCGAGCCACCGATCCCCACCAGCTGGACCCGGCCAGCCTGGTTGATGACGTCGAGCACCCGCGCCAAAGTGGCGTTGTCGAGGGCCTGGGTGGTCTCCACGATGGAGTTGATCTTCTCCTGGGCCAGCTTCTTGGCCATGGTCTCCAGATCGTCGTCGCGGCCGATGCCGTTGTAGAGATCCCCTACGTTGTCGGTCTTGATGGCGTGCTTGCGCCCCAGATCCTCGCTGACCGCCAGCTTGAAGGCGGTGAAGCCCTTGAACCCGATCTTCTGGGTGAACTTCACTATGCTCGACTGGCTGACGTCAGCCTGCTGGGCCAGCTCCTGGGAGGAGAAGTGGGTCACCTGCTCCGGGCAAGCCAGGATGTAATCGGCGATCTTGAGCTCGCTGGGGGAGAGCTGACTGCGGATATTGGAAATTTTCGACAGGGTAAGCATGGGTTCTCTCTGCTGCTTGTTCTGCGGCGCCCTTACTGGGTGCCGCCCACGGTGAGCTGATCCAGCTTGAGGGTGGGTTGGCCGACACCGACCGGCACGCTCTGCCCCTCCTTGCCACAGACCCCGACCCCGCGATCCAGCGCGAGATCCTTGCCCACCATGGAAACCTGGCTCATCGCCTCGGGGCCGTTGCCGATCAGGGTCGCCCCCTTGATGGGCGCGGTGATCTTGCCATCCTCGATGAGGTAGGCCTCGGAGGCGGAGAAGACGAACTTGCCGGAGGTGATATCCACCTGACCACCGCCGAAGTTGGGGGCGTAGATCCCCTTCTTCACCGAGGCGATGATCTCGGCCGGATCATACTGACCCGCCAGCATGTAGGTGTTGGTCATGCGCGGCATCGGTAGGGCGGCGTAGGATTCGCGGCGGCCGTTGCCGGTGAGCGGCACGCCCATCAGGCGGGCGTTCTGCTTGTCCTGCAGGTAACCCTTGAGGATGCCGTTCTCGATCAGCACGTTGTAACCGCCCGGCGTCCCCTCATCGTCGATGGAGACGGAGCCGCGCCGACCCGGCAGGGTGCCGTCATCGACGATGGTGCAGTGTTTGGAAGCCACCTGCTCGCCGATGCGACCGGCAAAGGCAGACGACCCCTTGCGGTTGAAATCCCCCTCCAGACCGTGGCCCACCGCCTCGTGCAGCAGCACGCCGGGCCAGCCGGCACCAAGCACCACCGGCATGGTGCCGGCCGGTGCGTCGATGGCGTCAAGGTTGACCAGCGCCTGGCGCACCGCCTCGCGCACATAGCCAAACGCCCGGCTCTCCAGTCCGTCCAACTCAAGGAAATAGTCGTATCCGAAGCGGCCACCACCACCGGCACTGCCGCGTTCGCGACGATCGCCCTTTTCGGCGATGACGGTCACCGAGAGGCGCACCAGCGGGCGCACGTCGGCGGCCAGGGTGCCATCGGTGGCGGCCACCAGTACCTCTTCATAGACGCCGCTGATGGAGGCCATTACCTGATTGATGGCGGGATCCAGACTTCTGGCAAACTTGTCCATCTGCTCCAGCAGGGCGATCTTCTGCTGCTTGTCGAGGGTCTGCAGCGGATCCAGCGCCGGGTAGAGCAGGTTTGCTTCGGTGCGAGCCCACGCCTTCACCTTGCCCTGCGCACCGGCAGCTGCGATGCCACGGGCGGCGGTCACCGACTGTTGCAGTGCCAGCAGGCTCAGTTCGTCCGAGTAGGCGAAGCCGGTCTTCTCGCCGCTGACGGCGCGCACCCCGACCCCCTGATCGATGTTGTAACTGCCATCCTTGACGATACCGTCCTCCAGCATCCAGGACTCGTGCCAGCTGCGCTGGAAATAGAGGTCGCCGAACTCCACCTGATGGCTCATCAGGCTGCCGAGCAGCTGCTGCAGCCGCCCTTCGTCGAGGTCGTGGGGGGCCAACAGGGAGGCACTAACCTGGCTCAATAGACTCAATCTTTCTCTCCACTCTCGATGCGAGATGTCGTAACGGTTAAATCCCAGACCGTGGGTTCGCTTGGCGAAACGTCAGCGGACGTCCAATCCACCATCGGGCTTGCAAGCGTCCGACTCCCCCACCACAGGGCGAATCGAACCTGCACATGTTCATAGCAGACGGGCATGGCCCAGCACCGGCATGGTGCGTTGCAGTTCGTCGACAAGACCGGGGTCCAGCGGTGCCAGCACGGTGCCGCGCCCGCTGTCCAGGCTGGCCAGCACCCGACCCCAGGGGTCGATCACCATGCTGTGACCCCAGGTCTGGCGCCCCGTCTCGTGGGTGCCGCCCTGATTGGCGGCCACCAGGTAACACTGGTTCTCGATGGCGCGGGCCCGCAGCAGCGGCTCCCAGTGCGCCTCGCCAGTCACGGCGGTGAAGGCGGCAGGCACCAGCAGCACGCGGGCACCGGCGCGGGCCAGCCGGCGGTACAGCTCGGGAAAGCGCAGATCATAACAGATCGAGAGGCCGAGGGGACCAAACGGGGAGTCCACCAGCACAGGCTCCTCACCGGGGCTGAAGGTTTCCGACTCCCGGTAACGGCCGTGATTGTCCGCCACGTCCACATCGAACAGGTGGATCTTGTGGTAGTGGCCCTTGCGCTCACCGCTGGGATCGAACACCAGGGTACTGGTGTGGATATGGTCGGAACCGGCGATGGTGGTCGGCATGGCCCCCGCCACCAGCCAGATGCCGTAATCACGGGCCCATTCGGCCAGCTGGGCCTGGATCGGCCCTGCACCGATTGCCTCGGCCCCGTCCAGATAGCCCTGCCGCTCGCCAAACAGGGCGAAATTCTCCGGCAGCAGCACCAGCAGTGGCCGCTCACTCGGCAACAGGGCCAGCTCGGCGGCGATCTGCTCCCGGTTATCCTGCCAGCGACGGCCCGATACCAGCTGTATTGCGGCTAACCACATGAGGCGCTCCTTGTCGTTGTTGCCACCGTCAGATGCTGACCGCATCGCCGGCCTGCAGGGTGTAATCCAGCACTATGATACGTTCCAGCACCGGGCGGAAGATGGCCTTGAGGGCATCGTGATCCGGGTGGGGCAGATAGCGCTGGCGGGCCGCCTCGTCGGCAAAGGTCATCAGCACGCTGTGGGTGAAGCCCTCGGCCCGCCCCTCCGGGCTGTCATCCCGCCCCCACTCCACCGCCAGCACGCCGCTGACCTGATGGGGGATGGCGAGAAAGGCGGCGCGCACCGCGTCTATCTGTGCGGGCTGGGTGCCCGGCTTGAAGGCGATCAGCAGGATATGTCGGATCATGGCTCACTCCTTGTGATGGTGCCGGGCCGCTCGTTCAGCGCTGGGCGGGCCCCGCGTGCTTGGGGGTCAGCAGGAAAGGGGTCACCTCCTGCGTTGGCAGGTTGGGGGCCACCGCGTCAACCGCCTCCTTCTGCTGCTGGTTGAGCTTGATGCGGGCCCGATCCCGTCCCGCCTCGATCAGCTTGGGATCGTCGAGCGGGCCGGAGACCCGGAAATCGATGCGGGTGACCACGTCCACCACCGGCTCCAGCAGTTTGGAGAGCGCCAGCACATAGAGCCCGGTGATCGGGGTCAGCGAGAAGGCCGCCACCACCGGCAGGGTGCCGCCCAGGTTGGGGGAGAAGCTCAACTCGTAGTCGAGCCGCCAGCGCACCAGATCGGCGATACCCTCGCCGCGCAGGTTGCCGGCCGCCCCCTTCATGTAGAAGTCGCGGTTGTCCACCACCCCCTGCTTGATCTTGGCGGAGGCCGACATGGACTCGAAGTAGAAGCCCTTGTCGAACACGTCGCGAAAATCGAGGCGCAGCTTGCGCAGCAATGAATCCAGGCTGAGCAGGGAGAGCAGTCGCGCCCCCTTGTCGTTGACCTCGCGCAGGGTGCCACCTTCCAGCTGGTAGTCTGCAGTGCCGCTCAGGGTCGGCACGTTGGGCCGATAGGGTACGTCGCGCCAGCTCAGATCCAGCGCCATCTTGCCGGGCGCATCGCCGATGGGCGAGGTGTAGCCGAGCCGCTTGAGCAGCAGCTCGCTGTTGTTGCTGCTGATGTGGGCGCGGGCGCGGGTCTGCATGCCATCCGCCCCGGCCAGCCACTCGGCGCTGCCGTTCAGCTGGCTGCCCGCCAGCCGCATCTCCAGCCCCTTGAGGCTCAGCTTGTCGGCCCCCGGGATCAGCTCCCCCTTCACCTCCCCCAGCGGCAACTCGCCGAAGCGGCAGTCCACGCAGCTGAAGGTGAGCCAGGGGATGGCATCCATGATGGCTCTGTCCTGTCTGGCATCGGGGTCCGGGCTCAGATCCGAACTCTTGCCGGACCAGTGGATGCGGGCAAATTTGGCGTCGATGGGCTGACGCTCGGATACCGGCAGGCGCACCACCCCCATCACGTCCGGGCTGTCGATCATCACCTCGGTGGCCTGATTGACCGGCCCCACGGTGAAGTGCACCGCCTTGAGGTTGGCGCTGCCGATGTCGGCGCGGGCCAGACGGCCGTCCACCCACCACTCCTGCGGCAAGAAGGAGGGGCCCACCACCGCATTGCCGCTCGGCGCCGTGCTGGCCGGCAGCCACTGCTTGAGACGGGCCAGCCAGCCAGCCACATCGGCCTGCTGCTGGTTGATGGCGAGCAGCATGGGCCGGTCGCGCAGCACCCGGGCGCCGGGCTGCCCCACGTCCACCCGCACCCGGCTGAGGTAGGGCACACCGTCGCCGTACACCAGCCGGCTCTGCATATCCACGTCGGCCCCGAGCACGGCGCGGATGTCAGCACTGCCATCGCGACCACGCGCGGTCACCTTGAGCGGCAGCCGGCTGCCGGCCGCCTTGGCGAGCGGCGCGGGCAGATCCAGCCCCATGCCCTGCAGGTTGGAGTCGAGCGCCAGCTGGAAGCTGAACGGCTGATCGCCCGGCAGGGTCAGCCCCAGGCTGCCGGCCCAGTTGCCGCGCCCCTTGAGGATGTCCAGCGCCGGGATGTCCTGACGCTGGCGGCGGCTGTCCCACTGCCCCTTGAACTTGAGATCGACCTGATAGCGATTGGGCTGCTGGCGCCCCTGATAGTCGAGGGTGAGCGGCTGGTTCCACAGGCTCGCCTTGAGGTTGCTGAAGCGGGTCTGCTCGTTGTCATACTCGAGCCGCCCCTGCACCTGCTCCAGCGGCAGATCCAGGCTGGTCACCCGCACCTTGTTGTTGCTGAACAGGGCGTCGCCGCTGGCCTTGACCTCGCTCTCGCCATCCAGCGGAATATCCAGCTTCACCGAGCCCTTCATGGGGCCGCGGATCTCCACCTCCCGCAGCGCCTGACCGACCGAGCCGCCGAGCGGCGAGTCCTGCAAGTAGTCGCTGATGGCCTTGCCCTCGCCCTCAACCTTGGCGTCCACGTAGAGGTGAGCACCCGGATAGAGGTCCGGGATCCAGGCGTGCACCGAGTCGGAGCTGGCCTTGCCGAGCTGGGTGGCGCGGCTGTTCATGTCGAGGCTGGCGTTCTGGAACAACAGATCGATCTGCAGGTCGGTAAGCGGTTGCCAACCGGGGAAGAATTCGTAGGAGGCCTGCTGCAGCGGCACCGCCACCTGGAAGATGCCCTCGCCCTTGCGGTAGGGGAAGTCACGGAACTCGCCATACCAGAGCAGGTCAGCCCCCTTGGCCTTGCCCCCCTTGATGGCCCCGCTCAGGTAATCCACCAGGCTCTTGTCCATCACCTGCAGCGGATAGTAACGATCGGCGTTGGCCGCATTCTTGACGTCGATGCGACCGGTCAGGGCGAGGAAGGGGTGCTCGAACAGATCGAGCCGAAAACGGCTGGCTAGGCTCAAGTCCGGGTTGTCCAGCACCAGATCCTGGCCATAGAGCACCCAGCCCTGCGGCACCTGCCACCAGTCGAGCCGCGCCGAGAAACGATCGATGGGGATCGGCTCCTTGAAGTGGCGGGCCGGATCTATGGCATCGTTTGCCAGTTGCAGCCGGGCGCTGCCGCCGGTCGGGGTGAGCCAGAACTCGCCGTTGAGGTCGCGCACGCCGGGCACATCGTGCCAGGCGTTGACCCGGATGTGGGACAGCTGGCCGCTGACGGAGAGCCCCTGCCAGCCGGCATCCGCCTGCAGGATCAGATCCTGGATCTTGCCGGTCGGGCGGGTGCGCTTGAGGGTCTCGGTCAGCTCGGGATAGATCCCCGACACCAGCTGGCTCAGGTTGGCGATCTGGTCCAGATCGATGGCCGGCACATAACCCTGGATGCGATCGCCGACCCGCTCGAGCTGCAGCCGGCTGTGCAGCCAGGGCTTGCCGTCGAGCTTGAAGGTGACGTCGTGGCTGGCAAACTGCCACTCCTTGCCGTCCCGGCGCAGCTGGATCTTGCCCCCCTGCAGCCCGAGCCGGTGCAGGTCACCCTGTTTTTCATCCTGCCAGATCAGATAGTTGTCGCCAAACGCCAGCAGCGAATCCCCCAGCTGGCCGGCCTTGAACTCGCTCCAGAGCTGAAAGTCGAGCTGGCCGCTCACCTTGGGCTCCCCTGAGTGGGTGCGGGCCAGCATGGGGCTGATGTCGAGCTGGCGGGCCCCCAGATAGAGCTGGCCCTTGAGTCGATCGAGCCGCACCTGGGGGGCATCCACGTCGACGATGAGGTCGAGGGTACTCTCGCCCACCCCGTTGATGAGATAGGCCTTACCGACCCCCTGATGGCGTTTGCCGCGGTTCTGCCAGCGCAGCTGGGCGATGTCGAGGGCGCGCACCTCCCCCAGCGCCGTGGTGAGGCTGAGACGGGTGTCGTGAATATCGAAGGTGGAGAGCTGAGTCAGCAGAAAGCGCAGCAGGGCCTGCTGCTGGTCGCTGCCGTTGCCGGTTTCCGGCTCCGCGGGCTGGCCTAGATCCAGCGCGATGTCGCCATCGCTCAGGATCAACTGGCCAAACACCGGCTTGAGTTCGTTGAGGGAGCGCCAGAAGTCGAGGTGGGCCCACACCTTGCCAAGACGCAGGGCGAAGCGACCCGAATTCGGCGCGATCACCAGTTGCTGCAGTTCGAGGGCCGGGCCGAGCTGAGTCCAGTCCAGCCCGATGCGATCGACGCTGGCCTCCAGCTTGCTGTCGGCCAGCAGGGTATTGAGCAGCGCCTGCCGGTGCTGATTGAGCAAGGGGCCGCCAAAGCGCACCAGGCTGACCAGGATGGCCAGCAGCACGAAGAAGACCCCGAGGGCCAACCAGCCCCGACTCAGCCAGCGATAGACCAATTACATCATCACCACGTCGAACTGCTCCTGCCCGCAGAGGGGCTCGCTCACCACCCTGACCTGCTTGCCGATGAACACTTCCAGTTCGGCCAGACTGTGAGACTCCTCGCCCCGCAGGTAGTCGGCCACCGCCGGTGCGGCGTAGACGGTGAACTGATCCGCGTCGTAAGCCCGGTTGACCCGGATGATCTCCCGCAGGATCTCGAAGCAGACCGACTCCACCGTCTTGACTCGACCGCGCCCCTTGCACTCGGGGCACTCGGAGCAGAGCACGTGCTCCAGGCTCTCGCGGGTGCGCTTGCGGGTCATCTCCACCAGGCCGAGCTGGGAGAAGCCGTTGACGTTGGTCTTGGCGCGGTCCTTCGACAGCGCCTGCTCCAGGCTGTGCAGCACCCGCCGGCGGTGATCCTCCGACTGCATGTCGATGAAGTCGATGATGATGATGCCGCCGAGGTTGCGCAGGCGCAGGTGGCGGGCGATGGCCGCCGTCGCCTCGACGTTGGTGTTGAAGATGGTCTCTTCCAGGTTACGATGGCCGACGAAGGCCCCGGTGTTGATGTCCACCGTGGTCATGGCTTCGGTCTGGTCGATGATGAGGTAGCCGCCGGATTTGAGCTCTACCTTGCGCTCCAGCGCGCGCTGGATCTCGTTCTCCACGTCGTAGAGATCGAAGATCGGCGACTCGCCGGAGTAGTACTCCAGCTTGTTGGCCAGCTCAGGCACGTACTCCTCGGTGAAGCGCTTGAGCTGATCGAAGCTCTGGCGCGAGTCGACCCGGATCTTGTCGAGCTCAGCCCCGACGAAGTCGCGTACCACCCGAAAGGCCAGGCTGGGATCCTCGTAGAGGATCTTGCAGGGGGGGTACTTCTGCTTGCGCTCCAGGATCTTGCGCCACAGGCGCTTCAAGAAAGCGGCATCCTGCTCCAGCTCCTGCTCACCCACCCCTTCGGCAGCGGTGCGGATGATGTAGCCACCCAGCTCGTCCACATAGCCGGCCACGGTGCGCTTGAGGCGCTCGCGCTCCGCCTCGGACTCGATGCGCTGGGAGACGCCGACGTGGGCACTGCCCGGCATGAACACCAGATAGCGGGACGGCAGGGTGATATCGGTGGTAAGGCGGGCGCCCTTGGTGCCCAGCGGATCTTTCACCACCTGCACCATGATGTCCTGCCCCTGGCGCACCAGCTCGGCGATGTTGCCAGCCTGGAACTGCTCTTTCTCCTTCACCGCCACGCACTCGGTGTGCGGCACTATGTCGGAGGCGTGCAGGAAGGCCGCCTTGTCCATGCCGATATCGACGAAAGCCGCCTGCATGCCGGGCAGCACCCGGCTGATCTTGCCTTTGTAGATGTTGCCCACGATGCCGCGCTTGGCCTGACGCTCCACGTGCACTTCCTGCAGCAGACCGTTCTCGACCAGGGCAACCCGGGTTTCGGAGGGGGTGACGTTTACCAGCAGTTCTACCGACATAAGTTACCTTGCCTTTCTAGTTTTAAATTCTGGCAGCCAAACCGGCACGTGCCCGGTGAGTAACGCAGTAAGAAACAGCCGGTGCATGTCACCGACCTATGCCTTGCCTGTGATGGCTTCAAATTCTGATCGCCTTGCTGCGAGCGGTTCGCGGAACCGGCACAGCGCAACAAGGCAGCGGTTGGATTACCGAGACTGTTCCAGATGATGCTTGATCAGCAGATCTGTTTCCAGCAGGGGCAGGCCGACCACGGCGCTGTAGCTCCCCTCGATACGGCTGACGAACTTGCCGGCAATGCCCTGGATAGCATAGGCACCGGCCTTGTCGCAGGGCTCACCGGTACGCCAGTAAGCCTCGATCTCGGCCTCGTCCAGCTTGCGAAACGCCACGTTGGTGGTGACCAGCCGCACGTCGCAGCGCTCCGGGGTGGCCAGCGCCACCGCCGTCATCACCTGATGCACTTTGCCGGAGAGCGCCTCCAGCATGTCCTTGGCGTCGAGCAGATCGGACGGCTTCTCCAGCACCCGGTCACCCAGCACCACTATGGTGTCGGCGCCCAGCACCGGCAGCGCCGTGGGCGCGGCGGCCACGCCGGCCGTTGCCTTGTCGCGGGCCAGCCGGCAGACATAGTCCTGGGGCTTCTCGCCCTCTTCCCGCTGTTCCGGCACATCCAGCTTGAGTACCTCGAAGCGGTAGCCCAGCTGGGTCAGCAGTTCGTGACGGCGGGGCGAGCCCGAGGCGAGATAGAGTTGCAGTTCGTTGTGCTTGTTCATAATCACTTCGCGAGCCAGGATACGGTTACAATGAGTTGTTTTTACTCATATTCACTTGATATTGAAGCGCCGGCGCACCTTGCGCAAGACCAGGAAAACCCAGGGCCATATTAGCATCGTGCTCAGGGTCGACCAAAAGTAGGCGAAATTGAGGCTGGCGCGGCTGAACAGGTGCTCGGCCCAGAAGATGGTCACCTTGCCCACCAGCGAAAGGCAGCCAATGATCAGCGCCTGTTGCCAAAGGGAGAAGTTGCGGATCTTCTGGAACTGGAACGCCGCCAGATAGGTGGTGATGGCCATCGCCATGGCCCGCACGCCGAGGGTGCTGCCGAGCAGCACATCCAGCAGCAGGCCCGCCACCCAGGCGGTGCCGACGTTGGTCCGGTGTGGCAGCGCCAGCGCCCAGTAGATGAGCACCATGGCGAGCCAGTCCGGCCGGAAGGGTTCGAGTTGGAAAGGAAGCGGCAGGATCGACAGGCTAAGGGCCAGCAGGATCGAGATCCAGATCCAGATCCTGCCGCTGGCGGGTTGCAACATCAGCGCGTCGCTCCCGCAGCCGAAGGCGCCGCAGCCGGGGCTGCCGCAGGGGTCGGCGCCTCTTCATCGTCATGCACTTCCGGTTTCTTGTCGGTCCACAGCAGCAGCAGATAGCGCAAGCGATCCAGCGCCACCAGCGGCTTGGCCTCGACCTGGGCGAAGGGTTTGCCCTCCACGTAGTCGGAGCGGGTCACGGTCGCCACCGGATAACCTTCCGGGAAGCGGCCGCCAAGGCCCGAGGTGACCAGCAGATCGCCGACCTGGACGTCGGTGTTGCGCGGCAGGTTGCGCAGCTCCAGCTTGTCCAGCTCGCCGCTGCCGGAGGCTATGGCGCGCAGGTCGTTGCGCAGCACCCGCACCGGGATGCCGTGGCTGGAGTCGGTGATCAGCAGGACGCGGCTGGTGGTGGAACCCACGTGCAGCACCTGACCTATCACCCCCTGATCGTTGATCACCGGCTGGCCGTTGTAGACACCGTCCAGCGCCCCCTTGTTGATCAGCACCTGATGGCTGAAGGGGTCGGAATCCACTGACAGCAGCTCGGCCACCATCTTGCGGGACTCCTTGTGCACCGGCGAACCCAGCAGCTCGCGCAGGCGCTGGTTCTCGTGCTCCAGATGATCCATCTTGAGCAGGCGTGAGCGCAGGGTGAACAGCTGTTGTTCCTGCTGCTTGGTCTGCTCGATGAGGCCGGCCCGGGTCTGCACCTGGGTCGACATGGTGTCGAGCATGATACCCGGCGCATTGGCCATATATTGCAGCGGACTGACGAGCGAACTGAGGTAGACGCGGACGTGGCTGAACACACCGAAGCGGGAGTCCGCTACGATGGCAGCAATGGAGATGATGACGGCGAGAAACAACCGTAACTGAAGCGAAGGGCCTCTACCAAAAATGGGTTTCATGGGTCGTCAAAAAAGAGCCGGCACGCTGGCCGGCTTTGGGTCTTATTCGTAGTGGAACAGATCGCCACCGTGCATATCGATCAGCTCCAGTGCCTTGCCGCCACCACGGGCCACGCAAGTCAGCGGATCTTCGGCAACCACCACCGGGATGCCGGTCTCTTCCATCAGCAGACGGTCGATATCTTTCAGCAGGGCACCACCACCGGTCAGCACCATGCCGCGCTCGGAGATGTCGGAGGCCAGCTCGGGCGGAGACTGCTCCAGCGCCACCATGACGGCGGAGACGATACCGGACAGCGGCTCTTGCAGCGCTTCCAGGATCTCGTTGGAGTTGAGGGTGAAGCTGCGCGGCACACCTTCAGCCAGGTTGCGACCACGCACTTCGATCTCGCGCACCTCTTCGCCCGGATAGGCGGAGCCGATCTCGTGCTTGATGCGCTCGGCGGTGGCTTCCCCGATCAGGCTGCCGTAGTTGCGGCGCACGTAGCTGATGATGGCTTCGTCGAACTTGTCGCCGCCGATACGGACGGACTGGGAGTAAACCACACCGTTCAGGGAGATGATGGCCACTTCGGTGGTACCACCACCGATATCGACCACCATGGAACCGGTCGCTTCGGAGACCGGCAGGCCGGCACCGATGGCGGCAGCCATGGGTTCATCGATCAGGTAGACCTCGCGGGCACCGGCACCCAGAGCGGATTCCTTGATGGCGCGGCGTTCCACCTGGGTGGAGCCACACGGCACGCACACCAGCACGCGCGGGCTGGGGCGGAAATAGTTGTTGTCGTGAACCTGCTTGATGAAGTGCTGCAGCATCTTCTCGGTCACGTAGAAATCGGCGATCACGCCGTCTTTCATCGGGCGAATGGCGGAGATGTTACCAGGGGTACGACCCAGCATCTGCTTGGCGGCATGACCGACGGCAGCGACCGATTTGGCGTTCCCGCGCTCTTGGCGAATGGCGACAACTGAGGGTTCGTTAAGGACGATCCCTTGATCTTTTACATAGATCAGGGTGTTGGCAGTTCCCAAGTCGATCGACAAATCGTTGGAAAAGACGCCTCTGAGCTTTTTGAACATGGCTACGGGAAATCCTAAGAATTTGGAGGTGCAGAAAACCGGCTAACTTTACCAATGCCCACCCCAATCGGCAAGCGCTCAAACTGTCGCCAACCCATCAGGCGCGACAAAAATGCGAGTCATCACTCACCCGCACAAGCCGACAAACGCTAATAAACAAGGGGATAGGTGGGCGAAGGTGACAGATCCGCCCCAACTCCCCGCTCAGTGCATCACTTCGCGCCGATAAATAATTCTGTCATTACCCCGGCTGGAGCCGAAGATGGCCTCACCCAGCAGGCTGTTCAGGTTCCCCGGATCGGCCAGCCAACGCGGCTGTTGCGGTTGTTTTTCCAGCACGATGCTATATGGCACGCGTACCGCGAACTGAGGAGCGCCAAAGTGGAACAGCAACTCTCCCTTGTCGGCCTTCCCTACGACGGCCCCTGGCGAAGGGGCTCCCAGTCCGACTCTAATCCTGGCCGTCGTTCCCAACACCAGATCGCCACTGGCCACATCATAGTGCTGGGTATCATCGGTAAAGAGCACGCCGTCATTGGCCAGCGAGAGCGTGCTGCACACATCTGCCTCATTGCGGCTCCAGGCGCCGTTCTGGTAGTACTGCATCAGCAAGGAGAGCGACAGCGGCTCGCTGGCGGCGCCACGATCCGTACCGGCCAGCACCCTGCCGTAGTAGGCAACCATGGTGTCATCAATCACTGCCGGGATGCTCAGCTGCTTCGCATTGCAGGTCACACCGACCTGGCAGTCACCCGACACGCCTGTGTTCATGTTCATTCCGGTCAGGGTCGTGATCGACGGGTTTTCACCATCGATGACGCGCAACCCGAATCGTAGCTTGAAAAAGGGCTCTTCCGGCGTGGTGAGCGACGGCGTCCGCTCTGCCAGACGGGCAAACCGGCTGCTGCCATCGAAAATGACCTCGCCAGCCTGCCAGTTGGTCGCCAGGCTGCCGATCCGATCGGTTCGATCGATGCCGTCCTTGTTGTCGGCAGCGACCAGATAGAGCAGCCCTCTGGCAAAGGCGTCGCGGTAATTGAGAGTCACCCCGCCCTGCTTGTTGCGAGCCTGCAGACGCATCTTCACGCCAAACGGCTGACTCATATAGCTGAAACCGCCACAGGCGGGGGTCACGGTCCCGCTGAACAGATTAAAGTCCCAGGGTACGAAGCGGCCCACCGGCACACTGCTGGCGGGAGGGATGGTATAGGTGAAATAAGCATTGGCCTGCGGGGTGGCCGTCATCCTGAACACCCCCACCTCGCTCACCGTCTGGGTGACGCTGTTGAGGCTGTTGCTCGCGGGAACATGGTTATAGGTAGCCGTTCCCACCGCTGCATTGGTGCCGGGGTTTGGCGCCACCAAGGTGCTGCCCAGAGCAATATTGGACAGGACAAAGTTGGGCGTGGTCTGGTTCCCGGCACAAATATCCCCATCGTTGACCGATTCCCAGGCCATGGCCTTGATATCTACCTGGAAGGTGTCTCCCGCCTTCTTGAACACCGGGCAACTGCTGTCCCCTGCCGCGCAGACGCCTTGCGGGGGCGTAATGCACAAGCCGACCGGACGCGCCACAAACTGATCCGAACCGAGCATCACCAGCCCCGCCTCACTGCCCGTGCCGTCGTAGCGGGCATCCAGCTGAACCTTGCCGGCATCTGGATACTTGACCGTCATGCTCGACTGCCCCTGGGCATCGAAGCTGAGGGAGAGCGCAGTGGCATTGCCCTGGCTGGTGCCGATCACGCTGTTGTTGACGCTCATTCTGCTGTTGTAGTTATTGCTGGCCGGCGAAACATAGCTGCTCCAGAACTTGACGCTCTTGCTCTGATTGGCAAAACCCGGCACGCACTGCTTGGTCACGTCGCTCTTCTTGACCGCCTTGATGGCTACTGTCTGCGGCTGGTTCGAGTAGGTATCCGGCACATCGAAGAAGAAACCGCTATCGGCAAAATTCAGGGTACAGGCAGCCGCACTGGGTGTCCCGGCGCCAGCCTTGCACAAGGTTGTGCTGAACGGCTTGGTAGCCGGAACCGAACCGGATACCCCTATGGTGACCGAAGTGGCGGTGTTGTTGCGCAGTTGAACAGTCGTGGAACCGCCACTGAAGGTCACCGTATTGCCGCCAACCCAGCCATTGCTGCTGGAAACCGGCTCCAGACTCAGGGTCGCGGTCACAGGGTCGGTGATCAGAGTGGTACAAGCCGCATCGGCGCATGCCTTGACCGTCACCGTCTCCGGATTGCAGGTCAGCGCCTGACCCGAGTGATCGAGCTGGAAGTGGTCGATCTGCACCCCCACCGGGTTGGAGCGCAGGGCGCAGATCCGCACGTTGTCTATCTCGTGAAAGTTGGTCACCGAACCGGTGGAGCCGGTCAGGGAGAGCAGGAAATTAGCCGGCACCGCCGCCTGACCGGTCTGGCTCGTCATGTTGATGGGGCCGATCAGGGAGCTGTAACCAGCCCCGGTATCCCGTTCCACCGTGGCCAGCGAGCTGCCAGCCACCCGGGAGTCGACCGTGATGCGATAGCGATGGGGCCGGTTGCCGTTGGTGCCGCTGTCGACGGGCGGGTTCAGGTTGCTGGCCGTCCCCGTCAGATAACGGTAACCCGAGGTGCCCGACCCCGAACCACGGATGGAGACCGCCTGCGGCCGCGACCCCAGGTTGGTACTTCCCCCCTCGTTGGCATAGTTGCCGTACTCGTCGAGCCCCACCCCGAGCCAACCGCCGGCAAAGCCGCTGATCCCGGTCTTGTAGCCATAGCCCAGCGGGCCACCAAACGCCCCCGGTTGCGGCGTCAGGGTGGCATCCGAAAGCACCACCGCCATGCCGTCCGCCCCGCTCGTGCCGGAAGTCTTGTAGGCGTATTGATCGAATTCGACCGTCACCAGGTTGCCAGCCCCCGGGAAGAGGCGCTGGAAAGTGGCCGAAGTGGCCTGATCGGTAATGTTCTGGGTGAGGCGCAGACGGCCGTTCTGTACCGATGGCAGGGTGCTGTTGTTGCGCTGGGCCACCACCCAGCTGTCCGGGTTGATCTGGGCGCTGTCGAAGCCATCGGCAAAACAGGTCAGCATAGGCGGCAACACCGCCGTATTGATGCTGGATTGAGCATCCATCTTCAGGTAGCCGGCCGTCACCTTGCCATAGACGGTGGCATTGTTGTTCATGTTGAGCAGCCCGTCGGTATAGAGGTAACCATAAAACGTGGTGCTGTTGTCGATCACCATGTTGTTGTAGTTCACCCAGATGAGGCTGCCCTGGTTGTTGGCGTTGATACTGACCGTGTTGACCAGCTTCACGTCCTGGTTGACGAAGATCCGGGTGGTCCCGCTGCCGGAGAGACGGATGGTGCCGTTGTCCAGGTTCAGGCGGTCGATAAAATAATCCCCCTCGCCCAGCACCAGGGTCGCGTTGTTGCGCACCGTCAGGGTTTTGAACTGATAGGTGCTGCGGCTGGGGAAAGTCATGGTGCAGCTTTCCACCGTCATGGTGTCATAAGCCGCGCTGGAAGCACTCTGCGAGCCGGACGAGCAGGTCTGGGTCGTATTGGCATTGTTGGAGGGGAAGGCGTTGTTGCCGTTCAGCGCCAGCCCGCGAATGTCACTGCCGGTGACGGTACAGACCTTGTAGCCGCCAGCACCATCGTCGCAGCGCCGCGTGTTGTTCTGATCCGGCTGGATGGAGCAGAAGTTGAGTGGCAGCCCGCCGCTACCATTGATCTTGGCGTTGTTGAGCTGGATCAGCTGGTATCCGTTGATCTGGTGGCAGGCATCGTTGTTGTTGCCATGATGGCCCTGCACCACGGCCGGGAAGAGCGAGCCGGTATCGATGGGATCGAACGCCCAGACCTGGCTAGTGAAGAGGGCCAGCGCCCACAGCCATTTCATCATCAGCCTCCGTCATACGCTTCGACCATCAAGGTGCGGCTCACCCTGAAGTCTGGACTGGCACTGGTCAGGTCATTGCGCAAACCGCAGGTGCCGACACTCTGGAGGCGATAGCCGGTACTGGTCACGCCGTTATAGGTCGCCGAGACACTGCGGCACTGCACCACCGCCTGACAGTCGATCAGCCCCGGATTGCCGGTGAAGCTGATCGTTCTGCTCGACTCACACACCGCAGGTGGCTGGGGCTGGGCCGCCGTCCGGTTGGGAAACAGCCGATAGAGCGCCACTTCCAACCCGCTCTGGGCCGCCAGCAAGGCACGCACGCTGCGCACCTCCACCGTATTCTTCTCGCTGCTGTCGAGCAAAAAGCGCCCCATGGCCGCCGCCAACATGGCCATCACCACGATCACGAACAGGGCGATCATCAGGGCACTGCCCCCCATCTTCTTGCTCTGGCGCCGCTCAGGGAACATTGAAGACCCCCAGCTTGTGGTTGAAGGTGACCGCTTCGCCCTGGCGTTCGAACACCAGCCGCACGCCAAACGCTCCTTCGGCATTGAAGGCCGAGACCTCCCGATAGAAGTTGCCGGCACGAAGCGACTCAGCCATCAGCACACCCGCTGCAACAGGGGCATCGATCGCGGCGCTGGATCGCGTCATCGTGCTGCCTTCCACGCAGTAGCGTACCTGCTGATTGGCAAAATAAACCCGGCTGCCGGGCGAGATCCCGGCCAGGGTTTCGCCACTGATATAGCGAACGGTCTGCGCCCCCGATACCGGCGCCAGCACCTCGGTGACCCTGGCGACACAGCGGCCATATTCACAGCCATTGACCAGTGAGCCGGCCGCTGACGTCGGCATCGGGAAGACCACCATCAGATCCCCGACCTTGACCGCATTGGCATCCTGGTTGAGTGGATTGGCCGCAGAGGCGGGGATTGCCATCACCAGTTCCAGGGTGGATGTGCTGCCGGACTGGGCCCGGTTGAGCGCAAGATAGCGGCTGGAGGTGCTGATGGGCCAGAAACGCAGGCAGGGACCGCTGTCATCCCAGCTGCCATCCAGGGCTTCAATCCGCTCGGAGCCCGGCAACGCATCGCGCACCTCGCGGTTGAGCCGCTCCATGGCGAAGCGGGCATCACTCATCAGCTGTTCGCGGCTGCTGGCATCGCCGTAGATCTGGGTGCCGATGCCGATGAACTGGCTGGCGAAGGTGGCCATGATCCCCAGCAGCAGGATCACCATCACCAGTTCGATCAGGGTAAAACCGCTCGCCGTCCGCATCAGTAGTTGCCCCGATAGAAGGAGAAGTCGAGCACGCTCTCGTCAGGCAGGCGCACCTGCAGATCGATGCGCTTGCCCACCGAACAGGGGGCAGTACAGGTGTTTTTGAATGTTCCATCACTGAAGTCGACCGGGCTCACCGCAATCCGGACTTGATAGTTGCGATACTCGTCGCTGGCGATGATGCCGCCGGTCTGGGTGTAGAAGCTGGCATCTTTCCAGCTGCCAGCAGTATCGAAATCGTCCACGTCGTTGAACATGTAGGGGGCAGGCTCACCGTCCGGGCCATAGTGGGTCGAGCAGGCCTGAATGGTGACGCCGGCCACCACCTCACCGCAGCGATAACGGCCACCGTTGTGATCCGACTGTTCATCGAACGATGTTTGCTGGATCTCGCCCGCCAGGCGCTGGGCCAGCTGGGCGGCCCGCACCTGCTGCACCGGATCCACCGCCTGGGGAGCCTGATTGATCAACAGGCCGAGGATGCCGGTCAGTGCCACCGCCAGCAGCACTATGCCGACGATCAGCTCGATCAGGGTAAAACCGCGCTCAGGGGCTCTCATGGATATAGCCCTCGGACTCTATCTTGAGGCGGCCGGTTTCGCGGCCATCGCTCACCAGCAGAGTACAACCCGTGGCACAGCTGCCGAACGGCCTGCCCATCTGATCAAAACGGATCACGAAACTGCTGGCGTTATTGAGGGAGACTGCCATACCGGCGGAAGGGGTCACAAGGCGGCCACGGGTGCGCTGATTGTCGCTCCAGTCGGTCATGGGGCCAGGATCCGGGCATGCCCCACCGGCAACCGCCAGCGTGATATGGGCAAAACGGGAAGCCTCCACCACCAGCTGGGTACAGCGGTCGGCGGGTTCATGCATGTTGATGGTCTGCACCAGCCGCAGCCGGGTCAGCAGCTCATCACGAAGGGTTTGGGTTTCAAAGCCGCCTTTGCCCAGCAATTTGGGCACGGCAAAGGCGGCCAGAATCCCCAGCAACAGGATCACAATAACCAGTTCAATCAGAGTGAAGCCTCTGCGCATTGAAATCTCTTATAAAAGGCGAGGCACTTGGCCTCGCCTGATATCTATCAATCACAACCGTTCAAAGTTGTCGCTGCGGCGGAAGTTTCGGATGCAGCAGTGTAATTCACAGTACATTTGGAACTACTGGTCGAGAAGACATAGGAGTTATTAGCAGACGCTTTACCACTCCAAGAACCATCAATGGTGACTGCATTCTTGATCCCATCATCGGTTGCTTCCGGATAACCATAGACAGTTTTAATCTCTGTACCGTCAGAACCAGTAACCACTGCGCTACTAGCACGCTCTTTACCTTCCAGTGCTGACTTGCTGTAAACCAGCTGAGCTGAGCTGCTGACTGCGGCCTGTACGCCCTGAGCAGCGGACTTCTTGGCATCATCCTGCAAATTCAGGAACTTGGGAGCAGCGGTCACTGCCAGGATACCCAGAATGATGATCACGATGACCAGTTCGATCAGGGTAAAACCCGCCTGTTTTTTCATATTACTTTCCTCTGTCAATTGATATTGGTGGTCACCTGACCGGAAGCCGGACGGTAACTGAAACTCATGAATGCATCAGTACTGCCTTGCGGATCCTGATACTTGCCATCACTACCCTTACTCAAACTATTGACCAGATAGTAGCGGCAGACCGAGTCCAGGCCGTTATTGGTCACACTGACATAGTATTTCAGGTCATTGCCGCTACCACGCACCTCGCTGAAGCTGGCGGTAGCCTTGGGTGGGTTCTGCAGCAGACCCTCCCAAATCTTGAGACAGCGCGGGGCCGTCAGGTTGGCCGGATCCACGTCGATGCCGCCACCGGCCGAGGTATCCATGGGATAACCGGGGGAGAGCTCGCCGTTGCTGACCTGGGTGTCGGTCGGCGTGGTCAGATAAAAACGTGAACCGTCATAGAGCACGGTATTGAGGCTGTCCTGCTTGGCGCGCCCTTCGGCCTCCCATTGAGCCCGTACCAGCGACACGCCGGTGGCAAACCCGCCGGAGACCCCCTCCACACTGGCTTTCTTGGCTTCGTCCGTGACATCGAGAAAGCGGGGCAAGGCGGTGACCGCCAGGATCCCCAGGATGACGATGACGATCACCAGCTCGATCAACGAGAAACCCGCTGCCCGATGGGGACTCACCACACCGGAATATCTTGGTACCAGTCGCGTTGTTGTCATGGACCCTCCGTAATAACCCGCATTATTTCATGCAGATATAAAAAAATCATTTAACTGAATCGCAAAACAAGCCTCATTCAGGGCTTTGTTGCACTCTGCCGTCAGAAAATTGATAAATCAGCCAATTATTCTCCCAGCCGAACTGGCACCCTTCGCCATCCAGACTCGCCAAGGCCTGCACAGGCGGCTGGGTCGACGCTGCTTTACCGATGAGTTGCTCCCACAGCCAGCGGCAGTTTTCCGACGGCGTCATCACTGTACCGGCACCCAGTGGCCAGCCACGCTCATCAAACTGCCAGGCCATCCCATCGACATGCAGCACGGCGGGACGCCGCTGATCGAGCCAGAGCCCATGCAACCTTTGTGCGCGCTCGGCAAATTGCTCCCCCAGCAGGGTCAGGCTGACGGCCAGCGCCTCCTCCCGGTGGACAAGATAGCTCCGGGCCAGGGTCGCCACCATGATCAGCAACAGGATCCCCACGGCCAGCCGCCGATAGCTTCCCAGCCAGTGCTCATCCTGTTGTGACTGTCGACTCACCCATCTCGCTCCACGCTCTGCCGCTTATCCACTCCCCGCCTCACTGACGGTAAAGCTGCCTGTTTACTTGTCACGCACGGCCCACATCATGCCCCGCCTCAGCGACGGTAAAGATACCGGTTACTTGCCGCGTACGGCCCACATCATGCCCCGCCTCAGTGACGGTAAAGATACCGGTTACTTGCCGCGTACGGCCCGCATCATGTCCCACATCGGCGTGAAGATACCCAGCGCCAGGATCAATACCATGACCGCCACGATCCCGATCAGGATCGGCTCGATCCGGGCGGTGAGACTCTTGAGGTCATAGTCCACCTCCCGCTCGTAATACTCGGCTGCCTCGTGCAGCAGATCATCGACCTGGCCGGTCTCTTCCCCCACCGCGATCATCTGCATCACCAGCGGGGTGAACAGGCCGCTGCTGCCGGCGGTGCGCAGCAGACTCTCACCCCGCTCGATGCCGGCCCGCATGTCGCGGATCCGGCCCGCCATCCAGGCGTTGTCCACCGCATCGGCCACCAGGCTCAGCGCCGTGTTGAGCGGCACCCCGGCCTTGAGCATCATGGAGAAGCTGCGGGCAAAGCGGGCCAGCAGGGAGCGCTCTATGATGGTGCCGACGATCGGCAACTTGAGCTGCCATCTGTGCCAGGTCAGCTTGCCCTTGACCGTGCTCACCCAGCGCCGCCAGCCAAACACCATGGCCAGCAACACGCCGAGCATCACCCACCAGTAGTGCACGAAGAAGTGGGAGGTGGCGAGCAGGATCCGGGTCGCCAGCGGCAGCTCGACGCCAAATTTGGCGAACATGCCGGCAAAGACCGGGATCACCATGATGTTGAGGATCACCATGGCGATGCCGATGGCAATCAGCACGAAGCTGGGGTAGCGCATGGCGGTCTTGATCCGCTTGCGGGTTTCCAGCTCCAGCTCGAAATAGTTGGCAAGCTGCAAGAACGCCTCTTCCAGCTGACCCGTGTTCTCCCCCACGTGGATGATGGCCACGAACAGGCTGCTGAACACCCTGGGGTGGGCCTGCATCGAGCTCGACAGCGGCCGACCGTTGCCCAGATCCTCTCCCAGCGCGTGCAGCGCCCGCTTGAGCGGCTTGCTGTGGGCGCTCTCCTCCAGCCCGGCGATGGCGCGCAGGATGGGGATGCCGGCCCGGGTCAGGGCATACATCTGGCGGCTGAACACCACCAGCTCGTCCAGCCGCACGCCCCGCTCCAGCAAGAGCGACCAGTCGAGGGCGGCCGCCTTCGCCTTGCCGGGTTTCAACTCGGTCGGCATCACGCCGCGGCGCATTAGCTGCTCGGCCGCAGCCATCTCGTTGGCCGCGTCCACCACCCCGCTGACGGCATTGCCCTGGCTGTCGCGCCCCTTGTAGGCGAAGCTGCTCATGGGGTGCCTCGCGCCAGCCGGCCGTGTTCATTGCCGATGAAGTTGGTCATCACTTACCCCAGGTCCTCCGCCAGCCGCAGCACCTCGTCCACCGAGGTGATCCCCTGGCGGGCGTAATCGAGCGCGGTCAGCGCCAGCGGCCGGTAGTGCGGGTGCTGGCGGGCCGCCTTGGCAAACCCTTCGGCGTCGTTGCGGCGCAGGGAGTCCATCATGGGCTGATCCAGCTCCAGCAGCTCGTACACCCCGATCCGGCCGGCATAGCCGGTGAAGTTGCAGCTCTGGCAGCCGCGCCCCTTGTGATAGACGTGCTGGCCCGGCGCTTCGCCGGAGAGCACGGTCAGCCAAGTGGCCTGGCCTTCATCCGGCGCCTTCTCCTCGACGCAGTGCTCGCACACCCGCCGCACCAGCCGCTGAGCCACCACCGCCCGCAGCGCGCTCGCCACCAGATAGCCGGGAGCCCCCATGTCGATGAGGCGCAGGGCGCTGGTCACCGCATCGTTGGTGTGCAGCGTGGTCAGCACCAGGTGACCTGTGATGGCGCCGCGCAGGCCGATCTCCACCGTTTCGTTGTCCCGCATCTCGCCCACCAGCAGGATGTCGGGGTCCTGGCGCAGGGTGGAGCGCAGCACGTGGGAGAAGGTCAGCCCGATCTTGGGATTGACCTGAACCTGATTGACCCTGGGCAGCCGATATTCCACCGGATCTTCCACCGTGATGATCTTCTGGCTGGCCTGGTTGAGCTCGGAGAGGGCGCCGTAGAGGGTAGTGGTCTTGCCGCTACCGGTTGGGCCCGTCACCAGGATCATGCCGTGGGGTCGCTTGAGCTGGCGCCGGAAGCGGGTCAGGATCTCCGGCGGCATGCCGGTCTCGGTCAGCGACAGGATGCCGGAGGATTGGTCCAGCAGCCGCATCACCACGGATTCACCGTACTGCACCGGCATGGTCGACATCCGCACATCCACGTCGCGGCCGCGCACCTTCATGTTGAAGCGGCCATCCTGCGGCAGCCGCTTCTCGGAGATATCGAGGCCGGCCACCAGCTTGAGGCGCAGTACCAGCGCCTGGGCGATACGCACCTCGCTCAGGATGTTCTCGTGCAGGATGCCGTCGATGCGCTGGCGAATGCGCAGCACCTTCTCGTCCGGCTCGATGTGAATATCGGAGGCCCCCACCTGCACCGCATCCTCGAACAGGGAGCGCAGCAGCTTGGCCACCGTCGCCTCCCCCTCGTCACCCGCCCCCAGATTGCTGGAACCCAGCTCGAAGCCGGCGTCCTGATACTCCTCATGTAGCTGTTCGGCGAAGCTCTCTATTTCGCGGGTGCGACGATAGAGGCGGTCGAAATACTCCAGCAGCTGGCCTTCCCGCGCCACCGCCAGCCCCATCTCCCGCGGGCGCAGCAGCGCCGCGATGGCGTCGAGGGCGCTCAAGTCGGCCGGATCCGACATGGCCACCGTCACCTTGTTGTCGGTGAGGTTGACCGCCAGCGCACGATAGCGGCGCGCCTGCACTTCCGGCAGCAGCGGCACCGCCGACGCATCTATGGTGAGGTTGTTGAGATCGAAGAAGGGCACATCCAGCTGGCGGGCGAGAAACTGCAGCAGTTGCACCTCGCTGATGAAGCCGAGATCGATCAGGGTGGTGCCCAGCTTGCGGCCGGTCTGACGCTGCTGCTGCAGGGCGAGCTGCAGCTGATCATCCGAGATGATCTGCTCTTGTACCAGCAGGTCGCCGAGGCGCATTTTCAGTCTGGGTTGTGCCATGCAAACTCCAAAAAAGTGATCCCGGCCGCCCGTCAGGGGGCGAGCTGGGCAATCCGCTGTTCGAGCCAGCTGGTCGACGCCTCGCCCAGGTTGCCGTGCAACTGGGCATTGCGATAGGCATCCAGCGCCCGCTGGCTGTGGCCCTGGCCATCTTCGGCCACGCCGAGCCCGAGCCACCAGCGGCCCTGATCCGGCTGCTGGCGCAACAATTTCACGTAAAGATCCGCCGCCTCGGCATGCTGACCCAACTCCTGGCTGAGCCCGGCCCAGGTGGCGTAATAATCCAGATTGCTGGCCAGATCCGGTCGATGGCCGGTCAGCCAGCCGAGCGCCTTGAGCTGATCGCCGCCGCTGATGGCGAGCCGCGCCAGCAGCAGCCGGAAATCGGCCTGTTCGGGATCGAATCTGAGCCCCTCTTCCAGCAACTGGCTCGCCTCGCTCAGCCGCCCCTCGCCGTAGAGCAGGCCCGCCAGCTGCTCGCGCGCCCCCTGATTGCGCGGATCGTGGGCCAGCACCTGATAGTAGTTGTCCTGGGCATCGCGCAGCTGTCCCTTGGCCATGGCAGTGGTGGCCTTGCGCTCGGCCAGGGTGGCCAGTTCGGCCTCGGAGAGGTTGACCGTCTCTATCTTGAGCACGCCGGGCTTGCGCGGCGCGGCCGCGGGGGCCTCCTGCTCCGCCGCGAGCTCGGCATAGAGATCGGGTTGCAGCTCCTCGTCGCTCGGCCCCTCCTCATCGATGGCAGCCACGTCAGCGTCATCGGCTGTGCGCTCCTCCGCCTGCTGCGGCTCGGCGGTAGGCGAGGTGGCAAGGTGGCGCGGGGTTGGCAGCGCCACCACCTGATCCACCGGCTCTTGTTCTGCACTGGCCGGCACCGCTGCGGGAACCGCGCGGGCGATGGCGTCCGGTGTGGGTTCGCCGGCCGCCTGCAGCTGGCGGGCCTCGACGACCCGCTGGCTCTGCTGCCAGTAGATCCAGGTACGCCAGCCCAGAATGCCGAGGGCCAGCCCGCAGATCAGGGTCAGCAACAGCATCCACCAGCCCTGCTGGCGCACGGGTGGCACATAGACAGCCCCCTCGCCCCCCTGCTGGCGCTGCTCCAGATCCTTGAGCATCTGATTGATCACGCTCATTGCCAGACTCCATAAGCGAGGGCGCAGCCCAGCAGCAGTACGAGTGGCCACCAGCGCCGCGGCACGAAGCGGCGGGCATCGTCGGTGTCGCGTACGGCCAGCCGCACCAGCCGGCTATCGATCTGGCGCGCCCCCTGGCCATAGGCCAGCATCAGGCACTTCTGCGCCAGTATGTTGATGAGTCGCGGAATACCGCGCGAGGCACGCCACAGCTGGCGCAGCGCCCGGCCGCCAAACAGCGGGGCCCCGCGATAACCGGAAATCTGCAATCTGTGCTCCAGGTAGGCCCGGGTTTCATCGAAACGCAGCGGCCGCAGGCAGTAGGAGAAACCGATCCGCTGGCGCAGCTGGCGCAGATAGGGCTTGGCCAGCCTGGCATCCAGCTCGGGCTGTCCGAACAGCACGATCTGCAGCAGCTTGCTCGATTCGGTCTCCAGGTTGCCAAACAGCCGGATCGCCTCCAGCGTCTCGTCCGGCAGCGCCTGCGCCTCGTCGATCAGCACCACCACCCGGCTCCCCTGCTGATGCAAGGCAATGAGGTGGCGATGGATGCGATCGGTCAGATCCAGCTCGCTCTGATCCCGCACCGCCAGTCCCAGCTCCAGCGCCAGGGCGATGCGCAGCTCGGCCGGGTTGAGATGGGGGTTGGGCAACCAGGCCAGACGCACCGGCCGCTCCTCGGAGCCCAGTTCGCTCAGCAGCTTGCGGCAGAGCAGGGTCTTGCCTGTGCCGACCTCGCCGGTCACCTTGATGAAGCCCTCCCCCTGCGCCAGCGCCCAGTTGAGTACCTGCAGCGCCTCCTCGTGCGGGGGCAGCCCGTAATAGAAACCGGTGTTGGGGGTGAGGCCGAAGGGAGCCTCCTGCAAACCGAAGTGGTTCAGGTACATGGGCAATCCCCTGCCATCTCTGCCAGGGAGCCCGTGATGGCCCCCGGCACGTGATCAAACCGGTCCAGGATCATGACTCAGCCCTTGGGCGGATACCATTTGTCGAGCAGCTCGGAGGAGCGCTGCAGTTCGTTCTGCCAGGTGTCCTTCTCCACCACGGTCGGCTTGAGCAGGATCACCAGCTCCACCTTCTTGGTGCTTTCCCGGCGGTTGGTGAAAGCCTCGCCGACCCAGGGAATGTCCCCCAGCAGCGGCACCTTGCTGACGATCTCCTGCTTGTCGGTCTTCATCAGGCCGCCGATGACGATGATGTCGCCATTGTTGGCCTGCACCACGGTATCGGACTCGCGGATCGAGCTCTTGGCCAGTGGCAGGATCAAGGGGTCCGCCGTGCCGACATCGATGGTTTTCTTCTGCTCTTCGGTGTCGATGACGGAGGGGTGGATATGCAGCAGCACCTTGCCCTCTTCGTCGATCTGCGGCGTCACGTCCAGCGCGATGCCGGAGAAAAAGGGAGTCAGCTCTACATTGGGCGTGACTATCGGTGCCGATGTGCCTGAGGTTGTGGTCGTGGTGGAGGCGTTGGTGACGAAATACTCGTCGGTCCCTACCTTGATCACCGCCTTCTGGTTGTTGGTCGCCGTCACCCGCGGGCTGGAGAGGGTATTCACGTCCCCCTGGGTCTTGAGCAGATTGACCGCCACGTTGAAGTTGCCGTCGGAAATCTTGAAGCCGGCCCCGCCACCCAAAGCGCTGAAGATCTGGTTCGGGGTGTTGGCAATCGTGCTCGGTGTCAGCGAACCACCACCGGTGATGCCCTTGTTGCCATCCCAGCTGGCGGAGAGACCGCTCCAGTCCACCCCCTGCTCGTAACCCTCGTTGAGGGCCACCTCCAGGATCCGCGCCTCCAGCACCACCTGGCGCTTCAAGTGGCTCTCTGATTGATTGAGGAACTCGCGCACCGCCTTGAGCTCCTTCGGATAGGCCCGGATAGTCACCAGGCCCGCCTGCGGGCTGGTGATGACGGCGCGGCCGTCGCCGCTGCCGATCAGGGTCTGCAGGGTGTCGCGCAGATCGGTCCAGTAGTCGCTGCTAGTGTCGGTCTCGATGCGGGTGCCGTTGCTGTCGCTGTTTGAGCTGCCGTTGGACGAGCGGTTGCTGGTACTGTTGTTGGTGCTGTTGTTGGCGTTATCGAAGTTGTTGTTATTGCTGCTGTTGTTGTCGTTAGAGGCCACCCCGCCGGTGCTGACCGAGGTGCGGGAGAGACCGCGCCGGGACATCATCAGGTAGTTGACCGGGATGGTCTCGGTGCGCAGCCCGGCCGGATAGACGTGGAACACGTTGCCCTTGCGCTGCACGTCGAAGCCATACATGTCGCCCACCACCGCCAGCACTTCGGTCAGGGTCACGTCCTTGAGCTCGACCGAGATCTGGCCGGCCACCCCGGGGTGCACCGCCACGCTGTAGCGGGAGCCCTTGAACAGGGAGCCGAAAAACTCCACCGCATCCACGTCGTGGGCAGCAATCCGCAGCCGCGGTTCCGGCATGCTGATGGCCTGGGGTGGACGATTGAGCTGCAGCAGTTCGCTCTGTACCGACTTGGGTACGCTGGTCAGCGCCCCGCCCTTGTTCTGCTCGGTCATGGCATGCCTGAGTGCGTCCTTGGCCTGCACGGGTTCGGGGTGCCGATAGCTGGTACAGCCTGCCGTCAGCACGGCGGCGGAGATCAGGCAGAGATGATGTTTTTTCATGTAATAAGTGCACCCTGACTTGCAATTAAACTCGACAAACCTGGCTCCGCCCATCCCGGGTGGAGCGCATTCAGATCCGGACCTTGCTGGCAAACAGGGTCAGCGACTGGCGCTTGCCCCCCTTCTCCAGCACCACGGCATCTGCACCTATGGCCACCACACGATAACCGTCGACCTGCTGGCCGACCCGATAACTGCTGCCGTTGAGCACCGCCAGTGCCGGGCCGTTGCCCAGCATGATGCTCTGCAGCCTGGGCAGACCGGCCTCGCGCTGGCCGGTTGCACTGGCGCCGCTGGTCGCGCCGCTCAAAGGGGCGGTGGGATCCTGCAACAGCTCGGGCTGCGCCTGGGCCAGCAGACTGAACAGACACGCCCACAGGGGAAACCATCTAGCCACGGATAAACTCCTTGCTGGTGCTGAGGGTGTAGATCTCCATCTCCACCACCGCCTTGGGATACTCCTGCACCTGGTAGTCAAACTGTTTCCAGTAGAAGTGGCGCGGCAGCCCCTCCAGCGCCTTGAGATACTGATACACATCGAAATAGCCGCCTTCCAGCTTGAGCCGGATGCCGTGCTTGAACAGGTTGATGCGCTGCTCGCCCGCCATCAGCGGCTCCGGCGTCAGCGAAGTGAGTGCCACCATGTGCAGATTGGCGGAGCGCGACAGCAGGGCCTCCAGCACGGCCGGCATCTCGTGGGCCTGGATCAGATCCACCGTCTGGGCCTTCAGCTCGGCGTCCAGCTTACCCAGCTCGCCATCCAGCTGTGCCAGCTGGGTACGCACGTGCAGATCCGGATCCCGCGCCAGTTTGGCCTGCTTGCCCTGGTTCTCGAGATCCATGATCTCCAGATCCCGCTGAGCAGTGCTCAGCGCCAGCCGCTCCTGCTCCAGCCGCACCGCGGCCCCATCCAGCCAGCCATAGATGGCAACGGCGCCAACCACGACCACCCCGGTCAGCAGGATCAGTACTCGCTCGCGCTGGCTAAGGGCGGCGATCTTGTCGGCCCAGGCCTGCCACTGCTCTTTCAGGCTCATCAGGGCTTCTCCCGCTCGATGCCGCTGAGCTGGAAGGCCAGCCGGCCCTCCTTGTCACGGCTTAACGTCAGCTCACCAAACTGCTTGCCCACCAGCGACGGAGTCTGCTTGAAACGATTGACCCAGGCCGGCACATCCTGGCTGCGCCCGGCGAAGCCGGACAGGTTGACGTAGCCGTCGGCGATCTCGATCCGCTGCAAGGAGAGCTGCGGATCGCGGATGCGGGAGAGATCGGCCATCAGCCCGGCATAGCCCTGGGATTTTTGCAGCGCCAGGCTGCCCAGCTGCCGCATCAGGCCCTGCTTGGCGGTCAGCTCCTCCTGCTTGGTGGCAAGCTGCTGTTGCAGCAGGCCATCGGCCTGGTGACGGGCCAGCTCGGCATCCAGCCGCTGCGCCTCGCCACGCTTGATCTCCAGCGCCGCCCGCACCTGTACCAGCTCGCGCTCGACAGCGTGCTGCTGCCAGGCGATGACGCCGGCGGCGCACAGCAGCAACAGCACGCTGCCGCCCCATACCAGCGCCATCTGGTTGAGGCTGGCCCACTGTCGTCTGGGCCGAAACTCGGCGCCGTAGAGATTGATCTGGCGTTTCATCAGGCATCCTCCCCCAGGACAGTTTCATAGGCCGAGAGATATTCGATGCCAGACAGTAATTCGGACTTGCTGGCCTTGGCAGTCGACATGGCAAGCGCGCTCATTGCTCACCTCCCAGGGCGGCGGCATAAGCCGAGAGATATTCCACGCCGGACAGGATCGCCTTGTTGGCCATGGCGGAGACGGCAAAGCCGAAGGTCTGCTCCATGTGGCGCACCAGGGTACCGATGAAGGGTGAGGCGATGGCGAGCTGCATCTGGCCGAGTTCCGGCAGCTTGAGCTGGCCCACCAGATAGTCGAGGGAGCGCTGGATCTCCAGCGCCAGCGAATCGAGCAGCATGGCGTCAGGCTCATGCTCGCCGGTGAGGGCGCCGAAACCGCGCAACTGGCGGGAGAAGCAGAGCCCCCCCTGATGGAACACCAGCAGCTGCAGATCCTGCCCCTTCGGCTGCCACAGCAGCATGCGCACCGTCTGATCCGGCTCGTACAGCGCGGTCATCGCCAGCTCGTCGCTGACGATGGCGTCCAGGCTGGCGATGCCGTTGACCGCATCCGCCAGCTGCTGCACCCGCGCCTTGGGCACGCAGATCACATTGATGCGCGGCCGGCCCGCCGGCGGGGTGGGCAGATCCACATAATCCATGGCGAGCTGCAGCACGGATTCACTGACGTAATCCTTGATCGCCCAGGGCAGGGCACCCGCCATTTCGGCATCGGGGACGGCGGGCTTGTCGATCTGGACCTGTTGATAAAGGCTGGCCGCGAGGGCGACTCGCACCTTAGACTTGGCGAGGCCGTGGCGGCTGAACAGCTCGGCCATGGCCTGGGGCCACTCTTGCGGACCATTGATGGCGCGGGTGGCGAAGATGGGCGGGTTGCCGAGCGAAGCCAGCATGATCCGATCGCTGGCCAGCAGGAGTCCTACCTGACGGCTGGGGGTCGAACGTCTGAAAAGTTGTTTCATTGAAACCCGCACCTGGCTGCCCAAAACGGATTAAACCTTAGCATAAACAGAGCATTAGCCTCCAGATAAATGACCGATTACTCATTGTCACCCCACTCGTCCCCGATGGCGCTGCCGCCCCTGCCGCCCGCCTTGGTGCCCTCGCCGCTGCAAGCTGTCTCGCACCCGCTGTTGATCGCCTATGGAGTCCAGCTCTGGTGCAAACGGGACGATCTGATCCACCCCGCCATCTCGGGCAACAAGTGGCGCAAGCTCAAGTACCACCTGTTGCATGCCAGGGAGCAGGGCAAACGCCATCTGCTCTCGTTTGGCGGCGCCTACTCCAATCACATCCATGCCCTGGCGGCGGCGGGGTGCCAATCTGGCCTGCGCACTACCGGCATCATACGCGGGGAGCCGCAAGCCGTCAGCAACTGCACTCTGAGCGCTGCAAAAGGCTGGGGCATGGATCTCGTTTTTGTCGACCGTCAAAGCTACCGGCGGCGGCAGGATCCCGCCTGGCTGGCCCAATTCGAAAATGAAGAGACCCTGATAGTGCCGGAAGGGGGCAGCAGCCCGCTGGCCATTCCCGGGGTGGCCGAGCTGGTCGATGAAGTGCCCTTCTCGCCGGATCTCTGGGTGCTGCCCTGCGCCAGCGGCGGCACCCTGGCCGGGCTCATCGCCGGCAAGCGGGCACCGCAGCAGATCCTCGCCATCGCGGTGCTCAAGGGGGGCAGCTTCATCGCCGACGAGGTGCGTCGGCTCCATCCTGCCGCCGCCGACACGCCCGGCTGGCGGATCGCGCTGGATCACCACGACGGTGGCTATGCCAAATTCAGTCCGGCGCTCTGGCAGTGGGTGCAGGCCTTCAGCGCCGAGACGGGCCTGCCGCTGGAGCCCATCTACAGCGGCAAGGCGATGTGGGGGCTGTTTCGCGAACTGGCGGCAGGCCGCATTCCGCGCGGCAGCAAGATCGTCTTCATCCACACCGGTGGCATGCAGGGGCTGGCGGGGCTGAGAGAGCAGGGGCGCCTGTGACGGCGTGCCGGGCGCAATACCAGCGCTGAACCACCACGCTGAACCACCACGCTGAACCACAAAAAGAGAGGGTCGCCCAGGCGACCCTCTCTTGCATTCATCAGGCGCCGGCCGGTTCCAGCACCAGCCGTTCCGGCTCGGCGAACCAGGGGCCCTGCCCGGCGTGCACCCCGAGGTGGCGCAGCATCTTCCACTCGTCGCCGCTCTCCACCCCCACGGCGATGACCCGGGTGCGGGTGTTGGCACAGCCCCCCACCAGGCTGCGCACCGCCATCTGGTTGACCTGGCGGGTATGGATCTCGCGCACCAGGCTGGGGTGCAGCTTGAGGAAGTTGATCTCGAACTCCTTGATGTACTGGGTGCTCACCACATCCTGGCCGGCGTGATCGATGGCCAGCTGGCAGCCCAGCATGCGCAGCGCCCGCAGCGGCCGCTTGAGCGCCTCATAGTGGCGGGTGACCTGAGCCTCGGAGAGTTGCAGGATCAAGCGCTCGTTGGTGCTGCGCGGCAGCTGGAACAGATCGAAGAACAACCAGCGCTGAAACTCCCGGTGCAGCAGGCTCTGGGCGCAGAGGGTCAGGCTGATGGGGCAGCTCTGTTCGGAGCGCTGGCGCAGCAGGCCGAGGGTCTGTTCCGCCACCAGCCGATCCAGCGGCAGCAACAGCCCCGCCTTCTCCGCCATCGGCATGAAGACGCCGGCCTGCAGCTCCCGCCCCTGCTCGTCGTGGATCCGGATCAGCAGATCCTGCTGCAATACCACCTGATCCCGCTCCTGCTGCACCGGCTGCACGTAGAAGTCGATGCCATGCTCCTCGATGCGCCGGCCGATCAGGGTGCGCCAGCGCACCGTACCCTTGCTGCTCTGCTCCTCGTCCAGCTGTTTCTCGTAGAGGAACCAGCCGGTGTGGCCCTGCAGCCGCGCGCTCTTGAGCGCCAGCTCCGCCTCCTCCTGCACTTTTAGCAGGGAATCCTCGGCCTGATAGCAGACCGCGCCGAGATAGACGGCGGTGTCTGGATTGACCGCCTCGGGCCAGTGCAGCCGCTGCAGGCTCTTGTGCAGCTGGCCGGCGCCATCCACCATCTCGCTTTCCGACATGTTGGGCAGCAGCACCGCAAACACCTGGCCGGCATAACGGGCCTGCAGGGCGCCGTTGTGCTTGCGCACGAAGGCGGCGATGGAGGCGCTCGCCTCCATCAGCAGATCCTGGCTCTGGCGGCCGTTCAGCTCGGGATCCAGCTCCTCCAGCCCGGCCAGCTCGATCAGCAGCACGCCGCCGCTCATCACGCTCGCCTCCATGATGGCGCTCTCCAGCCGGTTGTCGAAGAACAGCCGGTTGCCGATGCCGGTCATCTTGTCGACGAAGGCGTTGCTGCGGATGAAGTTGTCGAAGCGGCTGCGCTCCTTGCGGGCATCCGCCAGCTCGGCCAGCAGATAGTCGAGGGCCTGGCTGGCCGGCTGCGGCCACTCGTCGGCCGGATCATGGGCCAGCTTGGTGAGCTTGTTGTCGAGGATCAGCTGGGCGCGCTCGGCCAGCAGCTCGGCCCCCCGCAACTGCAACCGCAGCCAGCGAATGGAGTACCAGAGGCCGAACACCACGATGAAGACGCCGAGGGAGATGCCGGACATCGCCTTGATGGAGTACTCGAACTCCTTGAACGGCCGCTCCAGCTTGAAGTCGGCCTGCATGCCCGGCTGATGGGGCATGGGTTGGTGATAGGGGATCAGCAAGCTCTCGTCGGTCGGCTGCTGTACGTCACGAAACCAGTAGATCCGCTGCTTGTCCTGGCGGATCTCCAGCTCCACCACGTGGGCCGAGCGCAGCAGGGTCGGCAGCCAGCGGGTGAGATCCTGATGATCGTCGGCCACCTCCAGCTGCTTGTCGATGATCTCGACCAGCGAGTTGACCTTCTTCTGTTGCATCTCCATGCCCAGCTCACGAAAGCTGAACACCCCGCCAAGCAGCACCATGGCCATGGCCGCAATGACACACAGGGTAATAAACGAGACAAGCTGAGTGGTCAGTTTCATGTGCCTTTCCGTATGCCCGACAACATCCATGTGGCTTCATCGTATCAGCCAACCTCGAAGCGCGCCTATGGACGAAGATCCCGCTTCTGGAATTAAGCGGGCGAGCATACCCAAACCGGTACGAGAACACCAAGCCCCCGGCGGGGTGACGGCCAAAAAATGACGGATGACGAGAAGAAACGGGAGGGAACTCAGCGCACTGGCTGAACGGCGGGCAGAAAAATGGTCCCACAAAGGGGACCAAAAGAAACACTCATATCAAAACTAACACTCTGTGCTACTGACAAAAAAACAGATACAGGAGTATTGAACACACGGTGAGTCAAACCGCACGGCTACTCTAGCCACTTCAGATAAGCTGGACAATTGTCATTTATGACAGGTCAGCGATTGAATCTTCAGCAGTCGATTTCATAAAACCATTATTTATCAGAAGATTATAAATTCACACAACAAGTGTGACCGCCTCCACTCAAATCGATTCAACTAATGCACTATGATGATGCCACCCATATGCATCCCACCCGCACATCAGGCAGGTATCCCTTGCGACCCATCTCCCCCCTCTGGCTCACCCTGTTGCTGTTCTGCCTGCCCCTGCTGGCCAGCCTGCCTCTCAGTCAACTGCTCAGCAAACAGCTGGCACACCAGTTGTTGCAGGAGAAAAAAGAGGAGATCGAGGCAGCTCTGGTAGAGCGACATCGGGATTTGGACGAGAGCATTCGCGCTCAACTAGCCCAGTTCACGTTTGACTGTGGTCAAAAGGACATGGCGCTGTTGCGGGATCCCCGTTTCTACAGCCGTCACATCCGCATCCAGGGGCTCAAGCTCGCCTCGGGTACTGGCTGCTCCAGTCTGGGGGTGGACCTGCCCTTCACCGCCGCCGATCTTCCTCCCTATCCCAGCCAGGAGCTGTTCGGTCTCGCAGCCACCCAGGCCCGCTTCAACACGGAACAGGAGCTGGTCGCCTATTTTCACGTAGGGAACAATACCGCCTACTGGGTACTAAACAACAGCTGGAGCCATGCGCTGTTGCAATACCCCTGCACCGACTGTTTCTACCTCGAATTCCACCAGCAGACACCGGACGAGGCAATGCCGGTTTTCCCCCGCGGCAACAAGTCCATCAAGGAAGAAGGGGGGAGCCAGAGTCTGAGCTTCTTTGATCCCAACAATCACATCAAGCAGACCCTGTGGGCAGGCAAAGCGCTGGAACACTACGCCCAGCAGCAGGCCCGCCACTACGGGTTCTGGGGCGGCGCGGCGGTCGGGGCCCTGCTGGTCGCCGCCTACTGGGGGCTGCGCAACTACCGGCGCTCGCTCAAAGGGTTGCTGCAAGCCGGGCTGGCACGGCGGGAGTTCGTGCCCTTCTATCAACCCGTGGTCGACAGCCGCAGCCTACAGGTGGTGGGCTTCGAGGCGCTACTGCGCTGGCAGCGGGGTGGTGACCTGATCCCGCCCGGCGCCTTCATCGACTATGCAGAGGAGCAGCAGCTGATCCTGCCGATGACCAGCCAGCTGCTGGAAAAGGTGATCGCGGATCTGCCCAGGCTCGCCCCCGGCCAGTGGGTCAGCGTCAACATAGTGGCCGCCCACCTCGAGCACCCGCATCTGCGCAACCTGCTGTTGCAGCACGGCTGGCCCTCTCCCGCCCAGCTCACCTTCGAGCTGACCGAGCGCAAGCCCATCACCGACATCAAGACAGCCGTCATCGAGATCACCGCATTGCAGCAGCAGGGCTACCACTTCAAGCTGGATGACTTCGGCACCGGTTACGGCGGCTTCGCTTACCTGCAGCGGCTCGGCATCCGCCAGATCAAGATCGACAAGATGTTCGTCGACACCATAGGCACCGACGACCTCAAGCGCAGCGTGCTGGATGCCACCATCGCCTTCGGCCGCGAGTCGGGCATGGAGATGATCGCCGAAGGGGTCGAGCGCCAGGATCAGGTCGACTATCTGCAGCAGCACGGCGTGCACCTGATCCAGGGCTATGTCTATGCACAGCCCATGGCGCTGACCAAGCTGAAAATCTGGCTGCTGGCCTGGTACCAGAACCACACGGGCGAGCGATGAGCCACACTGCCGAGGCCGGCCGCTCATATTTTGCAACAAAATGATTTTCCCTTGAGCGGACAACTCCCTTTATCATGAACAGGCGCGCCACCTCGTGTGGCGCCGCCACCCTGTTCCTTACCCGTCGGCTCACGCCGCCCTGATGATGAGAACCATTGCCTATGAAGTCATTTATCCGGCAAGAGATTGCCCTGCCCGTTGGCCTGCTCACCCTGCTCTTTTTCAAGACGCTCGGCAGCGACCTGCTGACAGAGGCCACTCCGCTCGGGATTTATCTTCCTGTCTCGGCGATGCTGCTTGCCATCGTCACCTGGGCCATCTTCTCGGTGGTGCGCCACTCGGATGCCCTTGCCATCAAGCTTGGCGAGCCTTTTGGCACCCTGATCCTCACCCTGTCGGTCATCTCGCTGGAAGTGGTGATGATCTCCTCGGTCATGCTGACCGGCGAACCCAATCCGGTGATGGCCCGCGACACCATGTTTGCCGTGGTGATGCTGGTGACCAACGGCCTGGTGGGCTTCACCCTGCTGTTCGGCGGCTGGCGCTACCACACCCAGAGCTTCAATCTGGACGGAGTCAAATCCTATCTGGTGGCCATCATTCCGCTGGCGCTGCTCTGCCTGGTGCTGCCCAACTTCACCGAAGGGGGCAACATCGGCAGCATGTCGAGCGCCATGTCCTGGATGCTGATCATCATCTCGGTGCTGCTCTACGGCGTCTTCCTGCTGATCCAGACCCGCAGCCACAGCCACTTCTTCATCGACAGCGATCACGAAGATTACGAAGAACACCACGGCCCGCTGCAGAGCAACGTCTACCACACCCTGTTGCTGCTCGCCTATCTGGTGGTGGTGATCCTGCTGGCCAAGACCCTCGCCATTCCCATCAACCACGGGGTCAAGGTACTGGCGGCGCCGCCGGCGCTGGGCGGCTTCATCGTCGCCTGTATCGTGCTGGCCCCCGAGGCGGTCGGCGCCATCAAGGCCGCCTTCAACAATCAGCTGCAGCGGGCCATGAACCTCTACTTCGGCTCTGTGCTGGCCACCATCGCCCTCACCGTGCCTGCGGTGCTGTTCATCGGCGCCATGCTGGGGCAAGAAGTTCGCCTGGGCCTCTCCGCCGCCGACATGGTGCTGCTGTTTACCACCCTCATGGTGTGCAAGGTGACCTTCAGCAGCGGCCGCACCAATGTGCTGCACGGGGCCACTCACCTGGTGCTGTTCGTGGTGTACCTGTTCCTGATGTTCGAGCACGAATAACCGCGTACCAACGCCAGAAACGCAAAGACCGCCCGATGGGCGGTCTTTTGTTATGGGCGGGATGGCCGCTTACAGGCTCGGCAACACGCCGGCCGGGAGCAGGTCATTGTAGCTGGCACGCCCCAGCAGGGCGGCGGCCGCCTCGATGTCCGGCGCGAAGTACCTGTCCTTGTCGTAGAAGCTGACCTCTTCCCGCAGCCGGCCCTTGGCCAGCTCGATGAGCTCGGTGCTGCGCAGGGGAGCACGGAAATCCAGCCCTTGCGCTGCCGCCAGCAGTTCCACCGCCAGAATGCCGCGGGTGTTCTCGGCCATGTCCGCCAGTCGACGGCCGGCGAAGGTGGCCATGGAAACGTGATCCTCCTGGTTGGCGGAGGTGGGTAGGCTGTCCACCGAAGCCGGATGGGCCAGGGTCTTGTTCTCGGAGGCGAGCGCCGCCGAGGTGACCTGGGCGATCATGAAACCGGAGTTGACGCCGCCGTTGTTGACTAGGAAGGCCGGCAGACCGGACATCCGCGAGTCGATCAGCAGCGCCATGCGCCGCTCGGACAGCGACCCTATCTCGGCGATGGCCAGCGCCAGGTTGTCGGCGGCGAAGGCCACGGGTTCTGCGTGGAAGTTGCCGCCGGAGAGGATGTCTTCATCCTCGGCAAACACCAGCGGGTTGTCGGAGACCGCGTTGGCCTCGCACACCAGCACCTCGGCCGCCTGGCGGATCTGGGTCAGGCAGGCGCCCATCACCTGCGGCTGGCAGCGCAGGGAGTAGGGATCCTGCACCTTCTCGCAGTTGTGATGGGACATGCCGATTTCGCTGCCATCCACCAGCAGGTGGCGATAGCAGGCGGCCGCGTCGATCTGGCCACGCTGACCGCGCACCGCATGGATGCGGGCATCGAACGGGCGGCGGCTGCCAAGGGCGGCCTCCACGCTCATGGCACCGATGGTGATGGCGCCGGCGTAGAGATCCTCGGCGTGGAACAAGCCTTCCAGCGCGAAGGCGGTGCTCGCCTGGGTGCCGTTGAGCAGGGCCAGCCCCTCTTTCGGTGCCAGCGCGATGGGCTCGAGCCCGGCAATCTTCAGGGCCGTGGCGGCATCGATCAGCTCGCCAGCGTGGCGGGCCTTGCCCTCCCCGATCAGCAGACAGCTCATGTGGGCCAGCGGCGCCAGATCGCCGGAGGCACCGACGGAGCCCTTCTTCGGCACCACCGGATAGACTTCGGCGTTGATCAGCCGCATCAGGGCCTCCAGCACCACCAGCCGGATGCCAGAGAAGCCGCGCGCCAGCGAGTTGAGCTTGAGCACCATCATCAGCCGCACGGTGGCGTCATCCATGTACTCGCCAATCCCGGCCGCATGAGAGAGCACGATGGAGCGCTGCAGCTCGTCCAGCTGCTCCACCGGAATGCGGGTGTTGGCCAGCAAGCCAAAGCCGGTGTTGATGCCGTACACCACCCGGTTTTGCTCGATCACCTTGGTGACCACGGCGGCGGAGGCGTGGATCCCCGCCAGGGCGGCGGGATCCAGCGAAACGTGTACCGGCTCGCGGCTGACGCGGCGCAGGGTGGCAAGATCCAGCTCGCCCGGGGTAATAGTCAATTCAAACATGGTGTTACACCTTTCCTTTGACACCGTTAGCGCCGTCAATCATCGGCAGATCCAGTTTCGCCTCGTGGGCACAGTTGATGGCAATCTCGTAGCCGGCGTCGGCGTGACGCATCACCCCGGTGGCAGGGTCGTTGCGCAGCACCCGACCGACCCGCTTGGCGGCGTCATCGGAGCCATCACAGACGATCACCACGCCGGAGTGCTGGGAGAAGCCCATGCCGACCCCGCCACCGTGGTGCAGGGAGACCCAGGTCGCGCCGCCGGCCGTGTTGAGCAGGGCGTTGAGCAGCGGCCAGTCGGAGACGGCATCGGAGCCATCCATCATCGACTCGGTCTCGCGGTTCGGGCTCGCCACCGAGCCGGAATCCAGGTGATCGCGGCCAATGACGATGGGCGCTTTCAGCTCGCCATTCTTGACCATCTCGTTGAAGGCCAGGCCGAGGCGCACCCGATCCTTGACCCCGACCCAGCAGATCCGCGCCGGCAGGCCCTGGAAGGCGATGCGATCGCGAGCCATGTCGAGCCAGTTGTGCAGGTGAGGATCATCGGGGATCAGCTCCTTCACCTTCTGGTCGGTCTTGTAGATATCTTCCGGATCGCCGGAGAGCGCCACCCAGCGGAACGGGCCAATGCCCTCGCAGAACAGCGGGCGAATGTAGGCCGGGACGAAGCCGGGGAAGTCGAAGGCGTTTTTCACCCCCTCCTCCAGCGCCATCTGGCGGATGTTGTTGCCGTAATCCAGCGTGGCGGCACCGCGGCTTTGCAGGGTCAGCATGGCTTCCACCTGACGGGCCATGGAGTGGCGGGCGGCGACGTTCACCTCCTGGGGCGCGGATTTTTGCAGCGCGCGCCACTGGGCCACGCTCCAGCCCTGGGGCAGGTAGCCGTGCACCGGGTCGTGGGCAGAGGTCTGGTCGGTCACCACGTCCGGGGTGATGCCACGGGCCACCAGTTCGGCGAACACATCGGCGGCGTTGCCGAGCAGACCGACGGAGACGGCGCTGCCGCTCTGCTTGGCCTCTTCGATCATGGCCAGCGCCTCATCCAGGCTGTGGGCCTTCTTGTCGACGTAGCGGGTACGCAGACGAAAATCGATGCGGGTCTCGTCGCACTCCACCGCGATCATCGAGAAGCCGGCCATGGTGGCCGCCAGCGGCTGGGCGCCGCCCATGCCGCCGAGCCCACCGGTGAGGATCCAGCGCCCCTTGGGTTCGCCGTTGAAGTGCTGGTTGGCCACCGCGAAGAAGGTCTCGTAGGTGCCCTGCACGATCCCCTGAGTACCTATGTAGATCCAGGAGCCGGCGGTCATCTGGCCGTACATCATCAGGCCCTTCTTATCGAGCTCGTTGAAGTGTTCCCAGTTGGCCCAGTGCGGCACCAGGTTGGAGTTGGCGATCAGCACCCGGGGCGCGTCCTTGTGGGTCTGGAACACCCCGACCGGCTTGCCAGATTGCACCAGCAGAGTCTGATCTTCCTCGAGCCGGGTCAGCACCTCGACGATCTTGTCGAAGCAGGCCCAGTTGCGGGCGGCGCGGCCGATGCCGCCATAGACCACCAGCGACTGGGGATGCTCGGCCACCTCGGGATCCAGGTTGTTCATCAGCATCCGCAGCGGCGCTTCGGTGAGCCAGCTCTTGGCGGTCAGCGTGGTGCCGCGCGGGGCGCGGATCACGCGATTGGGATCGTGACGGGGATCCTGGTGTTGCTGGGACATATACACTCCTTGTTTATCGATGCAGCAGGGTGGCGGCCAGCCGGTGGCAGGCCGCTACTTGATTAACTGATGGACCAGCCGGGCAGCCACGCGGGCACTGCGGTTGTCCTGATCCAGACTCGGGTTGTACTCGGCCAGATCGGCGAGCCTGAGCTTGCCGCTGGCCCGGATATGGGCGATCAGGGGTTCGATGACCGCCAGCTCCACGCCGCGGGCGGCGGGGGCGCTCACTCCCGGCATCACGGCCGCCGGCAACACGTCGAGATCGATGGTCAGATAGAGGTGATCGCAGCGGGCGATAAAGGCATCCAGCCCGCTGAGCAAGGCCGGCAGCTCGGCCGGCGTCATCGCCTCGTCCAGCACGTGCCACACCCCCAGCGCCTCGGCGCGCGCGAACAGCGCCTGGGTATTGGCGGTCTCGGCCACCCCGAGGCAGGCGTAGGTAAAGGGCGTGCCCTGGATGGCGCACTGCTCGGCAATCTGGAAGAAGGGAGTACCTGAGCTCGCCTGCTCCAGCTTCATGCGCAGGTCGAAGTGGGCGTCGAAGTTGATGATGCCGACCCGGCCACGGCCAGCCAGATGACGATTGAGGCCGCTCCAGCTGCCGAAGGCCACCTCGTGGCCACCGCCCAATACCAGCGGGAAGTGCCCCTCGTCCAGCAAGCGGGCCACCCGTTCGGCCAGACGGCCGTGGGCGGCATCGAGATCGCCATCCTCGCAGTTCACGTCACCGCGGTCATAGACGGGCCGACCCAGATGCCAGGCGCTGTTGGCCAGCAGCTTGCGCACCGCCAGCGGGGCACCGGCGGCCCCTACCCGCCCCTTGTTGCGGCGCACCCCCTCGTCACAGGCAAAGCCCACCAGGGCAACGCCTGGAGCGGCGCGGCCTGCTTGTGGCCAGGGTTGTACCTTGTCGTGCCAGCGCAAGGCCAGCTCGCCATCTTCCGGATCCTGGCGCCCCTGCCAGACCGACATGTCGACCGGGTTGAACTTATCCATGGAGGGTCTCCTCGCCGTTGATCACCCGGCTCACCAGCTGATCGACGCCGATGAGGTAGCTGAGCTCGGCCGGATGGCCGCAGTTCCAGACCAGAAAGTCCGCCAGCATGCCCACTCTGAGCTGTCCCAGCTGCTCCTGCTCGCCAAGCGCGCGGGCGGCGTGGCGGGTCACCCCGGCCATGGCCTCCACCGGGGTCAGGCCGAACAGGGTGCAGGCCATGTTCATGGCCATCCGCAGCGAGACGATGGGGGCCGTGCCAGGGTTGATGTCGGAGGAGACCGCCATCGGCACCCCCGCCTTGCGCAGCGCGGCGACCGGCGGCAGCTTGGTCTCCTTGAGGAAGTAGAAGGCGGTGGGCAGCAGGGTGGCGACCACGCCGCGATGGGCCAGCGCCTGGATCCCTTCCGGATCCAGGTACTCCAGGTGATCCACCGAGAGGGCGCCGAAGTTGGCGGCCAGCGTGCTGCCGCCCAGGTTGGAGAGCTGATCCATGTGCCCTTTCACCGCCAGACCGTATTGATCCGCCGCCAGATAGACCTGCTCGGTCTGGGCCAGCGAGAAGCCGATGTGTTCACAGAAGACGTCCACCGCATCGGCCAGGCCCGCCTCGGCAGCAGCCGGGATGATCTCCTGGCAGATGGTCTCGACCCAGGAGTCGGGATCGTCGCGATACTCCGGCGGCACTGCATGGGCTGCCAGCAGGGTGGTCTTGACCCGGATCGGCAGCGCCTCCCCCAGTCGGCGGGCGACCCGCAGCATCTTGAGCTCGTCTTCCAGGGTGAGGCCGTAACCGGACTTGATCTCCACCGTGGTGACCCCTTCCCGGATCAGGGATTTCACTCTCGGCAGTGCCAGCTCAAACAGCTGTTCCTCGCAGGCCGCGCGGGTAGCGCGCACCGTGCTGATGATGCCGCCGCCTTTGCGGGCGATCTCCGCATAGGGCACGCCCTTCTGGCGCAGTTCGAACTCTTCGGCGCGGCTGCCGGCGAAGATGAGGTGGGTGTGGCAATCGATGAGGCCGGGGGTGACCAGCTTGCCCTTCATGTCCTGCCAATGGGCGGGATAGGGGCCTTTGAGATCCTGCATCGGCACCAGGGCGTGGATCCGCCCCTCGTGAACGCCGAGGGCATGGGGTTCCAGCAGACCGTAGTCGGCCAGATCGGAGCGCAGGGTGGCGGGTGTCACGTTGAGCCAGACCCGCTCGCAGTTCAACAGTTCCTTGTTCATACCGACCTCTAAATGTATATACATTAACTTATATCCGATCTCTGACGGGAAAGAAAGGATCAAGTTCACATCTTGATAACAGCGTGTTCATTAGAGCTTAAACACAAAAAAGCCCGCCAGAGGCGGGCTTGGTCAAAAAGAGTTTGTATATACAATTAACTGAGACTGGTCTTGGAACTCAACTTGTAACGGGAGCCCGGCGAGAGCAAACGGGCATAGGAGACCAGATAACCGTCGGACCAAGTACGCCGGTGCAGCAGCAGGCAGGGGGTGTCGACCCGCACCTGCAACAAGCCGGCCTCACCGGCGCTCGGCAGCACCGCCTCCACCACGTGCTCCATCTCGGAGAGAGGGCAGACCTCCATCAGATAGCGGTTGGGGGTCTGGCTGGCAAAATCCTGCTCACCGTACTGTGGCAGCCGCTCGGCATCAACGAAGCGCTCTTCCAGCTGCAGCGGCTCACCATCGGCCTGATGGACGATGAGACTGTGGAAGATGGGGGCGCCGACCCGCAGGCCCAGCTGCACCGCCACCTTCTCGTCGGCGGCCTGGCGCTGCAGCCGGATCACCCGGCCGCTGTACTCGCTGCCCCGCTCGGCGATCTCGTCGGCGATGTTGCGAATGGCCAGCAGCGGCGATTCGGTGCGCCTGTCCGCCACGAAGCTGCCGGAGCCGGCGGTGCGCACCAGCCAGCCCTCGGCCACCAGCTCGCGCAGCGCCTTGTTGACCGTCATCCGGCTCACGGCGAACTGTTCGCACAGGGCGGCCTCGGTCGGGATCCGGTCGCCCGCCTGATAGTGGCGTTCGCGGATCCCGTCCAGGATGTGCTGCTTGATCTGCAGATAGAGGGCCGGTGCCAACGGAATGCTCCTCAGCGACGGCGGTGGGGCGGACGCATGTCCGGCCAGGCGCGATAGACGTCCGGGATCTGCTCGGGCCCGCTGATGCAGAGATCGAGATCGTGCAGCAGACCGTCCTTGATGCCGTAGATCCAGCCGTGTACCGCCAGCTCCTGACCCTTGCGCCAGGCGTTCTGGATGATGGTGGTGTGACAGACGTTGGCCACCTGCTCGGCCACGTTCAGCTCGCACAGGTAGTCGAAGCGCTCGTGCTCATCCTCGATGGCATCCAGCTGCTCGCGATACTTGAAGTAGACATCCTTGATGTTGCGCAGCCAGTTGTCGATGAGCCCCAGCTCCTGGTTCTGCATCGCCGCCTTGACGCCGCCGCAGCCGTAGTGGCCGCAGACGATGATGTGCTTCACCTTGAGCACCTCGACCGCGTATTGCAGCACCGAGAGGCAGTTGAAGTCGGTGTGCACCACCAGGTTGGCGACGTTGCGGTGGACGAACACGTCCCCCGGCAGCAGCCCCATCAGCTGGTTGGCGGGTACCCGGCTGTCGGAGCAGCCGATCCAGAGGTATTCGGGGGCCTGCTGGGCGGAGAGGGTAGCAAAGAATTCGGGATCCTCGGCCTTGATCCGTTCCGCCCACTCGCGGTTGTTGGTAAACAAGTCGTTCAAGAGTTTCACTATCTGCTCTCCCTACTGTGGCAGTGGCGGCAACATACCATACACAAGGGTAACCAAGGCAAGGCCGACCAGATCCCCGTCAAACAAAAACAGGGCCATCAGGCCCTGTTTTTATGGGAGGAAGCATCAGGCTTCCATGGCATCTTTCAGCTTCTTGAGCGCGTTTTTCTCAAGTTGACGGACCCGCTCGGCGGAGACGCCGTAGGTATCGGCCAGCTCCTGCAGGGTGGTCTTGCTCTCATCGTCGAGCCAGCGGGCACGGATGATGTGCTGGCTGCGCTCGTCCAAGGTAGCCAGGGCCGAGCTCAAGCGACGTGTCGCGTGATCGTCCCAGTTGTCGTTCTCGATGGTGGCCGCCAGATCGGAGGATTTGTCCTCCAGATAGTGGACCGGCGCGAAACCGCCCTCTTCTTCGTCATCGCCGACCAGATCGAACGCCTGATCGTAATTGCTCATGCGCGCTTCCATCTCGGTGACGTCGGCGGCGGAGACGCCGAGGTCGGCAGCCACGGCCTGCACCTCTTCGTGGTTCAGCCAGCCCAGACGTTTCTTGGATTTGCGCAGATTGAAGAACAGCTTGCGCTGGGCCTTGGTGGTCGCCACCTTGACCATGCGCCAGTTGCGCAGAACGTATTCGTGAATTTCGGCCTTGATCCAGTGCACGGCAAAGGAGACCAGACGCACACCGACACTCGGGTCGAAGCGCTTGACCGCCTTCATCAGGCCGATGTTGCCTTCCTGCACCAGGTCGGCCTGGGGCAGACCGTAGCCGGCATAACTCTTGGCGACATGAACGACAAAGCGCAGGTGCGACATAACGAGCTGACGGGCAGCCTCAAGATCGCCACCCTGCTGCAAACGCTCAGCCAGCTCACGCTCTTCCTCTGCGCTCAGCACCGGAATCGAGTTAACTGCCTGAATATAGCCTTCCAGACTACCTTGCGGAATCAGAGCCATAGTGCGCTGCAATGAAGTTCCCATGTTCTACCTCTTTCTTTTCAATCGAATCAGTCTAACACCCTGAGAGGGTCTGTCTACTGACCGGACGCCATTCTGCGGCCTGTATCAAACATCATAGTGAGCATGTCTGAACCGGGGTTATCTTAGGCCGGCAGGATGAATCATGAATGAACAGTCAAAAAAAGGGGGTCACAATCAAGGACCCCCGAAAAGTAGCATGCTAAGTCCATTGTTGCGGAGCTCGCAACCTTCACATGCTTGCCAAGTCAGACGAGCAAGGCATAGGGGCCACACCCGTATAAATTCTTCAGCATTTGTAGACTGCTTATAAATCAGAAGGTTCACAGGATCCAGAGAAGATCCCGAAGATCGGCAATGTTCAGATTACTCCCAGAACGGCGGCCGTGCCAGAAACGGCCACTCTTTTACTTGATCCATGTCGCAAAATCCAGCGCTTTAAAACGCTGATAAATTAATCAGGACGGTTCGATGTCGCGAATGTGACGATGGACCGAAAACCAGGAGGCGATCAGCCCCAGCAAGGCGCCCAGCAGGATCAGGTTGATCCCGTCCACCGCCCCCATCCCCACCAGCCGGAAGTTGCTGTTGTAGAGGCCGGCCAGCTCCTTCACCACCCCTTCGCTCCAGATCACCATCACCTCGGTCAACCACCAGGCCAGCATGCCACCGATGACCCCGAACCAGATGCCGGTATAAAGGAAAGGACGATGGATGAAGGCATCGGTCGCCCCCACCAGCTTGAGCACTTCGATCTCGGAGCGCTGGTTGAGAATATTCAGCCTGAGCGTGTTGCCGACGATCAGCAGCACGGCGGAGAGCAGCAGTACCGCGATGCCGGTGATGGTGTGACGCAGCAGGTTCATGATCCCCTGCAGCCGGGTCAGCCACTGCAGATCCAGCTTGCCCTGTTCCACCCCGTCTTCGTTGTTGAGCTTGTTGAGCAGCTCGGCCGCCCCTTCCGGGTTCTGCCAGCGCGGATCCGGGATCACGCTCAGCACCGGCGGCAGCGGGTTGCTGTCGAGGTAGTCGAGCGCATCGCCAAACCCGGAGATCTCGCGAAACTCCTTGAGCGCCTCATCCCGGCTCATGTAGGTGACCGACTCCACCTCCGGGTAGAGCAGGATCCGCTGTTTCATGTCGAGGATGTTCTGCTCGGGCAGATCCTTGCGCAGATAGAGGGAGATCTGGGAGCTGGTCTGCCAGCTGCCCTCCACCACCTCGGCGTTTTTCAGCAGCACGTGGAAACAGGAGGGCAGCGCCAGGCTGACCCCCAGCACCGCTAGCGTCATCAGCGAGGCGAGCGGGTTGCGCCACAGCTCCCCCAGGCTGGAAAAAGCCTGCCGGGCGTGGTCGACCCAGTACATCATGAAGCGCCGTAGCGGTGGCTGTTTATGACGAACAATAGCCATCAGAGCTCCTCCCCTGCCGAATACATGCGACCCGCCTTGAGGGTCAGGGTGCGATAGCGCATGCGGGCGATCAGCCCCAGATCATGGGTGGCAATCAGCACGGAGACGCCGAAGCGGTTGAACTCCTCGAACAGTCGCATGATGTCCATGGAGAGCTGGGGATCCAGGTTGCCGGTCGGCTCATCCGCCAGCAGCAGCGGCGGCTTGTTGACGATGGCGCGGGCGATGCCGACCCGCTGCTGTTCCCCGCCGGAGAGCATGCGCGGCTGGTAGCGTTCCTTGCCGAGCAGCCCCACCTTGTCGAGCGCCGCCGCAACCCGTTTGTTGATGTCTGCATGGCTGTAACCGTCGATCACCAGCGGCAACGCCACGTTGTCGAACACGGTGCGGTCCATCAGCAGCCGGTGATCCTGGAAGATCATGCCGATCTGGCGGCGCACATAGGGGATCTCCCCCCGCTTGATATGGCTGACGTCGTCGCCATGAAAGAACACACGGCCGTCGGTGGGCCGTTCCATCACACTGATGAGTTTGAGGAGGGTACTCTTGCCTGCACCCGAGTGTCCGGTCAGGAAGGCCATCTCCCCCTTGCGCAGGTGAAAACTGACCTTCTGCAGCGCCTGATGGCCGCCGCTGTAGACCTTGCTGACCTTGTCAAAACGGATCATAACGGTTCCCTGACAGTGACCAACCCCGACCAGGGTCGGGGCTGGGGGCGCACGACTCGCGGCGCCCGAGCTTGCTCATCGCGAAGGAGATCACTCCTCGCGACTGAAAAGCGCCTCGATGAAGTCGTTGGCGACGAACGGACGCAGATCGTCGATCCCCTCGCCCACCCCGATGTAGCGGATCGGGATCTGGAACTTGTCGGCCACCGCGAAGATGACGCCGCCCTTGGCGGTGCCGTCCAGCTTGGTGAGGGTGATGCCGGTCAGGCCCACCGCCTCGCTGAACAGCTTGGCCTGACTCAGGGCGTTCTGGCCGGTGCCTGCATCCAGAGTCAGCATGATCTCGTGGGGCGCCGCATCGTCCAGCTTCTTCATCACCCGCACCACCTTCTTGAGCTCTTCCATCAGGTTGCTCTTGTTCTGCAGGCGACCGGCGGTGTCGGCGATCAATACGTCGGCGCCGCGGGAGCGGGCAGCCTCGATGGCGTCATAGATGACGGAGGCGGAATCGGCGCCGGTGTGCTGGGCGATCACCGGGATGTTGTTGCGCTGACCCCACACCTGCAGCTGCTCGACGGCGGCGGCACGGAAGGTATCGCCGGCGGCCAGCATGACGCTCTTGCCTTCGGCCTGGAACTGCTTGGCCAGCTTGCCGATGGTGGTGGTCTTGCCGACGCCGTTCACGCCCACCATCAGGATGACGTAAGGCTTCTTGCTAGTGTCGATCACCAGTGGCTGCTCGACCTTGGCCAGCATTTCGCCCATGTCCTGCTTGAGCAGGCCGTAGAGTGCCTCGGCATCCTTGAGCTGCTTGCGATCCGCGTGCTGCACCAACCCTTCGATGATGCGGCTGGTGGTATCGACGCCGAGATCGGCGGTCAGCAGCTGGGTCTCCAGCTCCTCGAACAGCTCGTCGTCGATCTTCTTGCCACGGAACAGGCCGAAGAAACCGGAGCCAATATTCTCTCTGGTGCGCACCAGACTGCGCTTGAGGCGGGCGAAGAAACCCTCCCGCTGCGGCTTCTCCTGGGTGTCGTCATCCACCTTGGCGGCCAGCGGCAGGGCGGCCAGGGCAGCGGCCTCAGCCTCCATCTCGGCGACCAGGCGCAGATCTTCCACTCGCTGGGCCTCTTTGGCGAGACGGGCTTCCTCGGCAGCTTGCGCTTCGGCAGCAAGACGAGCCTCTTCTGCGGCACGAGCTTCGGCAGCAAGACGAGCCTCTTCTGCGGCACGGGCCTCGGCAGCAATACGCGCCTCTTCTGCGGCGCGGGCTTCGGCAGCAAGACGCGCTTCTTCTGCGGCGCGGGCCTCGGCGGCAATACGAGCCTCTTCTGCGGCGCGGGCTTCGGCAGCAATACGCGTCTCTTCTGCGGCGCTGGCTTCGGCAGCAATGCGAGCCTCTTTCACGGCGCGGGCTTCGGCAGCAACACGAGCCTCTTCTGCGGCACGGGCTTCGGCAGCAAGACGCGCCTCTTCTGCGGCGCGGGCCTCGGCGGCAATACGAGCCTCTTCTGCGGCACGGGCCTCGGCGGCAAGACGCGCTTCTTCTGCGGTACGGGCCTCGGCGGCAATGCGAGCCTCTTCTGCGGCACGGGCTTCGGCAGCAATACGAACTTCTTGCGCAGCCTTGAGCTCGGCAGCAACACGGGCAGCCTCTTGAGCCTGCGCTTGCGCAGCGGCACGCTCCTCTTCGGCCAGCAGGGCTTCATTGACGATCACCGGCTCCAGATCGGAGGCACACTCCTCCACTACCAGCGGACCATGGTCGTCCAGTTCGGCAGGTGGGCAGCAATCATCGTGCAAAACGGAATTCTGTGCGCTGGCGGGCACTTCAGCCGCCACGGCTGGCGTAGGATCGGAAACGGGAGCGGGGGCAGCAGCGACCTCGGGCTCAGCGGTAATCGGGGTGGCTTGCGGTGTCTGTGGTTGGACAGCCTCAGCCTCTTCTTTCTTGCGGCCGAAACCCAGCCAGGAAAACAAACCTTTTGCCATCTAAAAATACTCACATCAAAGGCTGACTGCTAAGATAGCCGTCCCTCGGCGGGTCGGCATAAAAATGAACCGCCTTATACTACCACTTTATTTTCTGACGACGAAACGCGATGCCCAGAGTGAAATCCAGCCGTAACGGCCCGAGCAAGAGCCCAGCCCCGCAGGGGAAATCGGGCTTTGTAAGAATCATCAGCGGTCAGTGGCGAGGCCGCAAACTGCCGGTCAGGGATGTGGAAGGACTCAGACCCACCACGGATCGCGTCAAGGAGACCATCTTCAACTGGCTGGCTCCGCATGTCCGTGGCACCCGCTGTCTGGATCTGTTCGCCGGCAGCGGCGGCCTGGGGCTGGAGGCGCTGTCGCGCTATGCCGAGCAGGTCACCCTGATCGAGATGGACAAGGGCGCCGCCGACCAGATCAAGAAGAACCTGACCACCCTTGGCAGCAGCCAGGGCCAGGTGATCCAGTCCGATGCCGTCAGCTGGCTGCAGGGGCCGGCCACGCCGTTCGATCTGGTGTTTCTGGATCCCCCCTTTCGCCGCGAGCTGCTGCCTCAGGTGTGCGAGCTGCTGGAGCAACGCGGCTGGCTGGCACCGGACGCCCTCATCTATCTGGAGCGGGAGAAGGAGATGGCCGATCTGCCGCTGCCGGCCAGCTGGCAACTACTCAAGGACAAACAGGCAGGCCAGGTCTGCTATCAGCTCTATCTGCGAGACACCAAGCATGACGCTGCGGTTTAAAGGGGGGAGATGGGCGCGGTGCCCCTCCCCGTCAATTTGGACAACGGCTCAAGGACAAGCAGGCCGATCAAATCAGGTCTGCTATCAGCTCTATCTGCGGGAGGTAAACGATGAAGCGGGTGTTTAATCTGTTGGCGATGGGCCTCATCCTGTTCTTCTGGTTCGGCGTGCTGGTCAGCCTGATTGCCCCGCTGCCGGGCAAACTCAACGGCTTTCTGCCGGTGTGCGGCGTGATCGTAGCCCTGATGCACTGGGTGCAGGCCAGCATGGTCAAGGCGGCCTGCAAGCCCTACTTCGCGGTGAGCCGGCTCGAGTTCACCCAGGTGCTGGTGTTCGGGGTGTTCGGCATGGTGGAGATCCGCACCAGGCTGCAGGCCATCGTCGATGCCAAACAGCGCGGCACAGACAACAAAGCCGGGTAATCCCGGCTCTGTCATGGTGGTTCTGGAAGGAGTGCTGGTCACTCCTTCTCTTTTTTCCCCACGCTGATGCCGAGCTTGATGGAGAGCACGGCCAGCAGCAGCAACATCATGATCAGCGAGAAGAAGTTGCTGCCAAGCTCGGGGTACTGCACCTTGACCAGCGCCGAGTGGCCGAACACGCCGATGAAGAAGCAGAGCAGCATGCAAACGGGTGTGTTGCCTTCCAGCGAGACATGACGATAGTGCTGGTAGAGCTGATAGGCAGCCAGCACCAGGGCGATCATCGGGAAGAAGGAGAAGGGCACCACCGACTCTGACAAGACCGTCAGAGAGGCATCACCACAGATGCCGATGAGCAGGGCCAGCAGCAGGGGTTTCTTCGGGATCGGGTTCTGATCATGCATGGAGCTGTCCATCCTTTGACTTAAGAGAGAGGTTCACGGCGCTTCTGGTTCTGGACCTCGGCGCCCATGGCGATCATGCGCAGCTGACGGATGGTGCGATCGGACAGAGCCCGGCACTCCTCGCTGGTCATATCGAGGGCATCGGCACCGGCGCTGAAGACGATGGTCACCATGGCTTCGGCCTGGATGTAGGCCTCTTCCCGCGGCGCCCCCGTGGTGGCCTCGAGGTAATCGGTCAGCTCGGCGATGAAGTGCTGGATCTCCCGCGCTACCGCCTGCCGGAATGCCGCCGAAGTGCCGGAGCGCTCGCGCAGCAGCAGCCGGAAGATGTTCGGATTGTTCTCGACGAACTCCATGAAGGTCTGCACCGAGGTGCTGATGACGCTGCCGCCCCCGGCGATGCGCTGGCGCGCCTGGCGCATCAGCTGGCGCAGTGTCAGGCCGCCTTCATCCACCAGGGTCAACCCCAGCTCCTCCATGTCGCGAAAGTGACGATAGAAGGAGGTGGGCGCTATGCCGGCCTCCCGCGCCACTTCCCGCAGGCTGAGGTTGGAAAAACTGCGGTTGGCGCACAGTTGGCTGAACGCCGCCTCGATCAGAGTACGCCGGGTTTTTTCTTTTTGTTGCGCGCGAATACCCACGAAAACAGTCACCTTCAGGTTATCGAGGCCAAATGATAACCCGAAGGCTGCGCCAGGATCAGGTTTGTCTCCTACTTTTTTCCATTGACCCGAATTCTGGCTGCATGGAGAATGGCGCACAGCTGTTCGCTGAAAGGAACCGAGTGAGATGGAACGCCCCCCGATCATCATGACCAACACCCTGCTGTTTGCCCTCTCCGGGCTGACCGCACTGATCGCCGTGCCCTGGTACGGCATGACCCATGGTTATGACCTCTGGCAGTGGGGCAGCTTCCTGCTGCTGTTCTGCTATTGCGGCATCTCCATCACCGCCGGCTACCACCGGCTCTGGTCCCACAAGGCCTACAAGGCACACCCGATCCTGCAGTGGATCTTCGCCATCGGCGGTGCCCTCGCCCTGCAAAACTCGGCCCTGCACTGGTCTTCCGACCATCGCCGCCACCATCGCCACGTGGATGACAACCAGCAGGATCCCTACAGCGCGGGACGTGGTTTCTGGTACTCCCACATCGGCTGGATGCTGCGCGAATACCAGGGTGAAACCTATCACGACTACAGCAATGTGCGGGATCTGCAGAACAACCCCATCGTCGTTTTCCAGCACAAGCACTATCTGGCGCTGACCCTGGCTACCAACATCGGCATCCCGCTGCTGCTGGGGCTCGTCCACGGCGACCTGCTCGGTATGTTGCTGCTGGCCGGGGTGCTGCGCATGGTGATGACTCATCACACCACCTTCTTCATCAACTCGCTGGCCCACATCTGGGGCAGCCAGCCCTTCACCGACCGCAACAGCGCACGGGACAACGGCATCCTGGCCTTCTTCACCTTCGGCGAGGGTTACCACAACTTTCATCACCTGTTCGAGAACGACTATCGCAACGGCATCCACTGGTGGCAGTTCGATCCCACCAAGTGGCTGATCCGCAGCGCCTCCTGGTGCGGGCTGACCCGGGATCTGCGCGCCTGTCCGGAAGAGCGGATCGAACAGGCCAGGCTGGAGATGCAGCTGAAACGGGCCCAGGCCAAGTTGCGCAAGCAGGATGACAGGGATCTGTGGCAGGCCCTGCTGCAGGAGGAGTACGACAAGCTGAACCAGCAGTTGCAGCACTACTACGCCAGCCGCAAACGCCTGCTGGAGCAGCGCAAGCGCAAGGCGCTGGCCCGCTATGACCAACTGAAGCTGCAGCTGGAGTATCGCAACCTGCACGATGCCTTCATCGCCGCCAAACGCAACTGGAGCCGACTGCTGGCAGGCATCGCCTGACCTAGGACCATCGGGCTGAACAAAGAAAAAGACCGCCAATCGGCGGTCTTTTTCTGGGCACGGCTCAGCCAGCGAGCCATAAAAAATGGGGTGACACTCGCATGTCACCCCCTCGCAAATAGCATGTTCCATATTGGAATCCGGTCCTGCCGGGCTCTGCTCCTGTTTCCTGAGTTTCCGCTACCCATCTGAAGCAGGTGCCTGCTGGAGCAATCCAGTCGGCCAGTTCCCTTCACGACCCTCTTCCGCACGGCGGCAAGCCACCGTGTTGTCCTTGCAGTTGAAATATTACGCAGATAAATAAAATAAAAAACCGTTTTATGCGCCCATGTATGCAAGTAGCCACCCTTCATGGAACTTCAGTCAGAAAACAATACGATTAAAAACAATATGATAAACCAGTTCATCGCCATAGGATGGCAAACGTTATCCTCGAAGGCGCACAAGGCTTTGCGAGATCTCGCACACGCTCGGCCCGCTCACAACCAGCGCTGCAGTGGCAACCAGTCACTGACCCTGGCCAGCAGGCGGCGCAGGGTGGAGGGCGGGGCCGCCACCGAGTGGGAAGAGCGTTGCTGCCAGGTCGCCAGCCACTGCTGCAACTCGGCACACAATGCGGGACAAGCCAGATGCAGCACCAGCTCGGTGTTGAGCAGCAGAGAGCGCGGATCCAGATTGAAGCTGCCGAGCAGCGCCTCCTCCTCCCCCACCAGGATCAACTTGGCGTGCAGACTGAGCGACTCTCCCTCCAGTTCCGACAGTGCGATGCCCTGCCGTATCAGCCAGGGGCGGTGACGGCGATAGGCGCCGTACACCAGCGGCACATCCGTGCTGGCCAGGGAGTTGGTCAGGATGTCAATGTTCACCCCCGCCTGCCGCTGCTGCCTGAGCCGGCGGCGCAGCCCCCGGGTCAGGATGAGATAAGGGGTGACCAGACTCAGGGTGCCTTGATTGTCGGCCAGCTTACGCCAAAGCAGGCGGGCGGTGGTGGGTCGAGACACCAGCCCCTTGCCGGGTCGATCAAACCAAACTTCTGCCTGTCCGGCATGCCAGCGCAGAGGGACGGGTTCTGGATCGAACAGGCTGGCAGGCAGGTCATAGACGGCCGCCACCTGCGGCTCGTTCATGGTCAGCAGAAAGTCGTTCACCACCTGCACCTCGGCCCGTTGCAGCGGGCGCCGCAGCAGACGGCGGATCGGGTGGCTCCAGCGGCTGCGCCAGAATTGATCGAACCCCTGCTCGGCCTGCTGGCAGAGCGGGCCGCGGCAGGCGAGATCCAGATCGACGAACTGAGGCGCCCCACCGAGCCCGAAGTAACGATCCCCGATGTTGCGACCGCCGATCACCGCCTGGCTGCCGTCCACCAGCAACAGCTTGTTGTGCATGCGGTGATTGATGCGGCGAAAGCTGAGCAGCCCTTCCAGCAGCAGAGTCAGCGGCCGCCAGCCACGCAACCAGAAGGGATTGAACAGGCGCACCTCGATGCCCGGCTGATGGGCCACCATCTCCAGGAAACGGTTGTCGCCGGCATAGAGGTCATCGATGAGCAGTTGCACCCGCACCCCACGCCGGGCGGCATGCAGCAGCTCCGCCAACAACAGCTTGCCGCTGCTGTCCTCCTCCCAACTGTAGTACTGGGCCTGGATCCGGCTTCTGGCGCCGCGGATCAGCTGGCAGCGCAGTTTGAGTGCCAGCTCGGGCTGGTCTATCAGGGCGAATTCAGCGGGGATCATGGCGTCATCCGCCTGTCATGAGGAAATGGCATAACGCTGGCTAAGGGCCTCGTAGCAACAGGATGAAGGAATTTACCATGGAACTCACGGATCGCCCCGCCATCAGTCACAGACCGCAGGCTAGTGAGCCGGATCCCTCGCCAAGCGGCCAGCTGACTCCCTGGTATTTGCAGCATAAGGATCAGGCCTGGCAGCCCTTCGCCCCGCCCACCCAACCGCACTAGCAGGACGTCAGGGCTGGGCCACCGCCTCGATGGCGGCCGCCTTGCCCTCTAGCTGGGGCAGGCTGAAACGGTAGGCCACATAGTACTTGTAGATGGTGCTGACATAGTTGATGGGCCCCTGGCCCACCTCATTGGCCACCAGCTGCTCCACGTTGCCGAACCAGACGTTGGGATCCAGCCCGGCGGCCTCGGCCTTGGCCCTGAGCGCCTGCACCCGGTTCGGGCCGGCATTGTAGGCCGCCAGCGCAAACAGATGGCGGTTGAGCACGTCCAGCTTGGGATCATTGAAATAGGTGTCGAGGATCAGCCGCATATAGCGGCAAGCCGCCTCCACATTGCCCTCCAGACTGGCAAGCCGGGCGCCGCGAATGCCCACCTCGCCACCGGTGCTCGGCAACAGCTGCATGATCCCCACCGCCCCCCGTTCGGAACGGATGTTGGCATTGAGCCCTGACTCCTTGTAGGCCAGCGCCGCCAGCATCAGCCAGTCCAGCCGATACTTGTCGGCCTGCTGCTCCAGCACCTTGCGGATGGTCGACAGCCTGCCCAGCGGATCCGGCGCCAGTATGTTGCTCATCTGGTCGTTGCGCGCCAGCAGACGGCGCAGAGCCATGTCGCTGTAAAGGGTACGCTTGCCGGCATCGGCCAGATAGTCGTTGACCGCCTTGAGCAGCTCGGGACTGTTGTTGCGCAGGGCCCAGGCGCTGCGGCCATTGTCCCGCAGCGGGATCAGCTTGTGGGCCCGCAGCCCGCTGATCATGCCGAGCCAGATCCGCCCCTTGAAGCTGTCGGTCACGGTGAGCGGTATGATGCCGGCCGCCACCATCTCCAGCAGATCCCCGTCCTGCAGATATTCAGGCACCGTCTCGATATAGATGGGCGGCAGCCCCAGCTCGCGAAACAGCCAGTTGAGCTGACGCAGGCTCTCGTAATAGCTGGAGCTGGCCCGCACCCAGACCCGCCGGCCGGAGAGCTGGGTAATGCGGTTGAAGGTCGGCAGGCTGTGCTGGCTCACCACCCACTCTTCGATGGGGGCGATCACCGGGTTAGAGAAGGTCACCTGTTCGCGCCGGGTCGGCGTCACCGTCATGTTGGCGGCCACCAGATCTCCCCGCCCCTCGGTGAGGTAGTCCAGCAGCTTGTCCTGACGCACCGGGATGTAGATGATCTTGAGCTTGATCTTCTCCTTGGCCAGGTAGGTCTGATTCAGCCAGCGCTCGAATCCCTGCAGCTGGTTGACCAGGATGCCGTGCTGGGCCCCCTTGTCGAAGAAGAAGAAGCCCCGCTCATAGACCACCAGGGCCCTGAGCTCTTTCTTTTGCAATATGCTGGCGAGATCCCCGGGCTGGGGCAGCCGTTGCGGCTTGAGATCCGCCGCCAGCAGCGGCAGCGCACACAGAGCGAGCAGGCCCCAAAGCCAGCGTCGTCTCATGATGCAAGCGCCTGCGGTTGCTTCGCCGCGAGCGGGAGCCAGTCCAACGGGTGGCAAATAAAGGTGGGGAAAATGGCGAAGAACCAGCGCTGAACCATGATGAGATCGCCTTCTGTTGGCCGACTCGCGTCGGGCAAAACCGTCTGTGGGATAACTAACTATAGAACGTGGACCCACAGCAGAAGGGTCAACACGGCAGGCAAGCCTGCCGTGTCATCAGCAGGCTCAGATAGAGCGGGCACGCATCTCGAAAATGAGTTTTTCGGCGGTGCAGGTGAATTGCAGGCGGGCTTTCAGGATCACGCCGTTGGCGCCCTGACTGAGTTCGCTGCTGCTTGTGGCTTCGGCAGTGACCTGCTTGGCCAGCGCCTCGTAGGCGGCCAGCTTGGCGCGAGCGTCGGCTTCTGCTGCGGCCTCGATCACCAGCTCCATCACATCGTCACCTTCGCCGATGATGGTACCAATTTCGGCGAAGCAGCCGCAGCTGTCACAGGTCTCGTTCAATTCCACTTTCTCTTCTACGGACATCATTCAACTCCCACTTATTTCGGCTGTGATTCATCGTCACGCAAGGCTTTACGAAAATCCCTGATGGCGGTGCCCAGATCTTCCCCGGCGCCGGCAAGGCGTTTGCTACCAAACACCACGACCACGACGACGAGCAGGATCAACAAATGCCAGATATGAATTCCACCGAGTCCCATAGGGATACTCCTGACTGATAGATACCGATTGTTTGTATCAAAAGAAGGCGCAAAGATTGTTGGGCAAAATCAAGACAGGTGCAAGTTTGCAAATAAATCATTCAAAAAATACGGCGACCCAGGGTCGCCGTATTGCTTGATGCTACTTGTCCCCTCAACCACTACATCCTGTACCAGCCGCCATCGAAGGCGAGAGACGTTTCGAGCATAAATTCGCCTAGATATGAAAACAAATGGTATAAATTCATCTAAGAATTGAAGAGGATTCATATCATGTTACTGGAACAGTTGGGGCGCATCGACCTCAATCTATTGATTATCCTGCAAGTATTGCTGGAAGAGCGGAACGGCAGCCGGGCGGCCCGTCGGCTGCACCTGAGTCAGTCTGCCGTCAGCAAGGCGCTCGGCCGGCTGCGGGAAACCTTCGACGACCCCCTGTTCGTGCGCTCGGCCTACGGGCTGGAACCCACCGCCCGCGCCCTCAGTCTGCAGCAGCAACTGCAGCCCATCCTGCTGTCGCTCGACAACCTGATCCAGCCGCCGGATTTTGACCCGACCACTACCGAGCGGGAGTTCGTCATCGCCAGCATGGACAGCGCCTTTACCCTGTTCGCCCCGCTCTACCTGAGCGAGCTGAAACGGCAGGCCCCCGGCATTCGGCTGCGCTACGAGGAGTGGACCGAGAACAGCCTGACCGAGATGAGCCAGGGCCAGGTGGACATCGCCTTCACGGTGCGGGAGAACTGCATCAACTCGGACTTTCGGCTCGACACCCTGCCCAACGCCATCTGCCAGCGGCTGCTCGCCATCGACGATCTGACCTGCCTGGTGCAGCACGACCACCCCGCCCTGCACGAACCGGAGTGGGATCTCACCCGCTACCTGGCCTATCCCCATGTGCAGACCTATTGCGAGGGGCGCGACCGCTGGATGCTGGATCACAAGCTGGCGGAGCAGGATCTCTATCGCCGCATCGAGGCGACCGTGCCCTCCTTCGAGGCGGCGCTGCGGATGGGCATGCACTCGGACATGATAGTGACCCTCTCCCGGCTCTACGCCCGCCACGCGACCCAGGTCTATCCGCTGGTGCCGCTGCCGCTGCCCATCGCCCTCGACAGCATCTCCCACCTGCTGATCTGGCATCAGCGTCACGAGGAGGATCCGGGCCACCGCTGGCTGCGGGAGACCCTGCTGACCCTCATCATGGGCAAGCTGGAGCCAACAGCGGCCGAACCGTCCTGATATCAGTACCGGGACGAAAGACCCTGACGGTCACCACGCCGGCTCACAGGCAAAAAAACGGGGCTCGTCGAGCCCCGTGTCTTTTCTGTTGGCCTGCCGGCCGGTCAGTTCTGACCGGTTACCGCCAAGTAGTGGTGCACCCCGTCGAGCAGCATCTGCACCGAGATCATCACCAGCAGCATGCCCATCAGACGCTCCACCGCGGTGAGTCCTCGCTCACCCAGCAGCTTGTTGAATACCTCGTAGAACATCAGGATCACCGCGCTGGCGCCCCAGGCCATCAACAGCGCCAGCGACCAGTCCGCCATCCGGGTCGGCTCCTGGTTGGCCAGCAGCAGCAAGGACGCCAGGATCGAGGGGCCGGCAATCATGGGGATGGCCATGGGCACCAGGAAGGGCTCCTCACCCGCAGCCAGCCCGGTCACTCCACCTTCACTCGGGAAGATCATCTTGATGGCGATGAGGAACAGGATGATGCCGCCGGCGATGCTGACCGCCTCCTGCCGCAGGTTGAGGAAATTGAGGATCTGCTGGCCGACGAACAGGAAGGCCATCATGATCACCAGTGAAAACAGCAGCTCCCGCATCATCACCTTGCGCCGCCGCTTGGGATCGATATGACGCAGGATCGACAGGAAGACCGGCAGGTTGCCCAGCGGATCCATGATCAGAAACAACATGACGGCAGCGGAGAAAGTGTCCATACAACGCCCAGGCTAAGCCTTCAACAAAAGGAGGGGAAAGAGGGCGAAATATAACAAAGGCGGCGGGATTCGGCGAGCGCGGCGGGCGCTCGCCGGCGGGGATCAGCCGTGGTTGCAGATCTTGTCGGCGTGAGTCTGGAAACCCTGCTCCGATTCGATGAACTTGCCGCGCTTGGCCAGGAAGTCGATCAGGGCCTCGGCATCCATCTCGCTGGCGCTGCAGGTGTGGAAACGAGCCTCGGCACCGAAGCGCTCGTCGATGGCCTGCTTGAGGCTGGCCCGGGTAAACTGGCCGCCATGCGCCAGCATCATCTCCATCACTTCGTGACCGTGTACCGATTGAGTCATTGCAAACCTCTTGAATAGACATATTTGATGCCTATTAAATCCTGCCCCACTGCCGACGACCTTGATATAGGCCAACAAATTGCCGATTTCCCTGCGTCCGTACTGGTGATGGCCGCGGCTTTGTCGATAATGTGGCAACCTGAGCAGGGGATGGCTACACTAACGCCCCTTTTTGCCACCGCAGACCGAATATAAGGACATTGGCGTCATGCTGTTCCATGGACTGGCTTTCAAGCCCTGGCGGATCTGGACCCGCCGCCCGCTCTGGTTGAAGACCCTGCTCGGCATGCTGACGGGGATCGGGCTCGGCGCCGGTTTCAGCGAGCAGGCGTTGCTGCTCAAGCCCATCGGCGTGCTGTTCGTCAACACCATCCAGATGCTGATGGTGCCCCTCATCTTCTGCTCGGTCATCGCCGGCCTCACCTCGCTGCTCAAGGGCAAGACCCTCGATCGGATCGCCGGCAAGGCCATCGGCCTCTACCTCTGCTCCACCGCCGTCGCCATCTGCATCGGCCTGATGATGGGCTGGCTGCTGGAGCCCGGCATGGGCGCCAACATGGGGCCCTATGAGCGGGTCGGCATGGCGGAATCCCCCACCCTAGCCAGCGTGCTAAGCCACTTGGTGCCGCGCAACCCGGTGCAGGCCATGGTGGATGGCAAGATCCTGCAGGTGATCGTGTTCGCAGTGGCCCTCGCCCTCGCCCTCAACGCCACCGGTCGGCGCGGTCGCCCCGCCATCCTGTTCTTCACCTCGCTGGCGGAGGGGATGTTCAAGCTGACCCAGATGGTGATGGCACTGGCCCCTTACGGCGTCTGCGCCCTGATGGCCTGGATGACCGGCAAGTACGGCATGAGCCTGCTGCTGCCGCTGCTCAAGGTGATCGGTGCCGTCTACCTCGGCTGCCTGCTGCACGTGCTCGGCGTCTACAGCAGCCTGCTGATCCTGCTGGCCCGCCTCAATCCGCTGCACTACTTCAAGAGCATCGTCGATGCCCAGGCGGTGGCCTTCACCAGCAGTTCCAGCAACAGCACCCTGCCCATCAGCCTGGCCTGCGCCGAGCGCCGGCTCGGGGTCTCTCCCGCCATCACCGCCAAGGTGCTGCCCATCGGCGCCACCATCAACATGGATGGCACCGCGCTCTATCAAGGGGTTACCGCCCTGTTCGTGGCCCAGGCCTTCGGGGTGGATCTGCACATGGTGGATTACCTGACCATCATCAGCATCGCGACCTTGGCCAGCATCGGCACGGCGGGCACGCCAGGCACCGGCCTGATGCTGCTGACGCTGACGCTGACTGCGGTGGGACTGCCGCTGGAAGGGGTGGCGCTGATCGCCGGGATCGACCGGATCCTCGACATGGCGCGCACCACGGTCAACGTCTCCGGCGATATTCTGGTATCCGTGTTGATTGCCCGCAGCGAGCGGGAACTGGATCTGGCGACCTATCACGACGCCAGCGCGGGCGAGGACATCGACTTCACCCTGCGCTGAGGCAGGGCGAGCGATTAATTTTCGTGGGGATCGTGGTGGCAGCGCCAGCAGACATCGAAGTTGGCGCCGTTCTCCTCCCCGCATTGACCACACAGCCAGCCGTTGCCCTGGCGCTGCTGATAGCGCTCGATGACCCGCCCAGCCTTGCTGCGATCCTGTTCGCGCACCATCAGGGTCACCTGCAGCAGGTCCACCGGCAGTTCGCCCAGGGCGCCCGACAGCGCCTCGCCATTGAGCCGCACCGGCACCCCCTCCACTTCCAGCGCCCCTTTCAGGGCATGGGCCTCCAGCGAATGGGAAGCCCGATACAGATTGATCCAGTGATCCATGTCTTCCCCCTCAGATCCACTCACGATGCCGTGACCACGGCACCGCCTCTGACCGGCTACAGCAGAGTATCGATGCCGTAGTCGGCCCCCTTGGCCACGATGAAGTCGATGAACACCCGCAATTTTCGCGGCATCAACCGCCGTTCCGGAAACAGCAGGTAAATCGGCACCCTGGGCTGCTGCCACTCGGGCAGCACGGACACCAGGGTCCCGCTCGCCAGCTCCTCGTGGCAGAGCATGGCGGGCAGGGAGGCGAGCCCCAGCCCGGCCTTCGCCGCCTCTCTGGCACAGGTTATATTATTAACCCGAAAGCGGGAGGGAGGGTCAACCAGCACCTCCTTGTCATCCCGCTCGAAGCACCAGTGCGACGCCAGAAAGCCGCTGGTCACCGCCACCCGCTCATGATGCACCAGATCCTCGGGATGGGTGATGGCGGGGCTGCGCGCCAGGTACGCCGGACTGGCACAGATCAGGCGGGCGTTGCTCCACAGCCGCCGCGCCGCCAGGTTCGAATCGCTCATGTCGCCGATCCGCACGATCGCATCCAGCCCCTCGTTGATGGGATCCACGATGCGATTGGTCAGCTCCAGCTCCACCTGCAGGCCGGGATAGGCCTGCAAAAACTCCGCCACCAGCCTGCCCACCACCAGCTGCCCTGCCTCGATGGGTACCGCCAGCTTGAGGGTGCCGGTCACCTCCTGCTGGCTGGCACTCACCATCAGCTCGGCCTGGGCCAGCTCGTCCACTGCCTTGCTGCAGCGCAGATAGTACTGCTCGCCGGCCTCGGTCAGGGTGAGCTGGCGGGTCGAACGGTAGAGCAGCCGCACGCCGAGGCGCTGCTCCAGCTCGGCGATGCGCCGGCTCACCGTCGCCTTGGTCATGCCCAGCTCCTGGGCGGCCGCCGTGAAGGAACCCTTGTCGACGATCCGCACTAGAATCAATGCAGCGTTCAGATCCATTGTTGCACCAGTGAAACTGTATATCTCATAAATGGATACTAATCGAAACAGTCGGCCAGTGTTAGCCTGCCTCTCTTAAGTTCAGGAATCCCCCACATGAGTCAACACAAGAAGATCCCCCTGCTGGCAGCCATGATCCTGGCCCTGCTCGGCCTGCTGTTTGCCGGTTACTGGTATCTGCACGGCCGCTATTTCGAGAGCACCGACAACGCCTACCTGCAGAGCGAGGTCACCGGCATCGGTTCCAAGCTGTCCGGCTACATCAGCGAAGTGCTGGTGACCGACAACCAGCCGGTGAAGGCCGGCCAGCTCATCGCCCGCCTCGACGACCGGGAGTACAAGACCAAGGTGGCCGAGGCCGAAGCCGACCTGCGCCTCAATCAGGCGACGGCGGAAAATCTCGCCGCCACCCGCACCCAGCAGCTGAGCCTCATTCGCCAGGCCGAAGCCAAGGTCAGCTCGGCCAATGCCGAACAGGTGCGGGCCCAGCAACAGGTGCGCCGCGTCAGCCAGCTCAACCAGCGCCACTACAGCTCCCAGGACAGCCTGGACGAGGTGCGGGCCGGCCTGCAGGTCAACCAGGCCCAGGAGCAGGAGGCCAAAGCCGCCCTGCAGGCCGCCCGCGAGCGGCTGCTGGTGCTGGATGCCGAGGCCAAGCAGAACCAGGCCAAGCTGGCATTGAGCGCCGCCCAGCTGGAGCAGGCCAAGCTGGAGCTGGCCTATACCGAGCTGCGGGCACCGGCCGACGGCATCATCGGCAAGCGCAGTCTGCGGGCGGGGCTCTACGTCCAGTCCGGCATGCAGGTGGCCAGCCTGGTGCCGCTGCAGCAGGTGTGGGTCGAGGCCAACTTCAAGGAGACCCAGCTGCTCCACATGCAGCCCGGCCAGAAGGTGGAGGTGATCCTGGATGCCTATCCGGATCAGCCGGTCGAGGGGATCATCGACAGCCTGGCCCCCGCCACCGGCGCCAAGTTCGCCCTGCTGCCGCCGGAGAACGCCACCGGCAACTTCACCAAGATCGTGCAACGGGTGCCGGTCAAGATCCGCATTCCGGAGCCGGGGCCGCTGGCGGGCAAGCTGCTGCCGGGCCTATCCACCGAGGTGATCGTCGACACCCGCAGCCCTGATCCCGTGGTCGCGGCCCACTGATGGAACCCATCCCGCGTCGCAACTGGATCGCGGTCATGGGGGGCCTCATCGGCGCCTTCATGGCCATCCTCGACATCCAGATCACCAACGCCTCCCTGAAGGACATTCAGGGGGCCCTGTCGGCTACCTTGAGCGAAAGCTCCTGGATCTCCACCTCCTATCTGGTGGCGGAGATGATCGCCATCCCGCTGAGCGGCTGGCTGAGCCGGGGGCTGAGCGTGCGGCGCTACCTGCTGTGGACCACCGGCGCCTTCATCGTCGCCTCCGTGCTCTGCTCATTCAGCTGGAACCTCACCAGCATGATCGTCTTTCGGGCGCTGCAGGGCTTCACCGGCGGGGCGCTGATCCCGATGGCCTTCTCCCTCATCGTCAGTCTGCTGCCGCTGCACAAGCGGGCCACCGGCATGGCGTTGTTCGGCCTGTGCGCCACCTTCGCCCCCGCCATCGGGCCGACCCTGGGTGGCTGGCTGACCGAGCAGATGTCCTGGCACTACATCTTCTACATGAACGTGCCGCCGGGACTGCTGGTGATGGCCATGCTGGCCCATGGGCTCGACAAGAAGCCGGTGGACTGGGAGGTGATCAAGCGGGTGGATCTCATCGGCATCGTCACCATGGCGGTGGGACTGGGCCTGTTGGAAGTGGTGCTGGAAGAGGGCAACCGGGAGGACTGGTTCGGTTCCAGCTTCATCGTGCGGCTTACCGTCATCTCGGTGGTGGCGCTGGTGTTTTTCGTCATCAGCCAGCTGCTGCGGCGCCACCCGCTGGTCAACCTGCGGCTGCTGCACAACCCGCGCTTCGCGCTGGCCTGCTTCGCCTATCTGGTGCTCGGCATGGCGCTGATGGGTTCCATCTATGTGCTGCCGCTCTACATGACCCAGATCCACAACTACAACGCGCTGGAAATCGGCGAGGTGTTGATGTGGATGGGGCTGCCGCAATTGCTGGTACTACCGCTGGTGCCCAGACTGACCCACAAGATAGATCCGCGCTATCTGGTGAGCTTCGGCTTTCTGGTGTTCGCCGTCAGCTGCTTCATGAACATGAACATGAGTGCCGACTACGCCGGGCCCCAGCTGATCCAGTCGCTCATCGTGCGGGCGCTGGGCCAGCCCTTCATCATGGTGCCGCTCTCCCTGGTGGCGACCGCCAGCCTGACCCACGACGAGATCCCCTCCTCCTCGACCCTGCTCAACGTGCTGCGCAACCTGGGCGGCGCCTTCGGCATCGCCATCATCGCCACCCTGATCGACAACGACACCCGCATCCATGTCAGCCAGATCAGCAGCACCCTAGCCGCCAGCAGCATAGAGGGACAGAGCTACCTGCTGCAGCTGGCCCAGACCATGATGGCGCAGGGCTCCGGCCCCGAACTGGCCCGTCAGCAGGCCCAGGCCATGCTGTCGAACACCATCAGCCGGGAGGCGGCCATCATGGCCTACAACCAGGTGTTCTTCGTGATGGGCATCTTCCTGCTGCTCGCCAGCGGCCTGATGCTGCTACTCAAGCAGCCCGCCCCCAGGGCAGCGGATGCCGAACCGCTCGAGGCGTGAAAAACGATGAAAATGGAATAGCAAAACGGGCCTGAGGGCCCGTTTTTTTGTCTGCACACGCCCCTTGGTGAGGGGACAACTCAGCCACAGTCACCCTGCCAACGAGGCGGCAATCAGAAACTGGGCGGCGAAGTAGCTGGTCATCACCCAGGCGGTGGCATGGGGGAAGGGGCGGCGGAAGCGGTCCAGCGCCAGCATGCTGTCGGAGAAGAGGAACATCAGCGCCCCCACCAGGGCGGCGGCACTGCCGGCGGTGAGGGAGGCATGCCAGGCGCCGGCGGCAACCCAGGCCATGCCGATGATCACCAGCATGTAGCAGAACACGGGCACCTTCATCTCCCCGAGCTTGCCCCACAGCAGGCCGAACACCATGCCGGCCACCAGCAGCAACAGCAGGCCATCCACCAGATTCAGCACCAGCGGCCCCTGGGCGAAGCCGACGATGTAGCAGAGGTGCGCGACAAAAAACGCCGCCAGCCCCTGAATGAAGCGGTCGCTCGGCAACATCAGCAGCACGTCGCCGGCCAGCGACAGGCAGAGACCGAGCAGGATCCAGGCGTGGGAACCGTCGTGGTCATAGCTCTGATAGCCGAAGGCCAGCGCTATGATGAGCAGCATGGTCAACGGCTTGCTGATGTAGAACTGACGGGAGTCTGAGCCATAGGCCGCACGAATGTGCCACCAGCCCGATGCGATGATCAAGAAACTCAATAACATGCCCTGCTCCTCACGTGTTGCTCGCAGTCATACGGCAACATCTTCTTGCTGACAAGCAGAGTAACAAATTCCCCCGCCCAGTGGCAGAGGCGCTCAGCAAACGAGCAGTCTACGCCTAAAGTCTAATTGTCCCGCCCACCCTGTTCGGGCATAAGGGACGGGTCCGGAGGATCACCATGGAAGACGCAATGAAAAACTATCTGCCCGCTATCGATATCATGATGTGCCACCTTGGCATCAGCTTCGAGCAAGCCTGTGAACAGCTGGGCCTGAGCCAGGTGGAACAACAGACCCTGAGCCTGCTGCAGGAGCAGGATCCGCAGGAATAATCCCTCCCGGTGATGGATATCATGATGTGCCACCTTGGCATCAGCTTCGAGCAAGCCTGTGAACAGCTGGGCCTGAGCCAGGTGGAGCAACAGACCCTGAGCCTGCTGCAGGAGCAGGATCCGCAGGAATAAGCCCCCAGCGGGGAGCATGAAAACGGCGCCATGATGGCGCCGTTTTCATTGACCCTGGTTATGCTCGCACCACCCTGCGCCTTTGCAGCCAGACGATTAGCGCAAACAGCAGGAAACCGGGCAGCCACATCAGCTCCTTGCGCCAGCGCTCGGTGGGCGCCTTGACCATCATGATCTCCTGGTCAAACTCCATGCCGGCTGCCGCCGCCGGACTGCCGAAGGTGACGCTGTCGATCAAGGTCTTGCCATCCTGCTCATAGAGCGCGAGCCCCAGGCTGGCGAGGCGGGCTTCCCCATCCTCCCCTGCCGGCACCGCCAGCAGCACGGTCGACTGACGCAGCTTGCCCACCGCATCCTCACCCTGGATCCGCAGCCGCAGAGTGCTCTCCGCCTCCACCTCGCCCAGGGTCTGGGCCAGCTGGGCCGGCGGCGTCTCGCGATAGGGATCGTGCACCATGTCCATCCAGAAACCGGGGCGGAACAGGGTGAAGGCCACCAGCAACAGCAGCACGCTTTCGTACCAGCGACTCTTCACCAGAAAATGACCCTGGGTGGCGGCGGCGAAGATCAGCATGGCAACGGTGGCCACCATGAAGATCAGCACCCCGTGGGCAAAGTCCACGTCGATCAGCAGCAGGTCGGTGTTGAAGATGAACAGGAACGGCAGCGCGGCGGTGCGCAGGCTGTAGTAAAAGGCGGTGATGCCGGTCTTGATGGGATCGCCCTTGGAGACGGCCGCCGCCGCGAACGAGGCGAGCCCCACCGGCGGCGTCACGTCGGCCATGATGCCGAAGTAGAACACGAACAGGTGCACCGCGATGAGCGGCACGATCAGCCCGTTCTGCTGCCCGAGCGTCACCACCACCGGCGCCAGCAGGCTGGAGACCACTATGTAGTTGGCGGTGGTGGGCAGCCCCATGCCGAGGATGAGGCTCAGCAAGGCGGTCAGCAGCAGCATCAGCAGCAGGTTGCCCATGGAGAGCATCTCCACCAGATCCGCCAGCACCAGACCAACCCCGGTCTGGGAGACGGCACCGACGATGATCCCCGCCGTGGCGGTGGCGATGCCGATGCCGATCATGTTGCGGGCACCGGCCACCAGCCCCTCTCGCAGATCGATCAAGCCGTCCTGCAGGGAGCCGTAATCGTGCCGGCCATCGCTGCGCAGCCAGTTGAGCAGCGGCCGCTGGGTCAGCAGTATGATCACCAGCATGACGGTGCCCCAGAAGGCCGACAGCCCGGGCGAGAGCCGCTCCACCATCAGGCACCACACCAGCACCACCACCGGCAGCAGGAAGTGCAGGCCGGAGAGCAGCACGGTACGGGTGTTGGGCAGCTCGGTCAGCGGCTTGTCCGGATCTTCCGCCGCCAGCGGCTCATTGCTGGCGGCAATTTTCAACAGCCCCAGATAGGTGGCGGCCAGCAGCAGGGCGATGCCGGGCAGGGCATAGTCGCCCAGCGCCGGCTTGAGCCAACCAAGGCCGTAGTAGACCGCCATCGACAGCCCGCTGATCAGGGCGGCGCCAAAGGCAAAGCCGGTCAACCGGCGCAGCCAGGGCTTGGGCTGATGGTCGCCGATGGGCTGCATGCCGAGCTTGAGCGCCTCCAGATGGACGATGTAGAGCAGCGCTATGTAGGAGATGGTCGCCGGCAGGAAGGCGTGCTTGATGATCTCGACGTAGGGAATGCCCACGTACTCCACCATCAGAAAGGCCGCGGCCCCCATCACCGGCGGCATGATCTGGCCGTTGACCGAGGAGGCCACTTCCACCGCCCCCGCCTTCTCGGCGCTGAACCCCACCTTCTTCATCATGGGAATGGTAAAGGTGCCGGTGGTCACCACGTTGGCGATGGAGGAGCCGGAGATAAGGCCGGTCAGGCCGGAGGCCACCACCGCCGCCTTGGCCGGGCCGCCGCGCAGGTGACCGAGCAGGCTGAAGGCGAGCTGGATGAAGTAGTGGCCGGCACCGGCCCGCTCCAGCAGGGCACCGAACAGCACGAACAGGAACACGAAGCTGGTGGAGACGCCGAGGGCGATGCCGAACACCCCCTCGGTGGTGATCCACTGGTGGTTGGCCAGCGCGGTGAAGCTCACCCCGCGGTGAGCCAGCAGGCCCGGCATCCAGGGCCCCGCCAGGCTGTAGGCGAGAAATACCAGGGCGATCACCGCCAGGGCCGGCCCCAGCGCACGGCGGGCGGCTTCCAGCAGCAGCGGAATGCCGATGCAGGCGGTCACCAGATCGGCGGTGGTGAGGTTGCCCGGCCGCTGGGCCAGCGCCTCGTACATCACGAACAGATAGGAAGCGGCACCGGCGGCCACCAGCCCGAGCGCCAGATCGCCGAGCGGCACCCGGTCGCGCGGCGAGCGGCGAAAGGCCGGGAACACCAGATAGGCCAGCAGCAGGGCGAAGGTGAGGTGAATGGCACGGGTCTCGGTGTCATTGAGCACGCCGAAGCCCAGCATGAAGGGCAGCGGCGAGGCGATCCAGAGCTGGAACAGCGACCAGGCGAGCGCCAGGGTGGTGATGCACCCACCCATGATGCCGAGCGGCAGACGCGCCCCCACATCCTGGGCGATCAGTTCCTCGGTAGAGAGTTGTTTATCTTGCATAGGGGTTAACTTGTGCCAACGAGTACAACGACACGACACCCGCTGCCACGGGCTGCGGCAGGCGGGTGTCGAAGAGAGTGACAGCGGCCCTTGGGCCCGCTATCAGAGCCAGCCGCGCTCTTTGTAGTAGCGGGCAGCCCCTTCATGCAGCGGGGCGGAGAGACCCACCTTGATCATGTCGGCCTCTTTCAGGTCGGCGAAGGCCGGGTGCAGGCGCTTGAAACGATCCAGGTTGTCGAATACCGACTTCACCAGTTGATAGACCACTTCCGGATCCGCCTTGGCACTGGTGGAGAGCACCGCCTTGCCGCCAATGGACGGGGTCGGCTGGTCGCTGCCCTTGTAGATGCCGCCCGGGATCTCGGCCTTGCTGTAGTAGCTCTTCTCGGCCAGCAGCTTGTCGATGTCGGCGCCGGTGACCGGTACCAGCACGGCGTCGGTGGTGGTGGAGGCTTCCTGGATGGCGCCGTTGGGGTGGCCGACGAAGTAGCTCATGGCGTCGATGTTGTTGTCACCCAATGCCGAGGCCTGCTCGGCCGGCTTGAGCTCGGAGACCAGGCCGAAGTCGCCCTTTTTCCACCCCTTCACCGCCATGATCTCTTCGAAGGTGTCGCGCTGGCCGGAACCCGGGTTGCCGATGTTGACCCGCTTGCCCTTGAGATCGTCGAAGCCGGCGATCTTGGCGTCCTTGCGGGCCAGGATGGTGAACACCTCGCTCTGCAGGGAGAAGACGGCGCGCATGTCGTCCATGGCACCCTCGGCCTGGAACGGCGGCAGCCCCTTCATCGCCTTGTACTGATGGTCGGACTGCATGATGCCGAAGTTGAATTCACCGCTGCGGATGCCGTTGACGTTGGCTACCCCGCCACCGCTGGCCGGGGCGTTGCACTTGATCTGGTGATCGGCGGCGCCGCGATTGAGGAAGCGGCAGATGGACTGGCCCGCCACGTAGTAGACACCGGTCTGACCGCCGGTGCCTATGGTCACGAAGCGCTCCTGCGCCTGCACCGGACCACCGAACGAGACGCCGGCCAGGACAGCCGACAGGGCACACGCCAGGGATAATCCTTTCATGTTGTTCATCCTTTTTGATTGATTCAGCTCGCCCGTTCCACGGGCGAATGCCGGACAAACCACCGTTCTGCGTCGGCGGTTGCCCATGACCTCGATATGAGGAAGCGGGTGAACGGCGAACGTTCCCCAAAAAGCCACCAGCATCCTGTGGTGAGACAGTCGGCTTCATGCCAACCGAAGATAATTGGCCCCGAGGGGGCCAATTAAAGAGTCATAACGGCTTCGATTAAGCACACGGCGCCAACATAAATCAAACAAAAACACAAAATGATGGATATGGATGACGAGAAATTTGAAGCCGATCATTAATTTGCTGATCAGAGATTAATTGAATGTGCTACCGGTCGGCAGACAGAGTGGGAGGAGTGAGATTCTTTTGCAGCCCTTGACTGGCAAGGGCTGCAACTGTGGTGACTTATGCTTGTGGCTTGGCCAGATCCAGAATAAACGCGAACTCCAGCGCGATATCCTCGTAGGCTTTGAAGCGACCCGACTTGCCGCCGTGGCCGGCGTCCATGTCGGTGCTCAGCAACAACTTGTTATCATCCGTCTTCAGCTCGCGCAGCTTGGCCACCCACTTGGCCGGCTCCCAGTACTGCACCTGGGAATCGTGCAAGCCGGTGGTCACCAGCAGGTTGGGATAGGCCTGCGCCTTGACCTGATCGTAGGGGCTGTAGGCCTTCATGTAGTCGTAGTAGCGCTTCTGGTTCGGGTTGCCCCACTCGTCGTACTCCCCGGTGGTGAGGGGAATGGACTCGTCCAGCATGGTGGTGACCACATCGACGAACGGCACCTGGGCCACCACGCCGCGATAGAGCTGGGGCGCCTGATTGATGACGGCCCCCATCAGCAGACCGCCGGCGCTGCCGCCCATGGCGTAGACCTGATCCTTGGCGCCGTAGCCCTGCGCCACCAGCGCCTCGGTCACGTCGATGAAGTCGTTGAAGGTATTCTGCTTTTTCAGCAGCTTGCCATCTTCATACCAGTGGCGGCCCAGCTCCTCGCCACCACGGATGTGGGCGATGGCGTAGACGAAGCCGCGGTCCAGCAGGCTCAGCCTGGCGCTGCTGAAATCCGGGTCCATGCTGGCGCCATAGGAGCCGTAGCCGTAGACCAGCAGCGGATTGGTATGCGTCCCCGCCCCCTCTTGCTTGAACTTGTCCTTGCGATAGACCAGCGACACCGGCACGGCCACGCCGTCACGGGCGGTGATCCAGAGCCGCTCGCTGGCATATTGCTCGGCCTTGAAGCCCGCCACCGGCTGCTGCTTGAGCAGGGTGCGCTTGCCGCTGTTCAGGTCGAGCTCGTAGGTGGACGAGGGGGTGGTCATGGAGGAGTAGCCATAGCGCAGCGCGCTGGTATCCGGCTCCGGGTTGTAGGCGAGCCAGGTGACATAGGCCGGATCGTCGAAGGCGATCTCCTTCTGCTCGCCGCTCTGCCAGTTGACCTGCCGCAGCCGGGTCAGCCCCTGACTGCGCTCCTCCAGCACCAGCCACTCCTTGAACAGGGCATAGCTCTCCAGCAGCACGTCCGGATTGGGGGCGATCACCGCCTTCCAGCGATCCACCGGGCTCTCCTTGGTCTCGTAGAGGCCGAAGTTCTTGCCGTCCTTGTTGGAGCGCACATAGAAGCGGCCGCGGTAGTGATCCAGGCTGTATTCGTGATCCACCTGGCGCGGCAGGAACAGCCGCGGCGCCTGGGTCGGTACGTTGGCATCGATGAGACGCGCCTCGCCCGAGGTGGTGCTGGAGAGGGCGATGACGATGAAATCTTCCGAGGTGGTGGCGTAGAGGCTCACATAGAAGGAGTCGTCCTTCTCCTCATAGACCAGCTGATCCTTGGCCGGCTCCGTGCCCAGCTCGTGGCGATAGACCTGGTAGGGCAGCAGCGTCTTGGGGTGCTTGCGCACGTAGAACACCGTCTTGCTGTCGTTGGCCCAGACCAGGTTGCCGGAGGTGTTCGGAAGCAACTCGGCGGCCCATTTGCCGCTCTCCAGGTCGAGGAACTGGATCTGGTACTGACGGCGGGAGAGGAAATCTTCCGCCACCGCCAGCCAGCGGTTGTTGCGGCTCACCTCGAGCGCCCCCAGGGCGTAGAACTCGTGGCCTTCGGCGCGCTGGTTGCCGTCCAGCAGCAGGCTCGCAGCCTCTTCACCCAGCTTGCTGCGCGAATAGATGGCGTACTCCTTGCCCGGCTCGTAGCGGGTCTGGTAGCGATAGCCGTTCTTCACGTAGGGCACCGACTCGTCCTGCTGCGGAATGCGGGCCACCATCTCCTGATAGAGCTGGTCGCGCAGCGGCTTGATCGGTTTGAGCATGGCGTCGGTGTAGGCGTTTTCAGCCTCGAGGTAGGCCAGCACCTCGGGTTTCTGGCGCTCGTCATCCCGCAGCCAGTAGTAGTTGTCGACCCGGGTATCCCCGTGTTTCTTGATGGCGTGAGGGTGTTTGGCGGCCACGGGAGGCTGGATCAGGGTGTCGCTTGTGGGCATGGCGGACTCATCATTGGCATATGAACAGGGAACGGCGGCCAGACAAGCCAGCAGCAGAAGCCCTCGGGAAAAGGTGAACATGTCGCATCCTTTGCGCTGTAAAAGGGTTGGCGGACCTGAGCCTTGGCTCCTTGGACAGGGGATCAATCTGCCCCTTGTCGCCTTCAGTTGCAAGTTCTCCCGCGCCCTGATGTAAAAGGGCCGCCATCTCGCGATGGCGGCCCCCATACCTGACCGTGAGCGACACGGGCTCGCTCAGGTGTGCCTCACATGATGGAAGTGTGTCTGCTCACGGCCAGTTTTCATCAGCCGGGGTAGCTCGACCAGACCTTGGTCGCGCCCTCGTTGCTGATGCTCAGCACCTGATAGGGCTGACCCGGAATATCCATGCCTGGCGCACTCTGGGGCATGCCCGGAATGGTCAGGCCGCGGATCGCCGGTTTTTCCTTGAGCAGCTTCTGCACGTCGGCGGCGGGTACATGCCCCTCCACCACATAGCCGTTCACCACCCCGGTGTGGCAGGACGCCAGTTGCGGAGTGATGCCGTACTGCTGCTTGACCGGTTCAAGCTGCTCGGTTTCGACGACCTTGACCTCAAAGCCGTTCTCTTCCATGTGCTTGATCCAGGTCTTGCAGCAGCCGCAATACTGGGACTTGTAGACGGTCATCTGCTCGGTTGCCAGAGCAGAAAAACTGACGGTACCGGCCAGCACGGCCAATAACAGGGACTTGTACATAACTCACCTCGGATAAGAAGAAATGCCCAAAAAAACAGGGGGACTCGACTCAACCGAGATGACGGGGCGGACGCTCCAGCCGGTCGGTCGGAACATCCGGCATGAACTGGGAGGGGGAGATGAAATCCGGGGTATCGGGTTCCAGCATGGCAACCGTCAGGCTGTCGCCGGTGAGCACCGTCATGGCGAGCGCCGAGGTGAAGCTGCCGCAGGGCATGGCCTTCTCCAGGGTGCGTTCGCTCTGGCTGCAATGGGGAGTCAGGGTACAGAGATCGGTCGCTGCCCGGCTGCCAAACGACATCAGCACCATCAGCAGACTCCACAGGGGGAGCCAGCGGCGGGCGCGAGCGAGTTGGCGACGGGTCAGAACCATGGGACGACTCATTGACGAAAGGTGGCCTATGGTAACCCTTGGCCCAGGGGGAGGGTCAAGCCCTCCCCCGCTTCCAGTCAGCCGCCATCAAGGTTGCTGACGGGTCGCCGCCAGCATGATCTCGCGCACGCAGACATTGGCCGGCTGGCTCCATGCATAGAGCACGGCGTCGGCGATCACCTCAGGCGCAATGACGCCCCCCATCTGATCCTTCCAGTCGTGGTAGCCGGCCTTGATGCTCTCGTCCGTGGTGTGGCTGAGCAGCTCGGTCTCCACCGCGCCCGGGGCTATGGTCACCATCCGCACGCCGACGTCGGCCACCTCTTCCCGGATGTTCTCGGTCAGGGCGTGCACGGCGAACTTGGTGGCGCAGTAGGCGGCATGGTTCGGGAAGGTCTTGCGACCGGCGATGGAGCTGATGTTGATGATGGTGCCGCTGCGGCGGGCCTTCATGCCGGCCAGCACGGCGTGAACACCGTTCAACACCCCCATCACGTTGATGTTGAGCATCTGCTGCCACTCGGCCGGGTCCTGCACGTCGGCCTGTCCCAGCAGCATGACGCCGGCGTTGTTGACCAGGCAGCCGACCGGGCCGAATTGTGCCTCGGCCTGCTTGATGGCGGCCTTCATGGCGGCGGTGTCGGTCACATCGACCCCGATGCAAAGAGTATCGGGCAGCGCCAGCGCCTGCATGGGCTCGACCCGGCGGGCCAGCAGCAGCAGCGGATGGCCGGCGGCGGAGAAGGCGCGGGCGATGGCGGCACCGATCCCGGCGGAGGCACCGGTGATCACGACGAGAGGCTTGGACATGATGTTTTCCTTCTGATTCAAGAGTCGGTTTGAGCAAACAAGCGGCTGGCCAGCACGGAACGGGATCACTATAGTCACTGCATCCATCAGTGATAAATATTGTTTTCCGCTGGTTATCATCTGAAAAAACTATGGTTGGGCTTATGCTGGATCTGAGACTGCTGCGCTTCTTCATCGCCATCTATGAAGAGAAGAACATCACGGCGGCGGCCGAACGCTGCCACGTCAGCCAACCCTCCCTCTCGGCGGGGCTGCGCCAGCTGGAAGAGACCCTGGGTGACAGCCTGTTCATTCGGGGCAAGAAGGGGGTGGCGGCCAGGGATCAGGCCCATTACCTCTATCCCCACGCGGTCAAGCTGGTGGAAGAGGCACGCCGGCTGCCGGCGCTGTTTCGCCAGAAGGCGACGCGTGCGCGGCTCAACATGGCCATCATGCCGGATCTGAGCCGGCGGCGGGTGGCGGGATTGCTGCAGCAGGTGCAGGCTGTGCTGCCCGAGCTGGATCTCACCCTCTCCGATTACGGGACGCCTGCCGACTGTCGGCTGACCCTGGATGCCCTGCGCAGGGAGGACGAGATCTTCCTGCCGCTGTGGGAGGAGGATTATGTCTTGTGCGTGCGCCGCGACCATCCCCTCGCCAGCCGCCAGCAACTCGAGTTGGCCGAGCTGCAACATTATGATTTTATTGAGTGCCCTCCCTGCGAAGCCCATCAGCAGACCATAGGTCTGCTGGCCTGTGACCGACTGACCCTCAATCTGGTGGCCAAGGCCGAAAGCAAGGGGCTGGTGATGGCGCTGGTGCTGGCCGGAGTCGGCATCAGCTTTCTGCCGGACGGGTTGGTGGAGGACGAAGCGGGTCTGTGTACCGTGCCGGTGCGCGGGCCACGGATGTTCCGGCGCATCGGCCTCTGCTATCCCGCCCACCAGACCCTCAATCCGGCGCTGCGCGAGCTGATCCCGGAACTGGCGAGCCATGGCGCTTCTTGATAACGTCGCTGCTCAATGCATCTTTTTTTCGCCGGTCGCTTGCATCGGTATTTGGCCCCTCTTCAGATCAGGAACCCATGAAACGCATTCTGGTTATCTTTTCACACCCGGCGCTGCAGAGCTCCCGGGCCAACAAGCAGCTGCTGCAGGCCATCGACGGCCTGGAGGGCGTCACCCTGCACGACCTCTACCAGCACTACCCCAACATGTTCATCAACGTGAAGCGGGAGCAGGCCCTGCTGTCTGAACACGACATCATCGTGTTCCAGCACCCCTTCTACTGGTACTCCTGCCCCGCCATCATGAAGGAGTGGATGGATCTGGTGCTGGAGTATGGCTACGCCTACGGCCCGGAAGCCCACGCCCTCAACGGCAAGCAGTGGCTGTCGGCCATCACCACCGGCGGCGCCCCCGAGTCTTATTGCAGCGAGGGCTACAACCAGCGCCCGTTGCTCGACTTTCTGCTGCCGTTCCGGCAGACGGCCCAGCTGTGCGGCATGAGCTGGCTGCCGCCATTCGTGCTGCACTCCTTTCACAAGATCCGGGATCAGGAGGCGCTGCGCCGCTGCGGCCAGGACTATCGCCAGCTGCTGTGTGCCCTGCGCGACGAACAGCTGACCCCGGCCCAGCTTGCCGGCAGCCCCTATCTGCGCGATCTGCTGGAGGTACTCTCATGACCCGCTCTCGATCCGGGCGGCGGCCTGGCCTGCCGACATCGACCTCCACCACAGTGCGGAGGATCCGCTGATGGGACATGGTTTACTGTTCGATGCCTTCATCTACCTCTCTGCCGCGGTGATCGCGGTGCCACTGGCCAAGCGCTGGGGGCTGGGCTCCGTGCTCGGTTACCTGCTGGCGGGCATCATCATAGGTCCCTTCCTGCTGGGGCTGGTGGGTGAACAGAAAGATGTGATGCACTTCGCCGAGTTCGGGGTAGTGCTGATGCTGTTTCTGGTCGGGCTTGAGCTCAGGCCGGCGCTGCTGTGGCAGCTGAAGGGACCGATCCTCGGCACCGGCGGGCTGCAGGTGCTGCTGACCACGGCGGCCCTGACCGGCGTGGCCCACCTCATCGGCCTGCCCTGGCAACAGGGGCTGGCCATCGGCCTCATCCTGGCGCTCTCCTCCACCGCCATCGTGCTGCAGAGCCTGCAGGAGCGCAAACTGATGCAGAGCGAGAGCGGCCGCTCCGCCTTCGCCGTGCTGCTGTTCCAGGACATCGCCGTCATCCCCATCCTGGCGATCCTGCCGCTGCTGGCCATCGCGCCGGTGGCCAGCAGCGGCAGCTCGGAGCTGGCCGGCTGGCAACACGGCCTGCTGGTAGTGGCCGCCATCTCCGGCATAGTGCTGGGTGGTCATTACCTGATGCGACCGGTGTTTCGCGCCATCGCCCAGTCCCACATGCGGGAGATCTTCGTCGCCGCCGCCCTGCTGCTGGTGATCGCCATCGCCGTGCTGATGGAGTCGGTCGGCCTCTCCCCCGCCCTTGGCTCCTTCCTCGCCGGCGTGGTGCTGGCGGACAGCGAGTATCGCCACGAGCTGGAAGCAGACATAGAGCCGTTCAAGGGGCTGCTGCTCGGCCTCTTCTTCATGTCAGTGGGCGCCGGCATCAACTTCGGGCTGTTTGCCGAGCACCCGCTGCTTATCCCGACCCTGGTGGTCGGCCTGATGGTGCTCAAGTGGCTGGTGTTGATGGCGCTCGGTTTTGCCATTCGCATCTCGCCGAGTCAGCGCTGGACCTTCGGGCTGGCGCTGGCCCAGGGCGGGGAGTTCGCCTTCGTGCTGTTCTCGTTCGCCGCCCAGAACAAGGTGCTGCCAGGGGATACCATCGCCCTGCTGACCCTGGTGGTGGCGCTCTCCATGGCGCTGACGCCGCTGCTGCTGATCCTCAACGATCGGGTGATCCAGCCCTGGTTCGACTATCGCAACCAGAGTGAATTGCCGCAGCACGAGCAGCCGGAGCTGGTGGAGCACCCGGTCATCATCGCCGGCTTCGGCCGTTTCGGTCAGATCGTGGGCCGTCTGCTGCACGGCCACGGCATCGGCACCACCATCCTCGAGCAGGATGCCAGCCAGATCGAGATGCTGCGCAAGTATGGCTATCAGGTGTTCTATGGCGATGCCAGCCGGCTTGACCTGCTGCACGCCGCCGGCGCCCACAAGGCCAAGCTGCTGGTGCTTTCCATCAACGATCCGGCCACGTCACTCGAAGTGATTGAAATGGTGAAGAAACACTTCCCGCACCTTAAGATACTGGCGCGAGCCCAGGATCGTCCCCACGCTCACGAGATCCTGCGCCAGGGCGTGGGCAGCGTGTACCGGGAAACCCTGGGTTCTGCCGTGGATCTGGGGGTGGAAGCCCTGACCCAGCTCGGCTTTCGGGCCAACCAGGCCTGGCGGGCCGGCCAGACCTTCAAGCAGCACGACAACTGGCTGCTGCGGGAACAGGTCAACTACCTGGACGACGAACACACCTATATCAACAAGAGCCTGCAATACCGGGACATCCTCTCCGATCTGCTGCAAGACGATCAGGAAGGACAGGAGCGCATTCACGCTCACAACTGGAACAGCGGTCTGCCCGACAACGACAAGGAAGCAATATGATTGCCTATTACCCCATGCTCAAACACCTGCACATGACGCTGGCGCTGGTCAGCGTGCTGCTGTTCCTCTATCGCTGGCTGCTGGCCCTCGGCGGCAGCCCCCGCCTGCAGCAGAAGTGGCTGAAGATCCTGCCCCATGTCAACGACACCTTCCTGCTGCTGTTCGGAGTGCTGCTGGCGGTAACCCTGCAGATGAGCCCGGGCCAACAACCCTGGCTGATGGCCAAGCTGATCGCACTGGTGGTTTACATCGGCCTCGGCGTCATGGCGCTCAAGCGCCCTGCGCGCAGTCAGAAGCTGGTGGCCGGCCTCGCAGCCCTGGCGGTATTCGGCTATATGGTGGGCGCGGCCATCACCAAATCCGCCTTGTCCTGGCTGGCCTGATCCAGCCAAAAAGTACCTGCCTGACGGAGGGGAGCCATCCCCTCCACATCATATTCTGTATTTCCCCGTCATTTCTGTTTTTTCCTCTACCCCAGATCCGTAAGACAGCACTTTCATTTGGTGAATTTTCATCATTTTTTAGCCTCGATTGCTGCCCTAAATGATGGCAATTATGTTTAGGATCATGTGGTTAGCTTGGTTTGTATGAAAATGGCGACAGTTGTCGCAGCAAAACTTGCGACATAGACTGTCGCAAGGCATGGCTAGGATACACTCAACGCTAAACCAGTGAAGGCATGCACCATGAGTAAGAAGCTGTTACGACAACTGACCTTGGCGCGTTGCATCCCGCACCGCCCTTACAAGCTGACCGCCAGCCAACTCCAGGTAAAACTGGAAGAAGAAGGCATCCACGTCAGTCTGCGTACCGTGCAACGGGACCTGGAAGAGATGTCCGGCATGGGGTTGTTCGATCTCACCTCGGATGAACGCAGCAAACCACACGGCTGGTGCTTCGAGCGCCATGGCCTCAACGATTTTGCCAACATCATGCCGCTCTCCTTGGCAGTGGCGCTGAAAACCTGGAGCGATCAGGCCAGCCAGCTGTTGCCGGCCAGCGTCCTGACCGAACTGAACCCCTTGGTCGACAAGGCCAGCCAGGTGATCCGCGACAGCCAGAGTGAACTGGCTGAACGCTGGCTCGAGAGCGTGCACCAGTCACCGCGTCCGTTTGCCGGTAACCCGGAGATCCGCCGCAGCACCTTGATCCGCGATGCGTTGTGGCGCGGTCGCAAGTTCAGTGCAGAGATCCAGCGGGTCATCAAGGAGCGCACTGTATGGCTCTGCTACGACCGCATCAATCCGCTCGGCATCCTGAACCAAGCGGAAGGGCCAACCCTGCTCTGCACCCTGTCCGAGCTGGATCCCAAGGTCTACGGCATCCCGTTCGATCACATCAAGAACGTGGAGCTGACCAACTTCAGCGCGACCCAGCCGAAGGATTTCAACATCCAGAAACTGATCCGCGATCAGGGGTATCAGGATGTCAGCGGGCCAATCCGCTTCGTCGGTCGCATCGATGCCAACTGTCCGACCCTGGTCGACGGGCAAATCCCCGGCCACAACCCGCGCATGACTCGCTACGACAAGCGCAGCGTGGTGGTGGAAACCGAGGTGCAGGACACCCCCGAGTTCCGTACCTGGCTCAACAACATGAGCGGGAATCTGGAAGTGCTGGCACCTGAATCCTTGCGCAAGGCATATCCGACACCGGGTAGCCGCGTCAGCTGACCACCTCAGAAAAAAAGCCGGGCAAAGCCCGGCTTTTTGTATTCTTTTTGAGCATATTTATTCAACTAATTTTTAAGTCTCACCCACCGAATTGAGCCTGTTTGTACCATCGTTTTCGCCCTGTTTTTGCGTGTAAGAGATCCGCCATGGCAGCTGTAAGAGGCCACTGTGTCGAACCGTACGCGAAGCCATCTTTGAATCCACATGCTTTCCCATGAAACAAACTAATCTCATGATTTATATGACTTTATCTCTATGGCATTGGTCATTAATCCGTTATCGCCACGCCAACAACACCGGATCCTCCCTTGTTCCGCCCCCTGGTTCCCTTAATATGGGTCTCACAAGGACGGAGCTGGTTCGGCAGGATGCGGAAACAGCGCATAAGCAGGGAATAAACCACAGGGTGTGGGCAAGGAACACCTCAGGATGAGGCCGGTAACCAGGACGGTTATCAAACGGATTACAGGACACCACGGGACGTGGTTGCGGACACCTCGGGATGAGGCAGAGCAAACAGGATGATTGCTCTTCAGGAAGAATATGGACCTCGCTGGAAGCGAGCAGGACAGCTTCAGGATGAAGCGAGACAACCCGGATGGTTGTCTGTCAGGATGACGCAAGGAACACCACGGGATGTGGTAACGGACACCTCCAGGATGGAGAGAGTGCAGCAATCAGGAGCGATTGCCAGGCTAGGATGGCCACAGGACACCTCAACGGATTGGGAAGGGGATATTCCGAAGGATCAGGATAAAGTCAGGGATTGCAGGGAGCGTTGCAGTTCATGGACTGGACTAGATGACTTGAGGGGACGGCAGCCGCTGTCCCCTTTTCTTTATGTGCATTTTGTACCAAAACGGGTCAATGACATGGGATTCTATTCGCTGCCACAGCACATCCTGTGTGCTCTAGAGTGTGCCCCTCGGTCTCGGCTCCCATATTCATGTCAGCCAAGATGCCAGCTCCTCTCAACCCCGCTTCGCGAACGGGGCTTTGAGCTAGTGTGCAGTGAGCAAGTAACCACTAGCAAAGCTCCCCTACATTCGCCCAGACCTTCTTAAATGTGCTTCAACCAAGGAAGGCTCCCAGTGTAAAGCTGGCTCATTGCCAGCGACCACATACCCGCCAGAAACACAGGGTGGAATGGACCCATCCCGACATGACCACCGTCTGGCTTTGTGTGTTTTACTGAGCCGCGTGAGGGGAAAAGAGGCAATTCGGGGACATGAGTGCGGTGCCGGAAACGAAAAAAAGCCCAGTCGTTAGACTGGGCTTCTTAAGTAGTGGCGGAGCGGACGGGACTCGAACCCGCGACCCCCGGCGTGACAGGCCGGTATTCTAACCGACTGAACTACCGCTCCGCTGTCTGGTTAGCTTTTTGCTAAATTGTCTGCCGCTTCATTGAGGTGTCATCCTCTCGGCCAATTATGCAATTTGTGCATAACTGTTTAATTGGGTGCCTGGCAGTGTCCTACTCTCGCATGGCGAATGCCACACTACCATCGGCGCTACCGCGTTTCACTTCTGAGTTCGGCATGGGTTCAGGTGGTTCCACGGCGCTATGGCCGCCAGGCAAATTCTTCAATCTGAGAAAGCTGACATAAGTAGTTTCGTATTTGTCACAAGGCTCGAAACACTTCTTGGGTGTTGTATGGTTAAGCCTCACGGGTAATTAGTATGGGTTAGCTCAACACGTCGCCGCGCTTACACACCCCACCTATCAACGTTGTGGTCTCCAACGGCCCTTTAGGACCCTCAAGGGGTCAGGGATGACTCATCTCAGGGCTCGCTTCCCGCTTAGATGCTTTCAGCGGTTATCGATTCCGAACTTAGCTACCGGGCAGTGCCACTGGCGTGACAACCCGAACACCAGAGGTTCGTTCACTCCGGTCCTCTCGTACTAGGAGCAACTCCCTTCAATCATCCAACGCCCACGGCAGATAGGGACCGAACTGTCTCACGACGTTCTGAACCCAGCTCGCGTACCACTTTAAATGGCGAACAGCCATACCCTTGGGACCGACTTCAGCCCCAGGATGTGATGAGCCGACATCGAGGTGCCAAACACCGCCGTCGATATGAACTCTTGGGCGGTATCAGCCTGTTATCCCCGGAGTACCTTTTATCCGTTGAGCGATGGCCCTTCCATTCAGAACCACCGGATCACTATGACCTACTTTCGTACCTGCTCGACCTGTCCGTCTCGCAGTTAAGCTGGCTTATGCCATTGCACTAACCTCCTGATGTCCGACCAGGATTAGCCAACCTTCGTGCTCCTCCGTTACTCTTTGGGAGGAGACCGCCCCAGTCAAACTACCCACCAGGCACTGTCCGCGACCCCGATTCAGGGGCCTGCGTTAGAACATCAAACATACAAGGGTGGTATTTCAAGGACGGCTCCAGCGCAACTGGCGTCACGCCTTCAAAGCCTCCCACCTATCCTACACATGTAGGTTCAATGTTCAGTGCCAAGCTGTAGTAAAGGTTCACGGGGTCTTTCCGTCTAGCCGCGGGTACACCGCATCTTCACGGCGAATTCGATTTCACTGAGTCTCGGGTGGAGACAGCATGGCCATGGTTACACCATTCGTGCAGGTCGGAACTTACCCGACAAGGAATTTCGCTACCTTAGGACCGTTATAGTTACGGCCGCCGTTTACCGGGGCTTCGATCAAGAGCTTCGCTTGCGCTAACCCCATCAATTAACCTTCCGGCACCGGGCAGGTGTCACACCCTATACGTCCACTTTCGTGTTTGCAGAGTGCTGTGTTTTTGATAAACAGTCCCAGCCATCTGGTCACTGCGACTCCCAACTGCTCCATCCGCAAGGGACTTCACTGTCAAGAGCGAACCTTCTCCCGAAGTTACGGTTCTATTTTGCCTAGTTCCTTCACCCGAGTTCTCTCAAGCGCCTTGGTATTCTCTACCCGACCACCTGTGTCGGTTTGGGGTACGATGACTTGTAATCTGAAGCTTAGAGGCTTTTCCTGGAAGCAGGGCATCAATGGCTTCCGCACCGTAGTGCGTTCGTCTCGTGTCTCAGTGTTGTGTCTCCGGATTTGCCTAGAAACACCACCTACGCACTTTCACCAGGACAACCGTCGCCTGGCCCACCTAGCCTTCTCCGTCCCCCCATCGCAATTACAAGTCGTGCAGGAATATTAACCTGCTTCCCATCGACTACGCCTTTCGGCCTCGCCTTAGGGGTCGACTCACCCTGCCCCGATTAACGTTGGACAGGAACCCTTGGTCTTCCGGCGAGGAGGCTTTTCACCCCCTTTATCGTTACTTACGTCAGCATTCGCACTTCTGATATCTCCAGCATGCCTCTCGACACACCTTCGCAGACTTACAGAACGCTCCCCTACCACTCACACTTAGTGTGAATCCGCGGCTTCGGTGCCTGGTTTGAGCCCCGTTACATCTTCCGCGCAGGCCGACTCGACTAGTGAGCTATTACGCTTTCTTTAAATGATGGCTGCTTCTAAGCCAACATCCTAGCTGTCTGAGCCTTCCCACATCGTTTCCCACTTAACCAGAACTTTGGGACCTTAGCCGGCGGTCTGGGTTGTTTCCCTCTTCACGACGGACGTTAGCACCCGCCGTGTGTCTCCCGGATATTACTTACTGGTATTCGGAGTTTGCATGGGGTTGGTAAGTCGGGATGACCCCCTAGCCCAAACAGTGCTCTACCCCCAGTAGTATTCGTCCGAGGCGCTACCTAAATAGCTTTCGGGGAGAACCAGCTATCTCCGAGTTTGATTGGCCTTTCACCCCCAGCCACAGGTCATCCCCTAACTTTGCAACGTTAGTGGGTTCGGTCCTCCAGTTGATGTTACTCAACCTTCAACCTGCCCATGGCTAGATCACCCGGTTTCGGGTCTACACCTTGCAACTAGACGCCCAGTTAAGACTCGGTTTCCCTACGGCTCCCCTATACGGTTAACCTCGCTACAAAATGTAAGTCGCTGACCCATTATACAAAAGGTACGCAGTCACCCCGAAGGGCTCCCACTGCTTGTACGTACACGGTTTCAGGT